>CAJWKT010000173.1 GCA_913041665.1 uncultured Gammaproteobacteria bacterium | reverse complement strand
TTATCTTCAACTGAGATGATAACCAATGGTTCCTGTTCATCCTGTTGGGGTAAATACAACTCCAAATTACGAGAGTCTTTCGTATCTCTCCGCCGCCCCACTCTATCAACTCGCCAGGGATGTGACCAAGGCCAACCAACGAACTTGCCGCACGCGTCGCCTAGTTGTCCTAATGCCGTAAGTTCGATTTCCTTAGCTTTGCCCTGAACCCCCCTCCCTGGTTCAACGCTAATCGTCTTAGTCTCCTTCAACTCCAGATTATTTAGGAAATATATCCATCCTTCTATCAATTTTATTGGATCTGGATTTAGGTTTTTATCGAGTACTAGATCCAAGCGGCTTAGGATGTTTTTCAGAACTCCATGTCTGGCCTAGAACGGAGGGACCGTAGTGTCCATACGGCCGTGTCAGATAGCAGGAAGTTTCAGCGCCATCTTCTTGCAGAATGGCCTGTACCGAATGTGCAAAAGCACCCACTCCCATTACCATCACACGAGAAGTCATATTAACTTTAGGAATCCAAAATGTAGAAAAAATGCCGATGTCAAAGGAAATGATCCGGGCAAATTAGGATAATCCGCCCTTTTTATTAAAAGCAAAAAAAGCTAATTTGCAATGATTTATGCTAACATACAAAATGACATTCTCCAAGTAGTCTCTTATTGCTAAAACATTAAATTTCAGCAAAATATCCCGTACGGCTTTGAAATCAAATTGTTGCTGTCTATCTTTGAATGAGCTTTGAGGAAGCATAAAATTGAAATAAAAATAATGCAAAAACAGTAAATTGCATTCTTAAAATGGGGCTAATTTTACCAGAATAAAATAAAAGATTAATATTCGATTTTTATGCATGAAAAATTTTATTGGATTACGGCACGTAAAAACCCGATCGGTGGGTTGCCCTTCGACTTGAATAACATTTCAAACTCGGTCAGAATATTGTTTTCGTTGTAACTGCTCTGGTGCAGATCGGTGGTGTGTTCAACAATCGAGTAGGTTTTAAGTTTCTTGAGGATTTCCGTAACGCTTTCAAAATACCCGAGCTGAGGAGCCGCATCATATTCTCTCTTGTGATGCTGTCCCTCTATCGTCTCGCGTGCCACGTCCCTGCACCGGGCGTCGATGGATCAAAACTCGCCGAAAGCCTCGGCGGAGGCGGGTTCCTTGGTCTATACGACATGTTCACCGGTGGCGCATTCAGCCAAGCGACCGTCGCCGCGCTCAGCATCATGCCGTACATTACCGCGTCCATTATCCTCTCCCTACTCGTCCCCGTTGTGCCCTGGCTCGAGGCACTCCAAAAAAGCGGACAAGAAGGACAGCGAAAGATTACCGAATACACCCGCTACGGAACGGTTGGACTTTGTATCGTACAGTCACTCGGTATCGGCATGCTCCTGCAATCCTACGGGACCGAAGTCGTCCCGAATCCCGGCCTCGGATTCATGCTCATGTGTGTTATCACCTTCACCACCGGTACCGCATTTATCATGTGGCTCGGCGAGCAGATTGAGGAATACGGGATCGGCCAAGGAATCTCGCTGATCATCTACGCAGGCATCGTGGCCCGGACCCCAGTTGGCATAGCGGAAGTCCTGCGGTTCATGACCTCGGCGGAGTCCGGCGGATTCGGGCTCATCGGAGCTCTGGCTATCGTCGCGGCTACGCTGGCGATCATCATGGGCGCCATCTTCGTCACCCTGGCGGAACGGCGGATACCCGTGCAGTATTCAAAGCGCCAGGTGGGTCGCCAAGTCCATGGCGGTCAGACGCAGTATCTGCCGCTGAAGGTGAATACGTCGGGCGTTATGCCGATCATCTTCGCGATCACGATCATGCAGTTCCCAACCGCCATCATGGGTCTGCCGTTCCTGCCGACGGGTGTGCAAGCTGCCCTCACGGCGTGGTTCAGCCCTGGGCCGGTGTATTACAGCATCTACGGAATGCTGATCGTGTTCTTCACCTATTTCTACACGGCCATCATCTTCAATCCGGTGGATCTGGCTGAGAACCTGAGGGGTCGAAGGACTCCGATGAAGACGGCCCTTCT
>CAJWKT010000172.1 GCA_913041665.1 uncultured Gammaproteobacteria bacterium | reverse complement strand
ACCGTGATAATCCGACGCTTAGTGTCACCATAAAATTGGGCAGCTCCCTTTAAGGCTAGGTTATTGGATTCGGTTGCGCCCGAGGTAAAAATGATCTCTCGGGCTTCTGATCCGATTGTAGACGCGATCTTTATGCGGGCTGCCTCAACCGCATCGTGCGCTTCCCGGCCGAGACCGTGCGACCGGGAATGAGGATTCCCGGGTTTATCAAAGAAGTAGGGTAGCATCGCATCTACCACACGTGGGTCCGCCGGCGTGGTCGATTGATAATCTAGGTAGATTGGCAACTTAAGGTCGTCAGTCCCCGTCATGGCTTTCTTGTATTTCCCATAGTTCACGCAGCGGTCCTGCCGGACTTGTTCTGTATTTGATTATATAGCGCAAGCCACGCGTTTGTAGCGTGTTCAATTTCTTTTTCTGTCGTTGCCCAACCCAGACTTACGCGAATGGACTCGTCGGCGGCGATCGGTTCAACACCCATTGCCGTTAATACATGGCTGCTCGCAACTTTTCCTGAGCTACATGCGGCGCCCGCACTGACTGCGACACCAGCTAGATCAAGCGCTATTATTTGAATCTCAGCAGGCATACCTACCAGACGTACGCAGGAAGTATTAACTAAGCGCGGGTTTCCACGGCCATGTATCTCGATGTCTGGGACCTCGCTGATAAGTTGTTTCTCGAATCGGTTTCTGAGATACAGTATTCGATCAATTTCATCTTGGTTTTTATTGATCTCGACGCAAGTTTCAGCAAAACCAACCGCTCCAGAGACGTTTTCTGTTCCTGCCCTCCGACGGCTTTCTTGTCCACCGCCGACTAATTGTGCTCCAATCTCAGTACGGGAGTGTATAGCCAATGCACCGATTCCTTTGGGGCCTCCAATTTTGTGTGCTGATACGGTCATTAAATCCACCCCAAGCGCAGCCATGTCGACGGGCAGTTTTCCAAGTGCCTGCACTGCATCACAATGAACTAAAGCATTGTGTGAGTGAGCTACTGTTGTAATTTCGGCTACAGGCTGAATAACGCCAGTCTCGTTGTTTGCGAGCATAACCGAGACCAGAGCGGGCGAGTTTTGCCTGGTAAGTATCTCATCAAGTGCGGAAGGGTTCACAATTCCAGTCTGATCGACTGGAATGCGCAAGGCTTTGGGGGATGCCGCGAGTACTGAATCATGCTCGATATCAGACACCAACTGAATTTTGCGGTCTGTACCGGTGATAGCCAAATTATTTGCTTCGGTCCCTCCACTAGTGAAAACGAGTCTTCCCGGGTCTGCGCCAATCGTATCCGCCACGAGCTCACGAGCGTTCTCTATTTGGGCACGAGCAATCCGACCATAAGTATGGACTGAAGAAGGATTCCCTACCAATAACAGTGTTTTTTTTACATGGCTACCAATCGAAAAAAAATTGGTGTGCTCGGTAAAGGATTTTGGTGGAAAATTAATTGAGCTAAAATTGTTCTTCGTGTTAAGACATACGCTAAATCCCGACTCAATTTCATTCCTACCCCCAAAACTAATGTTTAATTAGTTTTGGGGTATAAGGATTTTTTTCAACTTAGACAAAGGGGTATTTGCATCATTTAAAGAGGAAATTAAACTACTAAGAAGCTGAGGTAATAAAGGTTCTTCTAAGTGCGGAACTACTTTACAGGCAATTAATAGCCCTTTACGGAAGGAGTTTAGGTCTCTTGGCGAAACCGCTCCAGTTCCAACACGGCCACAAATACGGGCAAGATCATCAACTTGTTTCAAAAGTGAAATTAACTGCGCCCGCTTAATTTGGTTGTTAAAAGCCCATTCTACAGAATCATGTCTCTCCGCCAACAACCTCGGATCTCTCAACGGTCGTGTCAGCCATTGGCGCAGCAATCTAGACCCCATGGCAGTGGATGTCTTGTTAAGGGCTGCAAAGAGCGAATGCTTGTTTTCGCTGGGTAAAACATCTAGATTCGTAAGCGTTCGACGGTCTATACCCAGTATTGTGTCACGGGCAAGAGGCCTTATTCGCTGCAAAGCACCTAAAGAAGCAGGGTAAACTTCCTCGAGATACCGAATCAATTGGCCTAGCGCAACAGTAACAGCTTGATTGCTACCTATAGTTTCCGGTGCAATTTCTCCAAATTGCTTCGCTACGATCTTTTGCGCAACTGCAAAATGCATAACGGGCCTCGTCACAAGCACTGATTCAAAACTAGAGGGAACAATTGATTCCTCTTCGACGAGTAACTCCGCAGGGTTAAAAGAACTTATTTCCAGTGCTACTTGATCGATCTCACTAAAACGAATATCTCCGGTAGCTATATCAGCAACCGCAAAGCCTACACTACTATCGCGTTCAAGTAACACAGCCAAATACGAAGGTCTATCACGCATTAGAGCAGCTTCATTAGTAACAGTACCTGCA
>CAJWKT010000171.1 GCA_913041665.1 uncultured Gammaproteobacteria bacterium | reverse complement strand
ATGTAGCGGGCGAATCGAACAACAAGAATTTTGACAATGCAATGAAGTTCGAAGCATCGTTTCTGCGAGCTCCCCGAGCTCCCCCAGCGGGTCCGGCCGCCGGTTGGTGGAGGCCGGCGATGCCGATGGCCCCGGCGCAGCCTATCTCCAAGTCGAAAACTGCGCCTCCTCCACTTAGAACTACAACAACGCGGCTCTAGCGACGAACCTATCGACCAGGCCTGGGGATCGACAGAGTTGAAGTTGGTCGATCCATTTGGCAATAAGCTCACATTCACGAGTCCAACGCTGAAGTAGCTTTTGGCTCCCACGAATACAGCGGACCTGCCATGCCCAATACCCGCATTGGATACGTGGGGCGATTGAGGCGTGACAGAGGGCACATAGAAGCGGGACGGCTGTGAGGACCGTCCCGCTTCTATGTGTTCGATGTGGATTATATGACGAGGTAGTAGTCGCCCCAGGTTTGCTTATAAACTACAGTCAGTAGTCATTAGATGTTCCGCAAAGGCTACATAGGGTCAGGATGTTGCAGCTTCATCATTACCCGGTTTATTATGTCTGGTGATTGCGGTGTCCAATTTGCGAAGAATTGATGATTCCTCCAGGTTGAATACTTGGCCACCGCCGTAATGCCCGCTGGTTTTCTCCTCGACCCAAGCACGCACGATCCCTGCCTGGACAACGCTCAATTGAAGTGGAGTGTTGTCAGTTAGTGCTGTGCGTAACTTGTTAAGCACGCGTTGCTCATCGGGCCACTCAGTCCCGTCCTTCCAGGCAAGGATATATCCGATTTCTCTGGTAGAAAATGGGACGTTTATAAGTTGGATGGCTCCTCGTTACAAGGCTTGATGTCTGGGTCAACATGCGATACGCAATGTACGGATGTCGTGGGCGAATAGTTGTGATGGGGATCACGTGGCCGATAGCGGCGATAGCGGTGGCGTATATCGCAGGGTAGACGGTGGTGGATACGTGGGGCGAGTGAGGCTGGGTAGCTGAGAAGTTTATATGCTCAGTACGGATATCAGCGATGCAGCTTGGGGCAAATTCTGGTGGTGGTTTTGTGTGGTGATTCTGCTGATGACAGTGGTGATTACGGCTTGGGGGGGGGTTGGGGGGATTAAGAACTTGCGTGAGCTGTATGAGATGCTGGGCAATATCAAGCGGGATGAGCACGATGATGGTACGGTAGTGGGACATCGCAATTTGGCAGATTTGCATTTGGAAGATAAGACAGAAGAGTATGAAAAGGCATGATCTACATAGGCTCCGAGGAGATTCTCAGGAGGTCCCGTAGCTCATGCTCCGGCCAATTGAGTTGATAGTCCGAGGGGTCAAACAAGTGTTGGAGAGGGGTGTGCCGTTTGGGTTGATTCGCCTTGGCGGCCAGCACGTAGTCGACCCCTTGTCCAACGACTTGCGCGGCGGTGCTTTTATGGCAGCCGAAGGCACTGGTGGTGACGATGCAGCCCTTGAGGTCTAAGCCGCGTAATAACTCGGAGATAATCGCAATTTCTTCTAAGGATTCTTCACAATGCAATCGCCTTGGTCGACACCCCTTTTTCGCGCAACTACGCTTTTTCAGGAGGAACTGAAAGATGAAAATTACCAACATCGAAATTATTCCGATTCTCCCCCGTTATGCTAGTCGCTACCAGGGAAGGGAAGTACGGTTCTACGGTGTCAATCAGCGCACCATTTACAAGGTGGAGACCGATAATGGTCTGGTGGGGTACGGCGACCATCGTCTGGGCAGGCTAGCGCGGGCAGCAGTGGAACCGCTCATCGGCCGCGATCCCTTTGATTTTGTCAACAACACTTTCGATCCCGGCCTGGGCGGGGCGCTCTACGATGTCATGGGCAAATACCTGGGCGTGCCGGCTTACAAGCTCATGGGCCAGAAGGTGCGAGATGCCGTGTCGGTTGCCGCCTGGACCGCGCAGGCATCGCCTCAGGAGTTCGCCAGCGAGATCGAGCGTGCCGCCGCACAGGGTTATCGGACTTTCAAGATGCACACGGCCTCGTTCCACGATGTAATGGAACAGACCCGTGCTGCTGAGGAAGTAGCGCCGGAGGGCTTCAAGATTCACTACGACTTCAATGGCAACCGGACCCTGGCTACCGTGCTGCCCCTTATTAAAGAGCTGGAGGCACACCCGGTCGTAGGACATATAGAGGATCCTTTGCCGAAGAGCGACCTAGACGGCTGGTGCAGGTTACGCGACAAGATCGAGATCTCGCTGATCTTTCACGTGGCGTTCGGGCACGCCGGGCTGCAGGAAGTAACGGCAGGCGTTGCCGACACCTACCTCTTCAGCGGGGTTTCGATCGGGGATACCCTCATATCCGGCTTTGCCTGCGCCCGCGCAAATACGCAGGTGCTGCTGCAGCTTACAGGCGGTACACTGACCAAGGCATTTGCCCTGCATATTGCGGCGGTGCTGCCCACAGCGACGGGT
>CAJWKT010000170.1 GCA_913041665.1 uncultured Gammaproteobacteria bacterium | reverse complement strand
AAATCCCCGCGAGTCACAATTCCCCGACTAGCTAGCTCGAAAGCAAGTTCTTTATCCATTCCCTCGAGAGCAAGCAGATCAGCCGCTGGCTCTGACTGATCAATAACCTCTTCGCTGACTATTGCCTTTGTGATTAATACATCCCTAGCTCGGGCCCTCAACTCACTTACGATATCTTCGTTGAACTCCTGAATAGCCAAAAGTTCCTTTTCCGGTACATACGCAACCTCTTCAAGAGAGGAGAAACCCTCCTGGACTAAGATCACGGCTACATCCTCATCAACATCAAGCTCTCCCATGAATACCTGCAGCATTTCCCGAGATTCCTGCTCATTTTTCTCCTCTGCGTCAGATTCGGTCATAACATTTAGTTCCCAACCAGTAAGCTCGCTAGCCAATCTAATATTCTGACCTCCCCGCCCAATAGCCTGCGAAAGCTTCTCTTCATCAACCGCAAGATCCATGCTGTGATTCTCTTCGTCTACAACAATTGACGTTACGTCGGCTGGGGACATAGCGTTAATTACAAATTGGGCTGGACTTTCATCGTACAAAATAATATCAACGCGCTCGCCAGCTAGCTCGTTAGAGACGGCTTGTACACGCGAACCACGCATACCGACACAAGCACCCACTGGATCAATACGTTTATCGTTACTTTTTACTGCAATCTTTGCTCGTAGACCTGGATCTCTAGCTGCCCCCAAGATTTCGATAAGGCCCTGACCTACCTCAGGCACCTCAAGCTTAAAAAGCGCAATTAAAAAATCTGGCGCACTGCGGGTTAAAAAAAGCTGGGGTCCCCTTAATTCGGCGCTAATTTCCCTTAAAAGCCCCTTAACTCGATCCTGGGGCTTAACTGGCTCCCGAGGAATAAGGTCCTCGCGCCTAACAAAGCCTTCAGCTTTGCCCCCCAAATCAATATAGGTGCCACTTCGATCGACCCGCTTAACGATTCCGCTAACAAGTTCGCCCTCGCGCCCCTCATACTCCACAGCCACCTGCTCACGCTCGGCTTCGCGAACTTTCTGCACAATCACTTGCTTGGCAGCCTGCGCTTCTATTCGCCCAAAACCTACTGATTCCATAGATTCCTCCACAAAACCACCAGGCTCAGCCAAAGCATCCAAGTCAATTGCATCTTCCAGACGCAATTCGTGTGCAGGTTCTTCTAGCTCGTCTGACTCATCGGCGAAAACTGCCCAACGACGAAAAGTGTCATACTCGCCCGTCTCTCGGTCAATCGAAACTCTTACATCGATATCCTCTCTGGAACGTTTTTTTGTTGCTGAAGCGAGCGCCGCCTCAATAGCCCCAAAAATTACTTCTTTTTCGACACCCTTCTCATTAGAAACGGCATCGACAACCATTAATATTTCTCTACTCATTTTTACTAAACTTATACCTTAATACGTTAAAACTGTGGCACTAAACGTGCGGCATGAATATCTGACAGATGTAGGCTGATGAGGTCTCCGTCCAACTCTAGCAGGATCTGCTCCCCCTTCACCCCAATAAGTGCCCCTTTTAGGCGCTTATGCCCATTTCGCGCCCTGCTTAGCTCAACCCTTATTTCCTGCCCTTTAAACTGCTGGAAATGCTCTAATGTTCTCAGTTTTCGGTCGATTCCCGGTGAGGAAACCTCTAGGATATAATTTCCAGAAAACGGCCCCTCAACATCAAGAAATGCGCTCAATTGATGGCTCAAAAATTCACAATCTGAAAGCATTATCCCTTGTTCCCTGTCTATATATACCCGAATTGTCCCACGCCCTCCGGTATGAGCATCCAAGTCAACCAACTCATAGCCCAATGCGATAACTACGGGTTCCAGCAAACTAATCAAACCATCTTTATCAAGCATAGACTTAACGTTCACTATCACCAGAACAAAAAATGGGCCATTGGCCCATTTTTTCCTACCCCACGTTCTCCCTCTAAGTCCGCGCGGTGCCACGCACAGCCCCAATAAAAAACCCCATAAGGGGCATTTATACCTAATCTTTATTATGCAGATTTAAAATTTAATCTACTGATAAATATCAAATAATATCAGAAATTCTTCTACTAAAAATGCACAAAAATCAGGGTCTATTGTACCGAAAACCAGCTCCTTGGCATAGAATCTAGTGCTTAAATATATTGAAGGCCAAAATACTCATCGAAATCTCAAGTAGCACCACGAGAGCCGCTTTAATTTGCGCATATGCTATTTAATCCTGTTTTTGCAAAAAATCGAACTGGGCGCGCAGAGAACAAAATATCAAAAAAAAATAATGCTACCATCAAAGGTGTTTTTTTAAGGCACTAAGTTAGTGAAAAAAATCATCATTCTCGGGCTCCTTCTGGTTTTTTCTAAAAACTCACTCACACAGGATCTTATGATCGTAAATGGGCGAATCATTGATGGTAATGGTGGATTTATTGAACAGGGAACGATCACCATCAGTGATGGACGTATCATTTCTGTATCCGCTAACCCCAAAAGCATTACTAATCCAATGTTGATAGATGCTGAA
>CAJWKT010000169.1 GCA_913041665.1 uncultured Gammaproteobacteria bacterium | reverse complement strand
GTCACCGAGTATGAGATCCTTTTGAGACTAGAAATCAATGATCCGGTTGAAGCTCATACCAACCTAGCGGAGGCTTACCTTCGCAACGGTCAAGCTATGGAAGCCAAGCAGAATGTGCTATACGCGCTGGAGATAGCGCCGAGTTTTCAGCGTGCGCAAGAGGTATTACTAGAATCCATTGACAAGGAAATGAATTAAGTTGCGGCAAAAAATTTTCACCCTGTTTCTGTTATGCGCCAGCTTGAGTCTGCCATCAACGCTGCTTGAAGGGCAGGTGCTGCAATTTGGCAATGATGAGGATCTTTCTGTTTACGGTAACGAGATTACCGAGTTTACCTGGATGCGTGGACAGTACACCAATCATGGAGGTGGCATGGGTGGCTTCGGATTTCGCCGTCGCGGTGGCTGGTGGGATACTGATTACCCCGATTCTGATGAAAACTTTTTGAGGGGGGTACAACGATATACCAATGTGGACACCAATCCCCGCAATCATGCCTATATTAAGCTTACTGACCCGGCACTATTCGAGCATATCTTTCTTTACATGAACTGGAAAAGAGTACCTATCGGTTCTTCTTACTCAGGTCCTAATTTTTCTCCTGAAGAAATCGAAGTGCTCAGGGAATTCATGTTTCGCGGTGGGTTTGTCATGGTCGATGATTTTTGGGGGCAGCCACACCTCGATGACATGTATATGGAAATAGGCAAAATTTTCCCAGACCGGGAGATCGTGAAACTGGATACCAGTCACGAGATTTTCCATATTTTTTTCGATATTGACGAGCTAGCCCAAGTGCCCGGTCGTATGGTCACTTGGGATTTCGGCGGCTTTATGAGATTAGATGATCCAGCCTACCCTCCGGAAGTTTACGCGATACTGGATGACGATGGCCGGGTGATGATGGTCGCTAACTACAACACTGACCTTGGCGATGGTTGGGAACACACATTCTATGGGCCCTATCCAACCAAGTATACGAATGAGGCCTACAAGATCGGCATCAATTTTTTAATCTATGCATTTAGTCATTGATACACGGGAATAACACATGGCAGAAACAGAACAGGTATTAGAAATTGAGAATCAGGATGATCTCGCATTAGTAGAGCGAATGCAGGAGGGCAGGGAAAAAATTGTTGCCGAGATAAAAAAGGTAATCATTGGCCAGGAATCGATTATTGATGAGTTGCTGATTGCCCTGTTTGGCGGGGGCCATGTTCTTGTGACTGGTGTACCTGGTTTGGCAAAAACGCTGCTAATCAAGACCGTCGCTGATATTCTACAAGTGGATTTTAGTCGCATCCAGTTTACGCCAGACCTGATGCCCGCAGACGTTGTAGGTTCCGAAGTAGTTGAAGAAGGCGAAGGTGGACGTACGCTGAAATTCGTCAAAGGACCTATTTTTACCAGCATTTTACTCGCGGATGAAATTAATCGAACTCCCCCTAAAACCCAGTCGGCCTTATTGGAAGCGATGGAGGAAAGGCAGGTAACTGCAGCTGGTGTGACACACCCCATGGCCCAACCTTTCTTCGTACTGGCGACCCAGAATCCGATTGAACTGGAAGGTACCTATCCCTTGCCCGAAGCTCAGCTAGATCGCTTCATGTTTAAGATTGAGTTGGGCTACCTTTCCGAAGCTGATGAAATAACGGTGGTTAGACAGACCACTCAGACTCATGATGAGGCGCTGGAACATCCCCTAGGCGGAGAAGATATACTAGAATTTCAGCGTATTGCGCGACTGGTGCCGGCTGCGGAAGCTGTTATCCAGTATGCCGTGAGGTTAGTGCATGCGTCTCGTCCACAGAATGAGTTTTCCCCGGATTTCGTGAAAGACTGGGTAAGCTGGGGCGGAGGCATACGCGCCTCCCAGAATTTGATTTTGGCAGGTAAGGTGAGAGCTTTATTGCTTGGTCGCTACAACGTGTCTTATGGAGATGTGCGGGCATTGGCGTTGCCGATACTGCGGCACCGGATAATCCTCAATTTCCATGCTGAAGCGGAGAGAGTGACTACCGACGATGTTATACAGCGATTACTGGAAGCCGTACCAGAACCGGCGTCAGAAATAGCTTAATATACGCTTAGAAATGTCTGAGCCACTAAACTTTCTCGACCCAACTGTACTGGCCGGTCTCGATAATCTCGAGCTTCGGGCTCGTGTTGCAGTGGAAGGTTTTCTGTCTGGTTTACACAAGAGCCCGCATCGTGGGTTCAGTGTGGAGTTTAACGACTACAGGCATTACCAGCGAGGTGATGACATGCGTCACCTAGACTGGAAACTCTATGCTCGCAGTGACAAGTTTTATATCAAGCAATATGAAGACGAAACCAACGTACGTTGCATGATTTTGCTAGATACCAGTGCCTCGATGGATTATAGCTCTGGTGGCTTGAGTAAATTGAACTATGGAGTGACTCTCGCTTCAGCCTTGTCTTATTTCATTATGCGTCAACGGGATGCGGTTGGACTGATAACCTTTGATGACCAGGTTAGGGATTATATTCCAGCTAAGTGTCGACAACCGCATTTAATGCATATTCTTCGAACACTTTCTACAGTGGAGCCTGGCA
>CAJWKT010000168.1 GCA_913041665.1 uncultured Gammaproteobacteria bacterium | reverse complement strand
CACAGGAGAACAATTTTGGTACTGCTAGCATTGGGTTGGCTTGTATTCTCTAGTATCCAAATGTATTGGCAGACTAACGAGCCTCGAATACTGAAACTTCGAAGTCATCAACTGTAATGCCGCAACTGGCTGCGATCGAATCGTAGCTGGTTGACCAAGTCGCATCCTCCGACTGCCATGCGAATGCCTGGTCCATGCTTTCTCTCGATTCGTGTATGTCTACTGCTCCAACCTTTCCGTCCGCCCACACACCAGGAGACGAGACATAAAAAATCGGGCTGTTTGTTCGCTCATAAGAGATGGTTTCTTTGATTTTGGCGATTGCGTCATCTACGGCCTCAGGGGGGCACTCACCTCGATACGTAACGACTACTTGACCTGCTTTTGCGGGAGGCGTTAGCGATTCGTGATGGCCTGCAGTAACCGTTAACGCCGCGATCGAAAGTATTGCGGTTAACGTAGCTACCGATAAAAATTGCTTTCCCATTAGAGGAAACCTCACTTTATTATTGGTTTGGACAGGATATTGGGAATAGCAGCGTTAGGCAAATGCTTTACTTGGTCTTAGCTTCAGCTAAACACCCTGCCCCATTTCCGGCCCAGCAGCACCCCACCGCTCCCCTACCCCCACTTCACAAAAAGGGACTCCTGCACTACTTAGGTATTAGTGGTTTGGAGGGATGATACTCCCGTACTTCAGTTTAAAAGTAGCAGATGTATCTCTTTGTGAATCAGGGCTGTGTGGTGCCATATGGGCTGACGTCACACAGTGGCCCCATTTATCTGGAACCAGGTCGACGCCTCTTTTTATGATTCCATCAAGAAAACAGTACAAGACTCGAGAGAGAACGGGTATTTTGAAATGATTACGAATTCAACATGCTCGATCATTGATGAGGGACGGGATTGAAAAAAACACTTTTTGTTAGTGTAGTGGTGATCTCTATTGCTGTGTTGTCAGGCTACTTTGTATTCACTAATTTTCAGAATCAGCTGTGGCCCGAACAGAAAAGTGTCTTAAGTATTCCCGACACACGCTGTTCTCTATCAGTTTTTTCTGATCTGCCACAGGTGCAGCTGACGGCCGCTTCGTTGCAAGATAGTCAGGCTGATCATTGCAAGATAACCGGTCGTATCGAAGACGAAATCAACTTTGAGCTGCTCTTTCCGCAAAACTGGAATGGCAAATTTGTAATGGGCGGCGGGGGCGGTTTCGTTGGGAGTATTGTCAACACCGCCTTGTTCTATGGCGCTCTTAAAAGCGGTTACGCGACCGTGGGTACAGATACCGGCCATGTCGGGCACAGTATCGATGCTAGCTGGGCGTTGAACAATCCACAGCGAATTGAAAATTTTGGACACAGGGCGGTTCACTTGACGGCCGTAACCGCCAAATCGCTGATCGAGAACTACTATCGTCAGCCCAGTTCAAAAAGCTACTTTGTTGGATGCTCTCGAGGTGGTGGCCAGGGGTTGATGGAGGCGCAAAGATACCCCGATGACTTTGACGGTATTGTTGCAGGTGCACCCGCTTACAACTGGCAAGCCATAGCTGCTGCAGGAGTCCAGATTAATCAGAAGATGTTTCCAGATCCCAATTTTCTCGATGAGGCGATTGTTGGTGAGACTGAGCAAGCACTTATCGCACAACACTACCTGGAGCAATGTGATCACCTGGATGGTATTCAAGATGGCATTCTGGCCGACCCGCGGGATTGCGATTTTCAGGTTGAATCACTTCGTTGCACAGGCCCTGATAGTTCTGCATGTCTCAACGGTGAGCAGATCGCGGCTATGAAAACAGTTTACGACGGACCGATAGACGAACATGGGCGCCTGTATCCCGGATTTCCGTTCGGCGGAGAAACGAGTGATGGAGGCATGAAGGTTTGGACCACGGGGGGGCTAATCCATACTTCAGAAACTTCAGATCCGTCCGCCGATCCACAAGCCCCGGTAATACCCAATGCGTTGTATGGATTCAGTATGGGTCTAATGAAGTACATGATTTTCAATGATCCCGAATGGAGTTATGCCGACTACAATTTTGAAGGCTGGCGCGAGGACTCTGCAAGCGTTGCAAAACTCCTAAACGCGACGGACCCGGATATATCAGCATTCCGGGCGAGGGGTGGCAAACTACTAATGTTCCACGGCTGGTCGGATATGGCGCTTAGTGCTCAAGGCACCATTGACTATTTTGATCAGGTTCTGGCATTGGATGAGGCTGCCCGAAATGATGTTCGATTGTACCTAATGCCGGGTGTCGACCATTGTTTCGGCGGTGCAGGTCCTTCGCTGGTGAACTATCTGACAGAACTGGATGATTGGGTTACCTCGTCTACACCTCCCGAGGCGCTAGAAGCCATATGGATGCGTTTTAATGCAATACCTTATGGCAGTCGACTGGTCTGCCCCTATCCACAGAGACCTGTATTTGATGGCGCCGGCGATACCAGTGATACCTCGAGTTTTAGCTGCGAGCTACCTGAGTAAGTTGTTACAGCAACTTTCGACATTACTTTTTGAGAAGATGAAACTGATGAGGTGCGACCAGCCGCATTCTCAAAGAATGGCCTTCTACATTTCGTCAATCAGCAGGGTGTCAGTTGCGATCCGTAGC
>CAJWKT010000167.1 GCA_913041665.1 uncultured Gammaproteobacteria bacterium | reverse complement strand
CTTGATAGTGAAAAAGAAATTGGACCTGATGCTGGCACTTTAATGGAAGAAGTTGAGATTGTTCGGGGCGCTAGCCCAATTTTCGAACAATCTTTATATCTTGCAGGCGAACAGACTCCCGTTTTCTTTGGCTCTGCAATCCACAATATTGGTGTAAGGGAGCTTCTTCATGCTTTTGTAGAGCACGCCCCTGGGCCCCAGCCAAGAATAACGACCGGTCGCACTGTCGAGCCTGAGGAAGAAAAGCTCACGGGTTTTGTGTTTAAAATTCAAGCGAACATGGATCCAGCCCATAGAGATCGAATGGCATTTATGCGGATCTGCTCTGGTACTTATAAGCCAGGCATGCGTCTATATCATAACCGACTCGGCCGGGAATTCCGCGTTAGTGATGCTATCACTTTTTTGGCCTCAGACCGCCAACATACAGATCGGGCTTATGCTGGAGACATTATTGGTCTTCATAATCATGGCACAATTAATATTGGAGATAGTTTTTCCCAAGGGGAGAAGCTTATTTTCACCGGTATTCCAAATTTTGCACCAGAGCTTTTTCGGCGCGCCGTATTAAGTGAACCTCTCAAGCTTAAGGCTCTTAAGAGAGGTCTTGCTCAGCTATGCGAAGAAGGGGCCACCCAGCTTTTTCAGCCCCTAACCAATAATGACCTCATTTTGGGTGCTATCGGCCCCTTGCAGTTTGATGTTGCGGCTTTTCGGTTACGAGACGAGTATGGGGTTGATTGCCAATTCGAACCGGTTAAAGTGAATACAGTGCGGTGGATTACAGCTACCGATGAAAGATTGCTCTTAAAATTTAAACGGCGACTTATGGCTAATCTAGCTGATGATCACCTTGGCCGCTTAGTTTATCTAGCTCCCAGTACTGTAAGTCTTAACTTGACTAAAGAACGCTGGCCAGATATTGATTTTCGGGCTACTCAGGAGAATGTTGGTTGACGGTTTCATGGGTACTCAAATTATTTCGTCAAGTGTGGTTAACTGGTTATTCAATTGTTCTAGGCGCTGAATGAACTTTACTCTTTTTTCGCGCTCTTTTGTTACTACATCCTCTGGCGCATTTTTGAGGAACTGGTCGTTCTCTAGTTTTTTGCGGCATTTTGCTAGATCTTCTTCAGTTTGGTCGCGCTGTTTTTTGAGTCGATTGCGTTCAGTTTCCGGATTAATAATACCCACCAAAGGGACCAGTAAGCGCATTTTTCCCATAAGTGAAGTGGCCGCTCCCGAGATTGCATTAGTGTTTTCCACAAACTCTATGCTTTCTAGTTTTGCTAGAGAAATAAGATAGGTTTTAAATTTTTCTATTCGTGCGTGATCGCTAGCTTGGGCGCCTGAAACTTTAACGGGTAGCGCTTGCGATGGATTGAGCCTCATCTCACCCCGAATTTGACGGATGTTGCTCACGAATTCTTTAATCCAGTCAAGTTCTTCTTCAGCTTCGGCGTCGCTAGTAAAATCTTTTATGTTCGGTATAGCCTCTATCATTATGGTATCGCTTTTTTTATCAATATGCTCACATAGGTCTAACCATAATTCCTCGGTAATAAAGGGCATAATGGGATGTAGGAGTCGTAGCAATGCGCCGAGAATTTCTGTAAGTGTTGCTCTCGTGCCATTCAGTTGTGCTTCATGGATATCTTGTTTTTTAAGACTCGATTTCGTTAATTCTAAGTACCAATCGCAAAACTCATGCCATGTAAAATCGTACAAAGCGTTTGCTGCTAGATCTAACCGATAGCCATGAAATGCAGTGGTTACTTTTTCAATGGTTTTTCTAAATCGTGAGCGGATCCATCGGTCTGCAACAGTAAACTCCAAATGATCCAATTCCTGTTTTGAGGTGTTAGAAAATACATACTGAGATGCGTTCCACAGTTTGTTACAGAAATTTCGATATCCCTCTACTCGCCCGAAATCGAAGTTGATATCTCGCCCGCCGGTAGCAAGTGATGCGAAAGTGAATCGCAAGGCATCAGCTCCGAAGGGGCTAATGCCATCGGGAAATTCCTTGCGTGTAGTCCTCTGAATGTCTGCGGTTAGATGCTGTTGCATTAATCCCTCTGTGCGTTTAGCTAGCAGAGTTTTAAGTTTTACTCCGTCAATGATGTCGATTGGGTCAATAACATTACCCTTTGTCTTTGACATTTTTTGTCCAGCGTGATCACGTATAAGCCCGTGAATATAGACTTCCCGAAAAGGTACTTCGCCCATGAACTTAATCCCCATCATGATCATTCTGGCAACCCAAAAGAAAATAATATCGAAGCCAGTGATTAAGACCGTTGTAGGGTAGAAGTTGCTTATCTCAGGGGTATTTTCGGGCCAACCTAAGGTAGAAAAAGGCCAGAGTGCCGAGGAAAACCAAGTGTCAAGCACGTCTTCATCTTGGTGAAGTGGCAGGCTGTCTGATAACTCATATTTCTTACGCGCCTCTGTTTCATCACGTGCTACGTACACATTCCCATCTGGATCGTACCAAGCAGGAATTCGGTGCCCCCACCAAAGTTGCCGCGAGATGCACCAATCTTGGATATTTCGCATCCACTCAAAGTAGGTTTTTGACCAACTCTCTGGGACAAAGCGCACGTTACCCAATTCCACTGCTTCAATGGCAGCCTTTGCTAGTGGCTTGGT
>CAJWKT010000166.1 GCA_913041665.1 uncultured Gammaproteobacteria bacterium | reverse complement strand
CTCAGTGGTCGCAATGCATTCTTTACTGATCGCGTGATATTCATGATTTAATTTCCCCCAACGAAGTCTTCGGCCTCAAACTCCATCCTCGCCAAGCATCACTTCCAAAGACATGCCTTCGCACTGCAAGCAAGTAGAGAGCCAGTAGGGTGACCTCACTCAACAGGGTCGACACCACCGCGCCTTGCGCACCATAGAGAGGAATTATCAGCAAATTGAGCAGCACGTTAATAACAGCTATCGTGCCCATGTAGCCGACCTTACGCCGCATGTGTTCTTGTGTGACTAGGGTCGCCCCGATGCTGGTCCCCAGAAAACGTACTGGCGCGCATAAGGCGAGTATTGCCAATAAGCCGATAGCCTCCTGATATGCCATCCCAAACACTAGGGGAATGATCCATGGCACCAACAGCAGCATCGATCCCGCAGTCAACACCCCAAGCAGCAGCATGCTGCCATTGCCGACCCGGTATACCTCCAGAAAACGCGATCGGTCATGGTTTGCCCAACGGTTATATTTGGGCAACAGGAACCTCTGATAGATTGCGCTGGGCAGTAGATAGACCGCCGCCATGATGGTGAAGGCGACATTGTAAAAGCCCGCTGCCTCATCACTCGTGAGGTATTTAAGCAGAATAACGGGGCTTTGGTAATACACCAGATAGAACACGCCAGATAGGGCAAACGGCCAAGCCTGCCGGGCAACATCGGATACACGCACAAGAGAGGACGCCGTGGTCTGGAGCATATTTTCAGTCCCACTCGACTTCGGGTGCCCTTTGAGGGTGAAACGCCCCTGCGCCATACCCCGCAATTCCGCGAAACCAGCGATCATCATGGTAAGGGCCACTAGCGTATAAGCGGCTGCGATGGTATCAATACCCACCTCTCCCGTCGTACTGAATACAATCACCAGTACCAAAAGCAAGCGCGCCAGATGCGGCAGCAGCCGCCACAAGGCCAGCGCCTTGTAGCGCTCTTCCAGTTGCAACTTGCCGCTGACCAGTTCAACAAACAAATACCCGAAAACTACTGGCAAAAGCCAGTAGAGAAGCCAGCGAAAGGACGCATCGTGCGGCCCGAAGGCAGCCCAGCCAGCGAGTAACAGCAGTGTCACCGTTGTGCTCAGAATTACAAAGCGAAAGGATAGAGTCAACCAGCGCACAGCACCCCATCCCTCCACACCGAATGCCTTGAGCCAGAAACCCTGCACCCCAAACCCTGCCAACGGTACCAATAGAGTGATGGTTGCAAGTGCGGAGGCAAAGAGGCCATAACCCGCCGGGGTGAGTTCGCGTGCCAAGACCACCTGGGTGATGAACGCCAAGCCAGCGCCCGCCAGCGAACCGAACCACAAAAGCGATATGGCAATCAGGGCCTTACGGGCAGAGGAACCTGCTTTCAGTGGATGGTATCCCCGATTGTATAAAAATGGGTTATGTAGAGAGCAGCCTTCCGACTGCCATCTCTCATCAAACCGTACATATGATTTTGCACATGCTTCAACAGCACTCCCACAGGGTCAAGGCTACCCGAATATAAATATAGCGAGTTTTAAACCTTATCCATTTTAACACCTTCTTATAGGTGCGCGAGCAATAGCAATATTCAGTACGATGACAAATTCACTGCAGCAACCAAACTAATGGATTGTACGTCGTCAGCCCATATGGGACCACTAGCACTAAATTCTAAGAGACACTTTTCTGCCCATTGTTGCTCCAGTCTATCCTGCTAATCTCAGGTTTTGTACCTTTCTCTGGATCATCGTGCGAGACTTAATGATTGCCCGCTGATCCAGGATCTCTTCGCTACGCCCATGATAGTCATCAGATGGCGTAACATTATCTAACGACTCGTGATAACGCTCATGGTTGTAATACTGAACCCATCGTCCAATGGCCTGTTCAAGCTCCCAGGGATAATAGGTGTTCTCCAGCTTAACCACATTCTTCATGGAACGATGATAACGTTCGATCTTCCCTTGCGTCATAGGATGATAAGGCGCACTAATCTTCAGCGAAATCCGCTGTATCAGTATATACCTGTAGGACTGAAGTTATTACCCCATATACCCATCGACTGGAATAAATTAAAATTTAAGGAGTATAATTGTTTAGGTTATTACAACCCGAGATAAGCTGAAGCTATAGAGTATTGAGGAGATTCATGTGGGTCGTCTAGTACTGTTAATGATTCTGGGTGCATCACTAATCGCGTGTGAAAAAATGTTGCCTGCATCATGTTTAGGGTCTCTTCCTGACCAAAAAGCTTCGGCACAAAAGCTTTGCAAAGATTTACGTCAAAATCTACTTGATTCATCTGCTGCTCTTGAGGTGATAATCTCCAGAGAATTTAATTCCAAGGATGGGTTTAACATTGTAGAAAGCGTTAGAGCCACTCCGAGCAACTGCCTCAACATAGTAAAAAAGCAATGTGAATTAATTGAACTTCGAAATGGCGTCGGTTACTAAGGCAGCTGCCCAACTTTCAATATCTAATCAAAAAAGAGCACCTCCCCTAAACGGCAATTGCACATCCTCAGACCATTTGGGACCACCGGCACTAGTTTCTAAGAGACACTTTTGCATAGGGTTGCTCCAGTCTATCCTGCTAATCGCACGTTTTGTACCTTACTCTTACGCCGTATAATATCTTGAACGAGATGAGCCGGATCCTCCCTTAGATCAGCCCGTTGATTGTCCCAATTTATATGACGACGGACAATCAGTCTGCTCTGAGTACTTCCTTGAAATTAAGGGAGTTTATCTCCAGGTCATCTGGCACTGGCATAGGCTGGTGAAAACGGATCTCGGCACCGATGGTCATGTATT
>CAJWKT010000165.1 GCA_913041665.1 uncultured Gammaproteobacteria bacterium | reverse complement strand
CTTTATCAAAGAACTGGTTTTAGAACCGGTTGGGAACAGCTCGTTTTCATATAAGCCCGGAGATTACCTTCAGCTCGACATTCCGCCGTACCAAGAAAAAAGTCTTTCTGATATAGAGGTGAGCGAACCCTATGCAACCGTTTGGCGACAACAACATGTTTTCGACAACAAAGCCCGCAATGAAGTTGCCGCTCGTCGCAACTATTCCTTGGCCGGCAATCCCCACAAAGACAAAAACTTGTTTTTCAATGTCCGCATAGCAACTCCACCTCGAGGTCAAGATTGCCCTGCCGGCAGCGGATCCACTTATGTTCATTCTTTAAAAGCCGGAGACACCGTCACTGCAGTCGGCCCGTTTGGTGATTTTCACATCAAAGATTCGAACAAAGAAATGGTATACCTCGGCGGAGGCGCTGGCATGGCGCCGCTTCGCTCTCACCTTTCGTATCTGCTGGAAACCTTAAACACCAAGCGCCGCGTCAGCTTCTGGTACGGAGCACGCTCTCTTCAAGAATTGTATTATCAGGAATATTTTGAGCTACTCGAGCAAGCGTTTGAAAATTTCAGTTTTCATTTTGCGCTGTCAGAACCCTTACCTGGAGAAAATGGATTTTCACACACTGGCTTTATTCATGATGTTCTAAAAAAGGAATATCTCCACCATCATCCAGACCCCAAAGCAATCGAATACTACCTCTGCGGCCCTCCAGCCATGATGCAAGCAGCAACCACCATGCTCAAAGAGTTTGAAGTCGATTTAGATCAAATAGCATATGACGAGTTTTAGAGCCGATACAAAATACATAAATCAAAACCAGTTACATAATGAACCCAACTGAGACAACCAACTCAAACAATACGTCCTCCAACCTCTACCTTTTCGGTTGCACGATTGTGGCCGCACTGGGCGGACTTCTCTTTGGATTTGATACCGCCGTGATCGCGGGAACAACCGGCTGGTTAAGATCAAATTTCGATCTCAGCAATAGTCAATTAGGGTTCACTGTGGCCAGCGCACTGATTGGCACCATGCTCGGTGCAATCGTCGTTGGAAAGCCTGCTGACCAATATGGCAGGCAGATTATATTAAAGATTTTGGCAGCGTTTTATTTTATCTCTGCGATTGGATGTGCCTTTGCCGGAGGTTGGGGGGCTTTCCTGTTTTTTCGATTTATCGGGGGATTGGCAGTGGGCGGTGCTTCAGTGATGGCCCCGATGTACATCGCAGAAATAGCTCCAGCTAAAATGCGTGGGCGACTCGTCGCCGTCACTCAATTCAATGTCGTCTTTGGTATCTTGTTGGCCTATTTATCAAACCTGTGCATCAGCTCCTTTTTTGGAGACATCCTCGGTGAGGCTCAGTATCGTTGGATGTTTGGTGTCGAAGCCATTCCCGCCGCAGCATTCTTTGGTTTACTCTTCTTCACGGTACAAAGCCCACGCTGGCTAGTCGCCAAAAAACGAGAAAACGAAGCACGCTCAGTCCTCGAGCGATGCGGAACCGATGGTCACGGGATCGACCACGAAATTCGTGAGATCCAAGAATCACTTGACCTCGAGCATCATAATTTGCGGGAACCGTTTTTGCGAAGAAAATATCTCCGCCCCATTCTACTCGCCATTGTTATCGGTGCTTTCAATCAGTTGTCTGGTATTAACGCAGTTCTCTATTATACACCTGACATTTTTAAAATGGCCGGAGCCGGTGTCGAATCAGCTCTCATGCAATCTGTCATCGTCGGCGTTGTCATGCTCATCACCACCATGCTCGCAATGGCGGTCATTGACAAAATGGGAAGGCGCAGGCTAATGCTGATCGGTTCATTGGGTTATCTCGTTGGCTTAGGCGGCACAGCCTGGGCCTTCTATACCGGCGGAAATGGGCAATTACTCTTAGTCAGTTTGCTGATCTTCGTCGCTGCTCACGGATTTGGCCAAGGAGCGGTTATCTGGGTATTTTTGAGTGAAATTTTCCCCAACCGCATTCGCGCCCGGGGCCAAGCCCTGGGTAGTTTTGTTCTCTGGACCACCAATGCTGTCATTTCCTGGACTTTTCCCATGATCGCTGCATCGGCTGGATGGAAAGCATTTGCCTTCTATTTTTGCTGCATGGTCGCGCAGCTGATTTGGGTATTAAAAATCATGCCCGAAACTAAAGGTGTATCTTTGGAACAAATACAGAAAGAATTGGATATTGAATAAATGTTCCCTATCCAACAAAGGCACCCTTTCGTCTCGCGAAAAATATTCCTGAATATTTTGGGGCATTAGTTAATTGCTGGCTGCTAGTAGCACTGAGGGACAGTAGCACTGAGGGACAGGTCAGCCATCGAAGGGACGACTATAAATCGTATTGATGCTCCGAGCTTCCTTCTCTCAAGCGGCTTTCTTGAACTTAGGCACCGCCTTAGCGGGGCACTTTCGGAGGGCATCTGGATCTAACTCACTCTCCCCAAGCTCCTTCCCAGGCCACGGAGCCAAATAACGTCGCTGGCGCATAGCAAGCAATATACTCAAATGAACAGTCTAGGCGAGATCTTTCCCCTTCCCCTTTGACCTGTCCCCCAATTTGTTCCTCCCTCTCTTAAAGGCTGACTCCAGTCGAGGGCCAGGCCACCCTTTCTTTTGTTGCTTGAGTTGTGGCAGTCGTAGCATTGCTCGGCCAGCACAGGGCGGATCTTGTTTTCAAAGAACTCCCGTTGAGCCTCCGTGATCGTCTGATTCTCTGCCAACACCACAGGGCTCGAAAGCCCCCACAGGCACAACAGCATCACACAACAGATGGATATTCTCAGGTTCATCGATCAGGATAATTCGAGCTTAAAACTAGTTCCAAGCTTTCAGTGTGCCGATGGCATCCTCGGCGTTGATCAGTCCAATCCGGCCGGTAGCATT
>CAJWKT010000164.1 GCA_913041665.1 uncultured Gammaproteobacteria bacterium | reverse complement strand
CTGAGGCACTTTTTTCCGAGCGTCTCCTTCCTGAAACCACTACAGAACTTGAACAAGACAGCCAATGGCCACTATTTTTCCCTGCCACAATTTGTATAGTGACGACTATGGACGGTAAAACTACCGCTATGGAGAAAGTGGTGGGTCCTTCTATCGTCAACCGCTTTCCTTATATACTGGCGCTCAGTTTTTGCACCAAGTGGATGTCTGATCGCCATCACCCTAGAAGTTTGTTCACGAAAACTCTGGAGAGTGGAATGGGAGTGGCAGTTCAGTTTTTTCCACCAGGAAAACTTTTGGATCAGGTTCTGACCGGGGTCCTTGAGGTAGAGGAAAAATTGTCCGGAGACCGCATAGCCCGAACAGGACTGTCCACCCGGAAAGCATTGACGAATGATTCTCCAGTATTCAACAGCGCTTACCTTGTGTATGAAGCTCAGCTAGCGAAGCCAGGAAAAGATTTTCACGGCCGAATTATTCTCGAAAAACCTTGGGTTGACATCGGCAGTCACCGGATTTATTTCCTTGAGATTAATGCTATTCAGTTGGACGAAGAAATTGCTCACGGGAAGAAGCAGATTGCATGGCGCAGTCTTCCCACCTGGCTTCCTAAAATGGAAAGAAAAGCTTCCTCTAAACCAAAAGCTAGTGCAAAATGTTCCACCAAATATACAAAGGGTTATACACCTGATTATCGCTTTCCCTCAAGCGGTACCGTAGCCTTTGAATCTGACAGCAGCGAACATGCTATGGCGATCAAACGCCTGTCCCAACTGCCCGAGAATCAAGTAGAGGTGGATAATGACCGCGCTCGATGGCCTTGTTTTTTTCCATCATCAGTGGGAATGATAACAACATACAGCAAAGAAGGAATCCCGAATTTAATGCCTTGCGGTTCAACTACGATCGTCAGTCGACATCCTATGACCATTGCCATTGCCTTATCAAATACCTCCATCAACGAGAGATACGCCCCACGCTCCTCCCTTGAAATGATCACAAGGTCGGGGAAATTCGGTTGCGGAGTACCTTTTGTAGACGAAAAGATATTGAATGCTATTCGCTATGCCGGTAACATTTCCTTCCAGTCCGACCCACAAAAAATTTTTAATGCTGGACTAGAATTTGTTAAAACCTCATCGAATACCCCCGTATTATCGGATTTACCCTTACATATGGATTGCGAGGTCATCGATCAGAAACATTTGGGAACACACACGCTGGTTTTTGGTGAGGTTAAGAGGGTGCTGGTCAGAAAAGACGTGACCCCTGCTAATCCTATAAAGTGGATTCCTTGGGCAAACGTTGTGAAGGGAGAGCAATGAACCCGAAGATTTGTTCAAGATGTAGTATCGACTCCACTGTCGCAGGGGCACGTTTCGACCCTAGTGGAGAATGCAATTACTGTAAAATGCACGATGAATTAGACCGCGCATATCCTTTAAACGGGAAAGGTCGTAAAAATTTTGAGCACCTCATGGCGACTATACAAGAAAACAGTCGTGACAAACCGTATGACTGCGTGGTGGGCATCAGCGGTGGCCGAGATAGCACTTACACACTTTACCTACTTAAAAAAATGGGACTCCGCCCGCTAGCAGTCTACTTTAATGATGGGTTTAGCAATCCAGTGGCTGGAGAAAACATGACCCGGGCCACGCAGATACTGAATGTCGATATGCGCACGATCACATCAGACTGGCGAGAATCTAAGGATTTACGAATCGCATTTTTAAAGGCCTCGACTCCTGACTTCGGCATGCCCACGGACTTAGGAATTGCCGCCGCCCTTTACGGAGTAGCCGCAAAAGAAAATATCCGCTATGTCATGATAGGCCAGTCCTTCAGGACAGAGGGGGTGTGCCCTTTGGAATGGCTTTATTTTGAAGGCAAATACCTCAAACAGGTCCATCGCCTTTTCGGTAGTGTTCCTCTCCGGCCTTGGAAATCTGAAGATCCCGGGTTCAATCTCGGTCTGAGTGAATTTTGTTATTACGCTTTTATAAAGCGAATTAAAACCATTCTTCCGCTTTATTACATCGAATATAATAGAACCGTTGTCGACCAAATTTTGAGCAGTGAACTAGGTTGGGTTAATACTGGCGCGCATTATTATGACGATTTATATCAGAGTTTGATGACCTATATTTTACGGGTTAAATTTGGAATCGATCGGAGGCTGTTCAATTACGCTGCCTTAGTACGTTCCGGACAGATGACTCGGGAGGAAGCTATCGAAAGGACTCGTACGATATACTCTATTGAAGACCCCAAGGTTATTCAACTTTGCATCAAGAGGCTTGGCTTAACATCTGAAGAGTTTGACGAAATCATGGCACTGGAGCCCAAGACGTTTAAGGACTATCGCACCAATTACAATTTCCTGGTGAAAATAAAATACCTGATAAAAATAACCACCTATCTACATATCGTTCCCAAATCCACCTACATGAAGTATTTTGAGTTTTGCTGAGGATCGCTGATGACGGAGGTTTTAAAAATCGGTATGGGGCAGTTGCTTGTTGAGGGTGGTGAGCCGGAGCGAAATCTCAAGCGTGCCGGCAAAATGCTAGAGGACGCTGCGGAGAAGAGTTGCCGTCTGGTACTTCTTCCGGAGTGCCTAGATTTTGCATGGACCCACCCTAGCGCTAAAACCGAGGCCCAGCCCATACCTGGCCCCTACAGTGATATCCTGTGTAAATTAGCTAAAACTTATAATCTTTACTTATGCGCCGGTTTGACGGAACGCTCTGAAGACAAGGTTTATAACACTGCAATTTTTATCAGCCCCGAAGGCAACATACTTCTCAAGTACCGAAAGATCAACGTGCTTACGGTAGCTCAGGATATTTACTCCATTGGTGAGACACTATCAGTAGTGAAAACACCTTTTGGGGTGGTAGGCGTTAATATTTGTTCTGACAATTACATCGACTCCTTGGACATTGGCCATACCTTGGCTCGTATGGGGGCACAAATTATACTGTCTCCATC
>CAJWKT010000163.1 GCA_913041665.1 uncultured Gammaproteobacteria bacterium | reverse complement strand
AGGTTTCCCGTAGGCCTGGTCAGCGCAGCCCAGTCATCAGCAATCTCCGCCCACGGTTTGATACCCTGACCCATCCCCATCCCAACACCCATACCGCCCACATTAGCTGAGGGCTGTTGACCCAAAGAAGCGCTACCGGTCCCCATACCACCGATGGTCTCGGTAACCCGGGGGGAGTGCCAGTAGGGATCCAGTGATATAAATAGCGCGTCGCCCCACTCGAAGGCGAAGTAGTCTCCCAGCAGTCCGATGCCGTCAACCGGCTCGGGGTTACCTGTGTAGAAATCATCCGGCGTGGGAACTGGAAAATAACGATTCCGGGCCCTGCCTGCAAAAATTGAGGCATCATGGAGAGGTGTACCAAGAAGACTACGTCTTGCCTCTTCGTGATTACCGTTGACCGGGAATAAGGCCGTGGAATTCGCCATGATTCCGAGAAATCTCCGCTGGTTGATATAAATATCGTCTACAAAGTTCTGGGTGAGTGTGCTTCGGTCCCCTTGAAAATAATTCGGCAATTGATTTGAGATACTAAAGTCATCGCCCAACATGAAGTAGAGATCCGGTCGATCACCGGCAACACGCTCCATGGTCCGGGCGTACAGGTCCGGGCTATACATGACGCCAAGGCGTTCCGGGTGTGAGTCACCCTGGACCCCGAAACTAAACGTGCTACCTTTGGAGCGCTGCGTCCAAAAGGAATGCTCTTCACCGACATGCAGCTCCAAATCATCAACGGCACGGTAATGGATACGATAGAAATAGGCTGTGTTCGCGTCTAGATCTTTTAGGACAACCTCTGCAGTACCATCTAACGACGACTCGGTCACGTCCGTCCGGTTCCCGTACCGGCCTGATGCTTCCCCATACTCAACAAAAACGTCCGTACCTGTCTCTACCAATACGTGCACCACGATCGAGTCATCAGTGGGACGACCGAGAATGATATTCTCCCCGCCTTCCCCGATTTGTGCTGATGAACGGATCGCTGTAATAGCGGCCAACCCTAGAGACAGAAATGCAATGAATGTTTTTGTTCTCATGCCTTTTCCTAGTCCGTAGCAAAGCAGTAGAGCAATCCAGCACCTCCGCTAGCAATAAGATTTTCCTGACTACAACCCCTTGAGGGATGTACGGCGATCCATGGAGATAGCCCAGGTTGTAGGCTGCGCCGATCATGATGGCCAACCATCGCCTTGCCTTCACCACCCGATGTCCAATTGCTGCACGTATTGTCTTCGCTGGCTGGGAATGCCGTACCGTCTACCTGTGTCCCAGTCAGGATATCGTGTTCCACCACCTCGGGTTGATCAGCCGGCGCAATCGCACTGCCATCCTCATTCAGGTGAACGTATGGAACCATGTCACCACCTTCATCGATCGCCGTTACGTGATTAATATTGACAGTATCTTGGTGAAGCGCCGCAACGTTGTCAGCGATCATTACTCCTTTGGCGTTGTACCAGGGTCCCGAGCCAATGCGGTCACGCGCATTCACGGCATCCGTTCCCTGAGTACTGAGGTAGGCTGCCCAATCCCTGTTACCTGCACCAGCAGCCTCGGCTAATTGCCGGCAATGCGCATCCGCGCCGGCCAGTCCGCCTAAATTAGCACCATCTCCAAGCCCCACGCTGGTCACAAAAAAACCCATCTCCTGAGCCAGCCCAACGGAACTAAAAACTAAACCTGCAGCAACAGTTACACCCAATCTGACATGTCGTAAAGCATTCATTCAACTCTCCCTTTTATTTTCTTTGCATAAAGCTCAAAGATTTTCACAGCTGCAATCTGCTGCAGCCCCAATGTGTCCTCTATCCAGCTAATATTAACAAGTCAGCACTGTGACTCGCTTTCTCGTGACGACTGTTATACCTTAAATCACCAACCTCCAAAGCCTGAAAGGTACTGAACATTGACTGAATCTAACACATCGCTTTCTTTGGCAGGAACACCTGCAGCACCCCCACTAGGATATTACAGTTGGATGCTCGGACAAGCCGCGCGTGAACCCCTTTACGTCATGGCGGTCATCTATATCTTCTTTCCCTATTTCAGCAATGTTGTGGTAGGAGATCCAGTTCGGGGACAGACACTCATCGGATTTCTCCAGGCCAGTTCAGGCCTTTTCATGGCGCTTACCATTCCATTCCTGGGATCGATTGCGGACAAAATCGGCCGACGCAAACCTTGGATTATTAGTAGTCATATTGTTATGGGTTTGGTCGCGATCACCTTTTGGTGGATGCTCCCGGCGGGCGGCGGGCTCAGCTTGACCTCGAGTCTCCTGCTGTTACTTGTGTTTTTAATTGCGTTTGGTTATGCCGAAGTTTTTCATAACGCAATGCTGCCAAGCGTTGCTCCTGCAAACAAGGCAGGAGTGCTTTCAGGCTTGGCTTTTTCTACCGGCAACCTGTGTGCGATTATCTTTATGCTCTTCATCCTGATCGGTTTCGCACTACCAGGTACACAGAATTGGTCCTTTTTACCCGACCAGGCGCTTTTTGGGATTGACCAGTCTACATATGGACACAATCGAATTGTCGGGCCTATCGGTGCAACTTGGTTGTTCCTGGCAACGGTTCCGCTTCTGCTCTTTACCCCGGATGGCGTTGCCTCAAAACAGTCTCTAACCACCGCTGTGTCGCAAGGGTTGAAAGATGTGATGACCACCATTCGACAACTGAAACATTACTCTAATATTGCCACCTATCTATTGGCTCGTATGTTTTATAACGATGCTGTTATGGGCGTTGTCATTTTTAGCGGAGTTTATGCTTCTGGTACTTTTGGATGGGATGCAACATCAATGCTGTTACTCGGGCTCTGCACCACTGCATCTGCAATGCTGGGCGTCTATCTGGGTGGTCTGCTCGATGACAAGCTTGGCTCCCTAGTCACGCTAAGACTGGTCGTTGTCCTGGCCACGCTGACTTTACTAACATTAGTATCAATGCAGCCCAATTCAGTATTTTTCGTCGTTTCCGTCAGTACCGAGCCGGTTTGGGCCTCTCCTTACTTCAGGACACTATCTGAAATACTCTACTTTGTAACATTCCAGGTATTTGCTGCATTAGCCCTAACGAG
>CAJWKT010000162.1 GCA_913041665.1 uncultured Gammaproteobacteria bacterium | reverse complement strand
CTACAGGAATTGTCTTTAGGTTGCCAGCCATAACCACTAATGCGTCACGTTCACCAGTAGTTTTTTGGGCCTGATTTAAACGCTCTCGGTAGCGCTTGCTATCACGAAAGCGCAGCGGATCACGCGGCTCCAGCTTAGCAGCGATCTCATGGTTCCTTCCAGGGTCAAGAAACATTTCAAGGCGCTCACGAGCCCCTATTCTCATATGAAATGTACATTTCGGGCAAACAAAGAGATTACGCTGGAGTTCCGCACGGTAAAGTTGAGCATCACATGAACTGCACTTGACCCATAAACCCTCAGGCACCGAACGCTTTGGTCGCTCAGTTTTAATCCGGGAAGGCATCAATTTGTCAAACCAACTCATAAGATCACTCGAAAATACATACCAGAAATGATAATAAAAGGATGATTAAACATAGTGATAGCATCCTAACAAACCCAGTCATGGTGCACAGAAGAAGCTGGAATCTGATATTCCCTTGGATAAGTAACACCCATTAGGGTAAGGCCATGTGCCGGGGCCGTAGTCCCACCTTCAGTGCGATCAAGGCTATCCAGGACTTCCTTTGCCCAAGAGGGCTTGGCTCCTCCGCGGCCGATCTTCACTAATACGCCGACAAAATTTCTCACCATATGCTGCAAAAAAGCATTTGCCTTAAATTCCAGCGTAACTTGGGAATTGCATTGATAAATACCAAAGGATTGAAGATGTCTCATAGGTGTACTGGACTGACAACCTGATGCTCTAAACGCACTAAAATCATTCTCGCCAAGCCACATGGTCGCAGCCATCGTCATAGCTGAGCAGTCGAGCAATTCACGTGACCAGTAGCACCGATGCCGCAGAACAGCCGGTCGAGTTGAACGCTGAAGCACTACATAGCGATAGTGCCTAGAAACTGCACTCCGACGCGCATCAAAACTCGCTGGTACCTCTTTAGCCCAAAGCACCGTAATATCTGGGGGGAGATTTGAATTAATGCCTGAAACCCACTGATGGCATGCTCGATCTGCTGCGGTATCGAAATGAGCGACTTGATGAGCCGCATGTACACCGGCATCGGTGCGACCCGCACCGTTAATTGTGATTAACTCATTCGCAACCGCAGACACCCCAACCGCAAGGGCATCCTGCACACTACGGCCCGTAGCCTGACTCTGCCAACCCACGAAATCAGTGCCATCATATTCTATCCCTAGCGCTATCTTCGCCACTGGTCAAGTTCGATACACGACCACTCTTTACGCGCTAAGCGTACTCAAGAGGCCCTGAGCCTCCTCCTTTTGTTGTTGATCACCGACATCTAGAATCTCCCCTAGAATATTACGCGCGCCATCAACATCACCCATGTCAATGTAGGCTCTTGCAAGATCAAGCTTACTGCCAGCTTCATCTAAAATTGGTACACCCGCGGAATCTTCTATGTCTGCGCTTGCATCAACCACAACTTCCAGCCCATCCAAGCGATCCGTGAGACTAGAAATATCCTCGTTTCTATAGCGCAAATACCACACGGCGGTACCCACAAGGGCCGCGATACCCAGCACTATCCAAGCCAATGGATCCTTGGCCCAACCTAAAATCTGGGAAAAAAATGAAAAACCCTCGGGCTCCCTAATAACTATCTGTGTGTCTGGGACTCTCGGGAAAATCACCGCAGGCTCTAGCGCCGTCCCCGGGTCAGAATCTGCCAAAATCTGAGTATTACTAGACCGAGTTAATAACCCTTCAATCTGAGTATCCTTGCGAGCCACCAGAAGCCTCATCTGGTCCAGTGCAGCTATCGTCTCATTAAGCTGCTCTCTAAGCGTCTCAACTTCATTCCGTAGCTGACCTAGTTCCCCGGCAGCAGTTACATCAATTGGGGTGCTAGTTGTTTCCTGAGCATTGTTAACCTCAGGAATTAGCAATCTTAAATGTGCCTGTTGTCCACCCTCGCCCCACTCTTCTTTCTGGCGTAGAACCTCTGTTGTCGCAGCGATGGGGGATAAAGCACTGGTTTCGGTCGATTCTGAGATTCTCAACAAAACACCTTGCAGGAGAACATTCATGTTACCGCCGAAGGCCTCAGTGTTAGCCTCGTATATTGCAACCATCATTTGGTGCATGGTCGCACCAGTAGGTAGATGGCGCTCCGATATAGCCCAAAGTGTTTCGCCGGATCCAACCGGGCCATAAAAACTAGCCGAGGAAACGGAATTCTGTGAGTCAAGAAAAACCGTATAAGGACGGATCGAACGGCCCCCAGTCCATACTGCCTCTACCAACAAGAACAGTGGGGACTGGCCAATAGATCGGTTTGAACTCACCCGGATTAAGTTGCGACCAAAATTATCTTGAACTACACGAAATTGGATTGGTGAATCTAAAATCGAATCATCAAGCGCATAACGCAAAAAATCCTCTCGGTCAGCTAACGCCACACGCAATCCCGTCACCTCGTCGGGCGTCTCAGAAATCAAGTGAATGTCAGCCTCCAGAGGCTGACCAATAGACGACCAAACTTCTATGTCACCCAGTTCTAGTGGCCACACCGCACAAGGAATCATCAAAAACAGTACCGCGGCCAAATATGACAGCTGTTTTATCGCATTAAATCCTGACGGTTCGGATCTAGCCGCAAGCCCAAAAATCGCAATCAAATAACTAACCAATATTTTTTCCTTACCAAAAAAATCTAAATAAACCGATCCACTAAGATTTCCGCAATCTGGACGCTATTGAGTGCTGCTCCCTTGCGAAGATTGTCTGACACTATCCATAAATCTAAGCCTAAAGGATGTGATAGGTCCTCCCGAATCCTCCCAACAAACACCTCATCCCTATGAGCAGCATCCAATCCAGCAGTAGGGTATTCGCCTCTCTCCCAATCATCCATCAAGCGGATCCCGGGCGATGAATCAAGCAACTTCCGAGCCTGTGAAGCAGTAATTTTTTTTTTAAATCATAAAAAATATTAAAATCCGCCAAAACGGACGTTTTATTATGTATTATGTTATTATGTTATTTTCACCTCAACTTTAAGCTAAGTTTTGAACAAGTTCTACACAAAAAAAAATCTATTTTTTTTCTATTAAAATGACACTGATGGCCGCACCATTTTAGGCTTTTTAGGAGCCTTGAAATATTTTTTAAAG
>CAJWKT010000161.1 GCA_913041665.1 uncultured Gammaproteobacteria bacterium | reverse complement strand
TACCAAAACAAGATCTTCAGAATGGTTGTTGGTATTTTTTTTATTAAAAAAAATATTTTTCATTGTGTAAAATTTATTTTATTAAGAATCTCGAATGGGTTATCATTATTCTTTTTCACCCTAATTTTTTTCTCTATAGTATATTGTTTTTTTGGCTTGTAGGTATATTTTACGGGGATATTTTGTGCTTGTAAATAAGCATACCATTCTGGTAATTGATTAGTGAGTAAGGCAATAGCAACAGATTTAGGTTCATCAGATATTCGATTCAAAAGTATATATGCTACAACCTTAGATCTTAGTGGTATTCCGACTTCCGACCCAGAAAGTGCTGGTGCAGTATTCAGGGATGGCACAGACTTAAAGATATCCCTGGGGTGAATAAAGTTCAAATAAAATAAATGATGAAGAAATAATTAAAGAAGAGTGTTACGTATTTGATTTTGCACCCAATAGAACTTTAAAATTAGTTTCTGATTACTGTAAGTTAAATACAGATATTAATACATCTGAAGAAAATCATCATGCAGCCGTTTTAGAGATGGGCATGAACGTGCCGGGTGAAATTGCACGCTTAACAGAGATCGCAGAACCGGATATCGCGGTAATTACCAATGTTGCGTCTGTGCATTTGGAAGGCTTAGGATCTATTGAAGGCGTTGCCCACGCAAAGGGTGAGCTCTTTGAAGGGCTCGGTGACAAAGGAACTGCCATTATTAACGATGAAGATGTCCTTATTAAAGATATTTGTGCTCGGTCTCTGGGTACGCAGAAAAAAATATATTTTGGTTGCTTTACATAAGATAATTCTCAATTTATATACTTTTCTATTCATTTTCATCTTTCTTTTTCAGTCTTTAACGTCGTCAAAAGCGTGGCTATTTTCGTCTAAAATTCATCATTTTGTCTTTGTTGCGCCTTTATTTTGTGGTTGTTAGGGTGTTTGCACGAGTGACTTCAAGCGTGCTGGTTTGGGTGGACACATCAACAGCTAACGCCTAGACCGCTCGGGTATATTTTAACGAGGCACTATGGACGGGGGATATAACCTGCGTTTAGGAACGAGTTTACTGCGCTTTAAACAGTGAGTTCATAAACGCTGACAGTTGTAATGTCAGTGTTGAATAATCATAAAATAGTAGGGAATTATAATGAATGCTCAAAAATTAAGGAAAGCGATAGCTGGCGCCACAGCCGTGATTGCTACCATGGGGATATCACTGGATATCTTGGCCGCGACTAAAGCCGATCACGACAAAGAGGTGATTGGGTACGTTACTCAATGGGATCCGTGGAAAGATTCTGCGGCGGGTGTTGAAGCTAAAGGCATGCTCAACCACATGAATGTACCTGTGGATAAATACACTATCCTGAATTGGTCTTTCTTCGGTGTTGCCAAAGACGGTTCTCTGCACTCAGGCGATTACAAACAAGAGGGCATTTATCAAGAGGGTGTCGATCAAGAGCCAATGCCACTGCTGCACACCACGGTTACCGACAGCTGGGACATGTCCTTTTACTTTGGCGAGGTCGAAGCACTTTATTGGGCAAATTCAACCCATGCTGCGCGTTTGGAAGCTCAGGGACTTACCGCCGATAACGCAACATCGACCTGGGCTCATCCTGCTAGTGGCCTTAGCGGTGACTACCCCATTCCTCTTAAAATTGTAGGCGGAGCTCCCGGTGTCATCGATTACGCGCACGCTAGTGGCAGCCAAGTTATGGCGTCTCTGGGCGGTTGGTCTATGAGTAAGCACTTTCCTGAAATGGCTGCGGATCCCGTTAAACGCGCTACCTTTATTGCAGATTGTGTAAGATTGATCGATATGGGCTTTGACGGTATTGATATCGACTGGGAGTACCCAGGTGATTTGGGTATGAATATCTTCAGCCATGACCCAAGAACTGAAGCAAACGGCGGTCGCACCATCGACCACGAGAACTTTGAACTGTTGATGCGCGATATTCGCGCCGCGATTGGTCCCGATAAGCTGATCACAGCGGCATTTTCTGCCGACATTCGCAAGTTGAGCGGTTTTGATTGGGCTGAGCTCGATCGCACCATGGACGCCTTCAACATGATGACCTACGACTACAACGGCGGTTGGTCTAACAATGCGGGTCACAACTCGCCACTGTATGATTACCCAGGTAGCGGTACTGGTCAGGACGAAGCCACGGCTGCCGTCTTGGCAACCTTTAACTGGGATTCACTGGCCTCTTGGATGATTGGCGAAGGTATACCTAGCGAAAAAATCAATATGGGTCTGGCCTATTACGGTCGCTCTGTTGATACCGTTGATGTGGGTATGCCGGGTAGTCAAACGATTAAGCGCCAGGTTACTCTGGATCCTGATGGCCCGGCCAGTACCGCTTTGGATGAAGACTGGGCACCGTATGATGGCACCCCAAGTTACCGTATTATTGAGGCCAACAAGGCTGGTTGGACCGAAAATTGGGATGACAGCGCCAAGGTGCCTTACCTTAATAAAGGCGGTAAATTCCTCAGCTACGACAATGAGCGGTCGGTCGGTCTTAAGGCTGAATACTTAGTGGACCATAACCTGGGTGGCGTTATCATTTGGGTTGCAACGGGCGTGTTGCAACACATTATGTGCTCCGTCCCAATGGGGTAATTGAACATAGACCTAGAATTCATTTCTCAGCGGTGGGACTTCCCTCCAAAAATTAAAATGGCAACCTTATTCCGAAGTGGTTTTCGACCATCATAAAAAGATAATCCGAAAGTCCCCACTTCTTGATCAATACCGAAAAGAGACTTTAGCCGAACACTCGTGGCATCTGGCCATGTATGCTACCATATTAGAAGAATCGGGAATCATAAAGAACCAGCACCAACGCTCAGGATAGAGGTCTGCCTGTCTGAACAGGGACCATGTGACCCAAGTACGTCCTGTTCTCGGATAATCGTTAAGAATCCTTCTTTGACTAAGCGACGGACGATGAAGCGCAAGGCGGCTTCCACATAGTCGGGAAACTGAATCTTTTTCCCGTGATAGAGTAGATGGACGGCATCATACTCCGCCGTCAGTCGAGATGAGGATGGCCTCCCGCTTTTGGACCCAAGAGTACCCCCCCCCAAGTTCGTGCACATTTTGCAATTCGCAAAGCTGACCGCTGAGCAACGGGCGTCTTGTTGAAATGAAACGCTCCCCCAATCCGGCGAATCGCGTTTTCAAAATCGTATAAAAATTTGTAACAGATAATCGATCTTCCATCATTTTAGTT
>CAJWKT010000160.1 GCA_913041665.1 uncultured Gammaproteobacteria bacterium | reverse complement strand
TTTTATCACTTGAAAATGTTGTTCCTATACAATCAGGGTATTTTAATTTATACTTATTCATTAAATGAGTGCCTATAAAGCCGCTTGCGCCAATAATAGCAGTTTTAATCATAATATTTTTGTTTTATTGTAGGCAATTGAGATTAAAGGTAATGAATTTAAAATGAAATATAATAATGGAAAAATTTGAAGAATATTTAGTTAGAAGGATAGATAAAAATAAAAAACTATCAGAAAAGGGTGTTAGCTTTGAAACTTTAACTTTAAATATTGGTCTAGGAACCTTCTCCCCATTAAGAAATGATGTAGTTGAAGAGAATAATAGTATTCGAGTGATTGCCGAGCTTCTGAAAGACAAGTTGCCTCATCTCGATGAACAGATGTTCAAGAATCGATACATCACAGTTGTTCGGTTTTTGGGACTCTCGTTGGCGAATCACAGCAAAGAGAAAAACGCTTTTCGCGGGCCAAATGCCGATTTTTTTATTAGCAACGTGCTCGACTTGCTCGCCGGCCTATTCACCGCTGAAGTGTCTGACGAAACTCGCAGGAATTTTGATGGTTCAAACTAAGCTCACATCACAAAGTAAATATCGGAGAAGCGCAATGAAGAATGAAAACTCAAAAAATAGTAGACGAGAATTTATATCCAATACGGGAACAGTTATGGGTATAGGAGCTTTGGCCAGCATTTTCACAACTGAAGCCCAAGCCCAAATGATAGAGATCAATGCGATTGGTCCAACACCGGAGCAAGCCCAGGCATTTGCTCAACTTCCGGACCGGCCTGTAGTAATGGTAAATTTAATCAAGTATAGCCGAGATGGTGCGGGCGAGAGTGACTATGCACAATACAGCGAAGATGTAGGAAAGATTCTGGCCAGCATTGGCGCTGAAGTTGTTTTCCGCGGTGAGTGTCGCATGACTTTAATTGGAGGCACCGAATGGGATTCAATTGCACTGGTACGCTATCCAAATTCTCGTGCTTTGCTTCAAATGGCACAATCACCGGAATATCAGGCGATCAGCGGTAGCCGCACTAATGGACTGGAAGGGCAAATGAACTTGGCTGTTTTTGAAAGCTAGTCTGGGTTGAACGCGATTGATTCTTTTATTGGTTACAACAGAGAAAAGAATGATGACGAATAAGTTGAGATTCAGGCATTTAATAATGCAGCTAAGGAAACTATCTGCAGTAATATTTCTATTGTTAACTGGCTTTACTAATGCGGCGGAAAGTAATCCTGAACAAGCAGCTTTGGAAGCAATACAGAATAGATTTGCACGGTGATCAATTAGTAGCTGAAACTTCAATTCATGCAACTTGGGTGTCGAAAATGAGCGCTCAAGGTCAGACTATAAGTAAAGGAAACCAACAATGAAGATACTGCGTTTGTTACCACTGGTTTTAATATTGTGCCTGCCCGCCGGCCTGCTCGCTGACGAAATTCGCCCAGGCGTACTGCGCACCCCGGATAGCCGTTTTGAAAACCTTCCGGGCTATGACTTCGAGCCACATTATGCAGATATTCGTGGCTATCGGGTTCACTACCTCGATGACGGGCCAGCCGATGGTGAAGTGATTCTGCTGCTTCACGGCGAGCCCTCATGGGCTTATCTGTACCGTAAGATGATACCGATATTGAATGCGGCGGGTTATCGCACCATCGTGCCAGATTTGATCGGTTTCGGTCGCTCGGACAAACCGGTTAGCATGGATGTTCACACCTACCTGTTTCATGTGGATGCAATGACCGAATTGGTCGAGCAACTCGATTTACAGGATGCCACATTCTTCGGCCAGGACTGGGGTGGATTGATTGGCCTGCGGGTGGTGGCCGAGAACGAGGAACGATTCGCGCGAGTCGTGGTTGCCAACACAGGACTGTCAGCTCCCACCAATAGTGAAACACCGACTTCGGGTGCTTTTATGCAATGGAAAGCGCGCAACCAGGCGATGGTTGACAGCGGTAACATCGAAACCGGAGCTCTGATAGCAACTGTTGCACAAGATCCCTCAGTGAAAGATGCCTATGATGCACCCTTCCCCGACCCTTCCTATAAGGCAGGCCCGTTGATCATGCCACAGCGTGTGCCCGTGAGCATTGCCTACCCTGGCGCAGTCGCCAATGCCGCAGCCTGGGAGGTGTTTCGAAACTGGGAGAAGCCCTTCCTCACGGCTTTCAGTGACAGCGATCCGATTTCCGCCGGCGGCTATCGCGTTTTCCAACAGAACATACCGGGCGCTCAGGGGCAGGATCATGTCACTATAGAAGGTGCCGGACACTTTCTGCAGGAACAGAAGGGAGAGGAACTGGCTGAAGTTATTGTCAGGTTCATGCAGGCTAATCCGCTTCCCCCCAGGACGGCAATGCTGACCGCCGATGATATTCCCGTTGCCCATACCCCCATCGGATACTGGCAGACCATGCCGCCTCCGGTACTAAGCGGCTGCACTGAACCACTAGTGACAGAAGCAATCGATATGCGTGGCTTTTGGGAGGTAGTAGAAGCAACAGCAAATGGCAAGCCAACCGAACAAATGCTGGGAGGCATTCAACGTATTGAGCAATGTGGAAATCGCGTAGTCATTACGGCCGGAGGTGTAACCCATGATATGCGGGCAGACGGTACCTACGAAAACGGCGTGAATGATATCGGCGAGCCTTCCACCCAGGGTCGTCCTATAAGTGTCGCCGCGTCATTTGAAAATGGCGTACACATACTAAGGCCAAAGGGAGCGCCTTTCACAGTTGAGCGCGAACTCGCAGATGGCGATCTGATCTGGCGCTATGGGCCAGTTATGGAGCTGCGGCTGGAGCTAATTGAAAATCCCTCTCATTAAAAACAAAGTAGTCAATAGTTTGCACAATTAGTTTTATATAGGTGCATTCCACACACCCACCGAGAGTTGTGTAGTTAGTCATTAGAGCCTGTGTGATTAGATTGTGACGCAGTGTGTTGTGACTGTTCTACTATTTAACCAAGGGTATAGGCTCTTCTTCTAAATAAAATCGGTTATGCAGTCTAATAGGTAAATTAATTCGCCATCTAACAATCTTGGTTGCAGGGTAACCCCAATTATAAAACCTGATGCACTCTTTTATATGCCACTTAAGAAATCTTTTCATTTTTATTGGCCTTTTTTATAGAGGCTAAAAACTTCTTTTTTATAGAGTTCGGAAACCTAATCTTAGCAGAATCGTTCGTCCAGAATAGTATGTATAGGGGTGCGATGGAACCATTCTGAGTTTAGGG
>CAJWKT010000159.1 GCA_913041665.1 uncultured Gammaproteobacteria bacterium | reverse complement strand
AGTCAAGTGCAGTAGATTTGCCTACCCCCTCAATGCCTTCTAAGGTAATAAATACTCCGGGCACGCTTAAAGATCCCTTTCTTTAGCTAATCTCTCTAAATACTTAGAAACAGCCTGATTATGCTCTTCCAGCGTTACTGAGAAACGATGGCTGCCATCCGGAAGTCCGGTAGCTACAAAATATAACTCAGTTCCTGAGCTGGGAATCAACGCTGCACCTAGAGATGCTTGCCCAGCAAGCCCAATGGGTGTTGGGGGCAATCCGTCTCGCGTATAAGTATTGTATGGTGTATCCCGATTCAAGTCTGATCGTCGAATATTGCCATCAAAACTTTCCCCAAGCCCGTAGATCACTGTCGGGTCACTCTGCAAGCGCATACCCAATTCTAAGCGCCGGTGGAATACTCCTGATATGCGGGCTCGTTCTTCGGGCATGGCGGTTTCTTTCTCAATGATTGATCCGAGCGTAAGGGCTTCCTGTGAGGTCTTTAAAATTAGCCCCGGAGCGCGCGCTTCCCACATTCTAGCAAGTTGTTCTTCCAGCGCCTGGTGAGACCAGGCAAGAATTTGTAGGTCACTGGTTCCTCTTGGAAATGAATATGTATCGGGCAAAAATTGTCCTTCCCAGTGCAGCTCCGGTTTGCCAATTTTTTCCATTATATTTTTGTTCGAGTAAACGCTTGGATGGATAGCAGGATGAGCTCTTAGCTTAATTAACATTTCATTAAAACGTTGGCCTTCAATCATTGTGAATTGATGCAATAAAACTCTCCCCTCAATGAATTGCCTGAGGAGAGCGCGCGGAGTTGTACCTTTAGAGATTAGATATTCACCCGACTGAATGCGGGTGGCAGCCCCACCTATCCGCGCGTACGCTGTAAACCAAATTGGCTTTTTAAGTATCCCGTCGCCAGCAAGCTCGGAAACAACTTGAGACAATGGCGACCCTAGCGGAATCAACAAAACGAAATCATTACTTGGAATATTTAATGGTGAATTGAGGTATCGAGATCCTGTGATGAATAATCCAATAACAATAAAAACAAACACAAAGAACATCGAAAACGATCGGGATCGTATCGCCTTAAATAGATGGCCTCCCAAAAAAGGGCCTAAGAATTTTGAATAGCGCAAACCTAACTTTCCCTAGGACTGCTTACGAGTGTACCGCCAACAGAGATCATTCGGCTAGAAGTCGTTCCAGTTTACAAAAAAAACTTAAACCAAGCGTTGGAAAATCACTGACCCATTAGTTCCACCAAACCCAAAGGAATTTGATAGGGCGGTACTCATTTTCAGCTCTCTGGCAACATTAGGAGTGTAATCTAGATTACATTCTGGATCGGTTTTTTCAAGATTAATAGTTGGTGGAATCACCTGATCTCGCAACGCTAAAATTGTAAAAATAGCCTCGACGGCTCCAGCAGCTCCTACCATATGTCCGGTAGTGGATTTCGTTGAACTTACGGAGACATTTTCTGCGTGGCCCCCAAAAGCGGCCTTAATTGCTCTAGTTTCTGCCAGGTCGCCAAGTGGTGTTGATGTCCCATGAGCATTTATGTAATCCACCTGCTCTGGATTTATTTGCGCATCTTGTAAGGCGTTTCTCATGCAGGCGCTGGCTCCCTGTCCTTTCTCTGGCGGCGCTGTTATATGGTGAGCATCAGCGCTCATACCAAAACCAGCGATCTCAGCATAAATATGTGCTCCACGATCTTTGGCGTACTCATATTCTTCCAAAGCAAGGCAGCCTGCTCCGTCGCTCAAAACGAAACCGTCTCTTTCCAGATCCCATGGTCGGCTAGCCCTTTCAGGCTCATCATTGCGCGTTGATAGTGCGCGAGCAGAACAGAAACCACCAATCCCAAGTGGAGTGGTAGCATATTCAGCGCCCCCAGCAAACATAACCTCAGCATCACCAGCAGCAATGAGTCGTGCGCTTACTCCAATAGAATGCGTTGATGTAGCGCACGCAGTGGCAAGAGCAAGGTTTGGGCCGGTAATCCCGAACTCAATAGAAATATGACCAGAAATCATATTAATGATGCTGCCTGGCACAAAAAATGGGGAAATTCTTCGGGCCCCCTTCTCCAAGTAGCTATCATGATTTTTTTCTATTGTATCGATTCCGCCAATGCCGGCTCCCATCGCAATACCAATGCGATTAGCGTTTTTCTCATTAATGATTAATCCAGAATCCTCAATTGCTTGCTTCGTAGCCGCAATACCGTAATGCATAAATGGATCCATTTTTCGGATCGCTTTTGCGTCTACATATGCATTGGCATCAAAATCTTTTATTAAGCCCGCGATCCGTGAAGAGAATCCGGTGGCGTCAAAAGTATCTATTAGCCCAATGCCGCTCACACCCTCGCATGCATTGCGCCAAGCACGTCTAACATCATTGCCGATTGGGGAAATAAGGCCCATTCCCGTAACTACTACGCGCCGCCTAGACAAAACCGCCCCTCAATCGAGTTCTTTGAAACCTCAACGACATATTTTGCTTCGGACTACGAGCCCGTCTGCCGAGATTGAATATAGTCAATGGCTTGTTGGACAGTAGTGATTTTCTCCGCCTCTTCATCTGGAATTTCAGTATCAAATTTTTCCTCCAAGGCCATTACAAGTTCAACTGTATCCAAAGAATCGGCGCCCAAATCATCCGCAAAAGAGGCCTCATTCTTGATTTCCTCAACCTTTGCACCCAATTCCTCTGCTACAACTGCCCTCACTTGATCTTCAACACTACTCATGTGCGTTCTACCCCTTTATGAATCAATAAAGCTGAATTTAAGATACTCACATCACAGCTGGCGCGTATTGTATTGAAATCGTCAAAGTCAATCCACAGCTTTAGGATAAATGCTTCCATTTTTATCAATACTTATTAAAAAACAAATAGTTATAGAAATTACCCTATAAACAAACCCCCGCTAATATTTAATGTTTCCCCAGTTATGTAGCCAGCGCTGTCGGATACCAAAAATACCACAGCAGCTGCAATATCTGCTGGAACGCCCAATCGGCGGGCTGGAATTTCCAAACACAGTGACTCTGTTTGCGTTTGATCTAATTGGCTGGTCATATCTGTATTTACAAATCCTGGTGCAATCGAATTAACTGTAATATTCCTCGAGGCAACCTCTTGTGCTAGCGATTTCGTAAATCCAATGATTCCAGCCTTTGCAGAGGCATAGTTAGTCTGGCCAGCATTGCCCGTAAGACCTACCACAGAGGAGATGTTAATAATTCGACCCCAGCGTGCTTTAATCATACCCCGCAGACAAGCTTTTGCTACATAAA
>CAJWKT010000158.1 GCA_913041665.1 uncultured Gammaproteobacteria bacterium | reverse complement strand
AGAAAGATACCCTTACGCCCCCGCCTATGGTCGTCCGCAGGCGCGTGGATTTTACCAGGCGAAGCCACCGACCTATCTGGACGTCCCAGCTAAACTAGGTTCACTGGCGGTGGAGGGTGCTCATGATCCACAAAATCCGGTTGGGGCGAAAGGTGTCGGTGAGCCCATCCAGGGCGCCGCATCTGCCGCCTATTTGAGTGCTGTATCCGATGCCTTAGGAGGACACATGTTTAACCGGGTGCCCGTAGTAGCGGACATGATTGTCAATGTGCTCGCGAAACAGCCACAATCCCATAAGCCCCTTCAGATTAACACCCAGTAATTGCGGGTGAGGAGACCGAACAATGACTGATTATATGCATTCATTTGACCTGTTTGAGCCCGCAAGTGTCGAGGAAGCGGCTCAGTTAGCGGACAAATACGGGAAAGACGGCTGGATTATTGCCGGTGGCAAGGACAGCTTCGACTGGTTTAAAGACCGCCATAAAAGGCCTCAGGCGGTCATTAACATTGCCGGTTTGAAGCAGCTTCACGGTGTCAAGGATAATGGAGACCACGTTGCTATTGGTGCCGTCACGACGCTGACGGAAATCGAGGATAACAAACTGTTACAGAAAAACTTTCCTCTCTTGACAGCAGCTGCCGCCAAGGTTGCAAGCCCGCAAATCAGAAACGCCGGGACCATTGGTGGAAACGTGTCACAGGATACGCGTTGTAGTTACTATCGTGATGGTTTCCCGTGCTACCGTGCCGGTGGCAACACATGCTATGCCAATACGCCGACAGCTATGAACCGGGAGCACGCCCTTTACGACGCCATTCGATGCGTTGCTGTGACCCCTTCCGATACCGGTCCTGCACTGGTTGCGTTGGAAGCGGAAATGATAATTTCACGCAAGGGCAAAATACGAACCGTTCCTGCCGAGAAATTTTTCATTGGCCCGGCGGTTGACATCACCCGCATGACCGTTTTGGAGAAAGGCGATATTTTGACGGAAATTCGCATTCCGAAGAAGTGGTCAGGTGCCAAACATTATTTCGAAAAAATCGCCGATCGTCAGACGTGGGATTTCGCGTTGGTCAGTATTGCTATGGTCGCGAAGATCACAGGTGGCAAGGTCTCCGATGTTCGTGTCGCATGTGGCGGTGTGCAGTGCACGCCGCGGCGCTTGACCACTGTCGAGGACCTGATGAAAGGCGAGAATGTGGGAGCAGAGATGGAGAGGCTGGCCAAGCGGGTTGCCGCACAAGGAGCCAAGGCACTCAACTACAACCATTTTAAGATTCCACTTATGGGTAATCTAGCTGCCCGTGCCGTGAGATCCTTAACGTGAGTTGATGGAGTTTTTTCGTTTTTCGAAGAATGTATGGGGTCAAGAAATGCTGTTGGGGATGTCTTGGGATATACTCTGGCTCCCCGTAGCAGCGGCATTTGCCTTTATCATGATTCACCAAGCCATCAGGTTGCTTAATCGGCCATCCTGAAGCGTTAAAGTGGGAAGTCGGTATGGTGCCTGAAGAAGTTCGGCATAAGTTATCTGATCGGGTTTTTCATTGGGTTATGGCGTGTCTAGTGATTACGTTGCTGGGCACTTCCTTTCTGCCAATCCTTGGGATCAAATTCAACTGGGTACCAATCCACTGGATCTCTGGGGTACTACTGATACTCGCAGTAATTTTTCACCTTTATCGTTCCTTATTTGTGCATGGCCTCAAAACTATGATGCCAAATCGTGATGACCTTCGGTCTGTGGTAGGAAACGCTCAGTCCGGAGAGGAGGGGAAGTACGACCTTAATCAAAAACTCTACCACTGGTCGGTGGCATTTATCATGTTGGTACTTCTATTAACAGGTGGTGTGATGCTGGCAAAAATTGATACGCCATTATGGAGGCGGGATCCATCCATCTTGTCCGACTGGAATTGGGGAATAGTGTATACCTTGCATGGCGCGGCGTCATTATTGCTAATTTTCTTCTTTATCCTACACATCTATTTTACCTTTCTGCCCGAGCACCGAACGCTGTTGGTTTCAATGGTATTTGGAAAGACGCAGACGGATGACACCTAGGAGAAAGAATGATGAGCGCTTCAGGAGATATAAGAGAAAATATAGAAGCAATTGAGGAGGCTTACGAGTTTATGTTAGCCTACGCTGCGCAGGGTCGTGCCGAAGAAGGGGCGGGTGCTGATGGGGCGCAGATCCGAACGTTTCTTTTACGATTTTCGGCCGCTGTCGACTCAATTGCTGAAGCTTTAGAAAAAATTACACGGAGTAATGCTGAAGCTATTGACTTCGTCAAAGGTCTGAGGATTGAGTCGGCTACGATCGCCTCGGTGCTCAAAATTATGCTGGAACGCGAGAATATTTCATCAGAAGTCGTCGATAACGCCAATGGCCTTATATCCGTTCGTGCCTACCTCACCTCCTTATTTTTCATGGACAAGGCTATTTTACGATAGTTTTATAGACCGGTTGAAAAAAATCATTGGCATTTCGATCTTACTATAATTGATCCAAAATGTATTTGGTTTCTGAGGCGTTTGAAGTTGAGAATGAAATGGACTCTGTTCTGATATATTGCGAATACTTCATTATGTTGTAGGTTCTACACCGCCTCCATATTTAATTTACCGCTCCAACCATTTCCAGAATAAAAGTTTCTTTTAGAATATAGCGACGTGGTAATTCTGAATGTTATAGTGGTGATCAGTATTGAGCGATTATGGGCACGTCGCTTGTTCTGCGTCACTATTACCCTGCCTGGCAGCTCTGCGAAGCCAGTCATTAGCCTTAGCATGATCCAGCAGTACACCTTTACCAAAGCAGTACATCAAACCCAAAAAATATTGAGCCAAAGCGTGAATTTCAGGATTATTTTCGCTAATCCTTAGGTCTGTATAATCAAAATCAATATTACTTAGTGGAATAAAGTGTTTCAGCGCTTCTTCATAATCACCCTTCTGATAAGCCTCTACGCCACTATACACATCCTGTCCCTTAGCGGATTGCGCCATTAAAAACATTAATACAATTAATATTACTGGGCGTTTTATAAAACCTTTTTTAGCGAAAAACTTTTGGATCAATTTTTTGGTTCCGAACATTATTTGAGGGACATCAGTTAAAATAGAAAAAATTTCTGTATTTAAGAAGATAGAGTATAGACGATTACCTGCTCCTCCTTACCTCGTACTGAGATGTTCCCAATTTCGTCAAACTTAACGTTATTCACATTATCATGCAAAATTTGGGCCAAAGAACTGACAAAATAAGGGTTATAAAAATTTATTACATTTACATTTTATTGCAAAAA
>CAJWKT010000157.1 GCA_913041665.1 uncultured Gammaproteobacteria bacterium | reverse complement strand
TTTTCAATTAAACATATTTTTAATTTCTAAATTATTTAATATCTTTTAATTTTAGTTAATTATTCAATATTTATATATTCTTATTTTAAGGTATATTGATTTTTATGGTAAATTCACAGTTTATTTAACCATAGGAATCATTTTCTAATCAACAAAAAAACCTTAAAGTTCAAGGTTGCAGCACTAAAATAAGGGTTGTTTCTCCGTCGATTTCCTGCAGTTCCACACTATTTTTGTAGATTTTCCTGACAAAAACAGAATCGAGCCACTCTCCTTCCTGCACGATATAAGACACTTTTTTTTCGTCAATAAAGGCATAACGGCCTTCTGAAGTTTCCAAAATATCTTTAAGTTTCAAAATTTTAGCTAATTGTTTTTCTCGGGAAGAAATGTCTGTTTCTACTGCTGGCTTAATTTCGGGCAACTGAGATACAACCTTTGCAACCACAGTCTTTTTAAGGACTTTCTTTTTTTGTACAGAAGAGTTTTTTTTCGTTGAGGCCGATTTTGAAAGTGTCTGAGCGAGCGAAGTTGCAGTCGTATTTGTCGGCAACAAACTTCGAAAAGGATTTCTTTCTGTAACTTTGGCGTGTGATTCCGCAAAGCTGATTTTTGCAGTAAGCACTTCGGAAAACGCAAACATAAAAAGTAGGACCAGCGTTAAAAGCAACTTTCCGATACTCATTGGCTTTTCTGCTTTTCAGTGAGTTCCAGTCTTTTATGGGCGGATAAAACCATTTCAATACGTAGTTTTGGATTTTTTTCTGCAGGCATTGGATTTAACAGCACAAGTTTTTCCAGTGTCAGCAAACTTAGTTCTTGCTTCAACTGACTCAAAAATTGTTGGAAGTTTGCATATTCTCCGCTTAATTTTAAATTAATTTTCAGAGTCTGGATCAAAGCTTGAGCGGCATTTTCTTCAAAGGACTGTTCTTCAAACTGCAATCCATTTTGCTGAATTGCTTTTGTGAGCTGGCGTAAAAGCTCGGCGCGCTTCCATTGCAATGGTAAGAGTTGTGATAACGCGGCTTCTCTGTCATGAAAAGACTGCAAGCTATTCTCTTGTTGACCTTAGATTTGGGATACAACACCAATTGGGTGCTATCGGAGGTGAATTTTTTGTGGGTATAAATAATCTATTCGATACCCAATATAATGGTTCTATTGTTCCCAATGCGTTTGGTGATCGTTTTTTTGAGCCGGCCGCAGGAAGAACCTGGTACATGGGGTTTGGCGTACCGCTGAATGCAGGAAGGAATTAAAGGAGTTTTACCTATGAATAAATTCGTCAAAATATTGGCGCAGTTCTTATTTGTCATCCTCCTGGATGTTGCAGTCGTCGGATGGATATATATAGAATCGGAAAAATGGGAAGGTATTAAAGCGGCTGCGGCAGCAGAGGCGGCTATCCCGGAAGTCCAGATAGATGCCAAATCGGGTTTTGAAATAGATCCTCAAACCAAATTCATCATGGGCAATGGGTTTTCAGCCATAAAAAGAGAGTGCGTGAATTGTCATCCGACGCAGATGGTACGCACATTCAGAGCCGACCGGGCAGGATGGTTGGATGCCATCAGGTGGATGCAAGCAGAAAAGGGACTAAAGACATTCAATGAGAAGACGGAAGATACGATCCTTACTTATCTCGAATCCTATTATGGGAAGTAACGTATCTCATGCCGCATTGTGTCGAATCTGAGATTGAGGCGATAGAGTATGCATACAAACAGGGGTGGACCGATGGGTTGCCTGTTGTACCGCCTACGCAGGATCGTGTAGATGAGATTTTAAGGAGATGGGGATATGACGCCGGCGATGAGGTGGGGAGAGTGCCCGAGCGTCATCGGGTTATCACCGCTGAAATGGTCGCTGCTAACCTGGTTATGGCTGGTGGTACTCCGGATATGTTTCAGGTTACCCTTGCCTCGCTTGAGGCTATCCTTGATGACCGGTATAATGTTGTGGGGCCATCCGCAAGTACCGGGGGCGCGGCCCCTCTCATCATGGTCCACGGACCGGTGGTTGAAACCCTTGAATTTAATACCGAAACAGCCATCCTCGGCGCTGGAAATCGGGCAAACTTAACCGTAGGCAGAGCCTTAAATTTAATTATACGGAACGCCGTGGGAAGTATTCCCGGCGCGCTTGATCAGGCTACGATCGCCCATGCCGGACGAATTGCCTATTGCTTGCCGGAGGGAGAGACCGGGGTCTGGCCCTCTCAAGGGAAAGAAATCGGGGTTCCGGAAGGGGCAAGCGCCGTTTCTGTTTTTGCAGCAGAAGCCCCTCATTCGGTAGCTGATCATGCTCATAATGAACCCGACGGCCTGATAGATTCCTTTGCGCGGATTATTCTGGCTACCCATTATACCGGCGCAGCGATCGTGGTTCTCATCTGTCCTGAACATCGGGCTATTTTTCAACGGGCAGGATGGACGAAAAATGAGATCCGCCACGCTCTGTTTGAGATAACGCGTATTTCGGGACATGAGATTCGTCGTACCGGTCGCCATGATCATCTCACCTCGGATGATACATTATCCATAGTCCCCGCCAGAGATAACATCTGGATTATTTGTGGTGGAGGTACCGCAGGAGGTCATTCTGCCATCATTCCACCCTGGCTTGGCTCAGGCAGAGGCGAAGGATCCAGACCGGTAACAAAAGGGGTAGGCGTATGTATCGATTGCTAATGAACAAACCATAAAATAATTTCCCCATGTCCATCATTTTAGTTGATCCCACCGCTTCCTCTCAAACCACAACCTTTGAAATAGCGGCACGACCCATAGGTTCGGAGCACACCGTTGTTGCCCTGCTGGATAATGGTAAGCCCAATGCCGACAGAATATTACAGGGCGTAAAGGAATCATTGGGAAATGTGCTGACGTGGTCTATTGGAGTGGAAAGGTTTGTCAAGCCGCATGCCAGTAGAATAGTGCCTACCCACCTTGTTAATCAAATCGTCCGCCGATGTCATTTCGCTATCGTGGGGGTAGGGGACTGAGGATCATGCAGCGCGTGCAGTATGCACGATGCCCTCACCTTAGAACAAAAAGGTATCCCCTGTGCGCTCATTTGTACGGAACCATTTGTTCATACGGCCCTTGTGATGGCAGAGCAGATCGGTCTTCAGGACTATCCTATGATTGTCATTGATCACCCTATCGGTCGATTAAGCGATCCGGATCTTCAATCAAGGATCACCCAAGCCATCCCGGATGTATTACGGATATTAGGGTCAGCGAATCAATAACTCATGTTACGCGGACTCGGCGTATTTATGGCTTCTATCGCTCGCAGGAACGGGCCCCTACCAGGATAA
>CAJWKT010000156.1 GCA_913041665.1 uncultured Gammaproteobacteria bacterium | reverse complement strand
TACCGCAATCGATGACAATCTTACCCGCCAATGCTGCAGCGTAATCTCTTCCGATCTGTGGTAACGCTCCATAAGGCACTGCTATTAAAATGACTTCACCAAAAGCAACTGCATCAGCGGGATAACCTGCATGCGCTCTGCCACTTGCCTGCTCCACCAAATTATCCAGCTGCTCCGGGTTGCGGGAAGAAAAAAATACCTCGTGTCCAGATTCGGCGAGTCGCAGCCCTACCGCTCCTCCCATACGACCAGACCCTATGATACCTATTCGCAATGAATTACTGGTTTGAGCCCCAAGAACACGTGCAAATAAGCCACTTCCTAGGGCAATACCCGAAAACATTAGGGAGCGACTAAAAGCGCGTCTAGAAAAGCGAGGAAACCTGCTATTCTTCATAATGTCCTTCCTTTTTTTGGACTTACGCTGCACACCAAGATGTTGGAGCAGTAAACACTTTTGCCAACTTGAAGTCAAAATGATTGCTAAAGCAACTAATCCAACCGTTTGCTAAAACGGACAATTGCTAGTGTCAGTGCCACCAGCATAAAGATACCCAGAGCCACCAATTCATCCCACATGTCCATGATATCAGCACCACGAAGAATGATGCCGCGGATAAGCCGATTGAAATGAGTTAGTGGCAAGATTTCTGCGATCATTTGTGCAATCTCAGGCATGCCATCAAAAGGGAACATAAAACCCGAGATCAGAATTGAAGGCAGGAAGAAAAAAAACGTCATTTGCATGGCCTGGAATTGAGTCTTGGCAAATGTGGAAATCAACAAACCCAGAGAAAGGTTAGTGCTTATGAAAACAAGCGCCGCAGCCAGCACTTGTAATTCGCTGCCACGGATAGGCACCGAGAAGAAAACACGACCACATGACAAAATAATTACCAATTGAATTAGACCAATTAGTACATAAGGGAATATTTTACCTAACATTAATTCTGTAGTTTTAACCGGAGTGTTTATTAGCAGTTCAAGATTACCTCTTTCTTTTTCGCGCACTATCGCCACAGCCGTGAACAAAACCATAGTCATGGTGAGGATGACTCCGACTAAACCTGGGACGATATTTACTGCGGAGCGTCGTTCTGGGTTGTAGTAGTTACGCACTTCCATCAGATTTTGCTCCCCAAAAACCCGTGTCTGGCTGTCAAAGCGGACATCCATGGCCGTGAGCTGCCGGGCTACACCGAGAATAATAGGATCCGTGCCATCCACCAACAGCTGAACCGCCTTACGATCGCGTTCGATTACCCTCCGATCAAAATCATCGGGTAGGTAAATACCGAGCGAGACCGACCCTGAATCCATCAAGAAATTCAACTCCTGTGCACTTCCCACCCGTTGGTTTATGCTAATCACCTGAGATGCAGTAATGTCGGAAATGAATTGACGGGACAGATGGGTGTCGGCTTCGTCTACATAAGCGGCAGATAGATTGCGGACATCAGTATTTATAGCGAAGCCAAACATCAGGAGCTGAATCAACGGTATCCCGATTATCATGCCAAAAGTAAGCCGGTCTCTGCTAAGTTGCAGAAACTCCTTGTGCGCCACGGCCAAAATGCGGACCAATGGTTTCATGTCGCCAGGCCATCTCGTCTGAGTTCGGTTAACGAGACGAATACATCTTCCAGGTCGGGAAAAACCTGCTCTACCCGCGCGTCAATTTCCGCTCCTTTTAGTTTGGACTTCACCTGTTCCAGAGGATTGGAAATCTCTTTAGGTATAAGCACGCGTAGGCGGAACCCAAGCTGAGTGATACTAGTTATACCATCCTCGTTTGCCAACCTTTGGCGGGCCGCATTCGGTTCGTCTGCTGTGACTTCGATGACGTGAGATGAGATGCTATTACCCAGTTCTTTAGGGGTTCCATCAGCGACCTTAACACCCTGATCCAATATCGCTAGGCTGTGGCAGCGTGCCGCTTCGTCCATGTAATGCGTTGATATCAGAATCGTCGTGCCCTGCTCAGCCATTTCGAAAAGCTTCTCCCAAAAATCTCTCCGGTTCTGAGGATCTACAGCGCTGGTGGGTTCGTCAAGAAACAAGATTTGCGGCTTGTGAAGTATCGCTGCCGCCAGGCTCAATCTTTGTTTCTGACCTCCACTTAATGTCCCGACACGTTGCTTCATTTGTCTGTTCAAATTGAACTCTTCCAGCAGTTCCTTGACACGGAGATGTCTCTCTTTGCGCTCCACCGCGTAGATCTCACTGACAAATTGAAGGTTCTCCTTAACAGTTAGATCTTCGTAAAGTGAAAATTTTTGAGTCATGTATCCGATTTTTTGTTTTAACTTTTCCGACTCCCTGCGGGTATCTAATCCTAGCACCGAAGCCGATCCTGAACTTGGAGTCAACAGTCCACATAACATACGTATTGTGGTTGATTTACCAGAGCCGTTAGGTCCTAGAAACCCATAGATCGAGCCGGTTGGTATCTGCAAGTCAAAATCTTTTACAGCAATCAGTGACCCGAAGTGACGAGTTAGGCCCGAAGCAGTGATGGCAAAGTTGTCGTGATTCATAGTTTTACTCGAAGTAAACTTGCACAGGTATACCCTCGGGAAGTCGAGAGCGCTGGTCCGGCAATGTGATCTCCGCCATGTAGGATAGGCGGCTGCGATCTCGCTCGGTCAGCGCGAAGTATGGCGTGAAGTTCGACTCTGATGCGATACGCCGGACAATACCGTTTAAGGGCTGCTCGAGTCCGTCAACATGCACCTTCAGTTGGGTACCGATGCTGATCCCCACACGCACAGGTTGGGGAACGTAAACTCGTGCATAAGGTTGCGACCCAGTAAGCAACAGAGCAACGATATCACCCGATCGGGGACGTTCCCCTACCTCAAAAGGCAGGGAATCAACAATGGCGTCGACCGGCGCAACAACAAACAACCTTTGCCGATCAAAATTCAAACTGTTGAATTGAGCACTCGCCTGAGCTAATAGTGCCCGTGTCTGGTCTATCTGCTCGACTCTAGTACCCGCTTCCAATTCCGCCAGCTGTGCGGCAACAAACTCTATACGCGCCCCAGCCAACAATACTAATTTTTCAGCGTTGTCGACACTTTCAACGGAAGTCAGGTTACGCTCGCGCAGACCACTGAGCCTTGCCAGTTCACGGCCGCGAAAATCGCGTTCAATAATTGCCTCGTCAAGGCTAGCGCGGGTGGCATCGATCGTTTCCGGGCGCGGACCATTGATCTGCTCATCGAGTACTGCCTGGATTCGGTCAACATTAGCCTGGGCTTCATTAATGCGGATGTCCAGTCGCGTTGTGTCTTGTCGAAGAATAACCGCGCCCTGATTAAGTTC
>CAJWKT010000155.1 GCA_913041665.1 uncultured Gammaproteobacteria bacterium | reverse complement strand
TAAATAAAAATAGCTGCCATGCCTATTAAGAAGGATAAAGCGGTAAGCCAAATTAGAATTGAACTACTCTTTGGAGGTTTTGGGGAAGGAGTTTCGAGGTCCGATTTCCATGTCTTCTCTTTTGTCTTAAATACCTTCTTTAGCCCTTTCCACGGCGCTTTAACCACCTTCTCTATTGCCTTAAATCCCTTCTCTATTGTCACATTGGTTACTTCTACTTTCGCTTCTACTTTTATAGTTTTGTCCGATGTGATTTTGGTAGAGCTATTTTTTAAGTCATGTCCACAATTTGAGCAAAACTTTGCACCTGAGCTTATCTTTACACCACATTGACTACAGAAATTCACTTCTTCGTTCATTGCATAATCCAGGGGAGGTATAGGTCATGTCCCACCTGTCACCTGGAAGGCAGCCCAGTTGAACGGGTGCTTGTACTTCTTCAATGCGAACAGTTGCGCCTTCCGCATGGCTTCTCGCAAGCCCATAGACTTGAGGTTCGTATACAGCCCGACCATCAGGTCCTTGGTTGGATTGTCAGGGACTTCCCACAGGCTACCGACGATGGACTTGGCTCCGGCATAGAGGAAGCCTCTATTGAGACCGACCACATCATCCCCGTTCTTCACATCACCCAACGCCGTCTGACAGGCACTGAGAACGACCATGTCAGCGTTTAGCTTGAGGTCATAGATTTCCGACACAGTCAGACTGCCATCGTTTTCGTTGTCGGCTGCCAGCAGCATACGCGATTGCATCGGTGCATCCGGCTTGAACTGACCGTGGCTGGCAAGGTGAATGTAGCGGAAGACACTAGCGGTCTTCTTGAGGAGGCTCTCGGAGGCGTGTTTACGCAACACCACCTTACTATTAGGCCACAGCTTGGCGATTGCTTTGGCTTCCGTCTGTGCACCCGGCAGGTCCATCTTGGGGTCGTTCAGGTCCGGGTTACCGAACACCAACAGGCTTTGTGTTGGAGCTGATCCCTTGTTCAAGAACTTCATCACCGACGCGGAAGGCAATAGACGGATCGTATGATCCTGAATCAGGAACTCCCCACCGTTGGCCTTAAGAGCATTGAACGGCAGGTAATGAAGCGCACCATGGGGAACGATGGTCAGGTGCTTCTTATCCTTTATCGCTGAGACTAGAGGCGCAATCAGGCGACGGTGTAGGGAGGATGCCCCTTGAGACCAGCCATTGCTGTTTGACTTGTTGATGGCCGTGCGGAAGGCTTTGACCTCATCGTTCAACCCCTTGGCATCAAGAGTGACCGCTTTGATGGCGTCACGGGTGACCACGAAGGCAAACAGGTCGTCTGCATCTTTATTGCCTTCGCCATGGTAGAAATACTCAACGATGGCTTCATCGGGGCGCAGCAAGGACTGGATGTCAGAGGGCTTGTCCGTGGTAACGGAAACCAGCGAAGCGACCTTAGGCATCTCCTGTTTCAGAGTCCGTTTTACGATCTTGACACTCCGGGTGTCGGATCCGTTCTTGAGGGCAGCCAGATTTAAGCTCTTCCTTTCCAGGCGATCCAATTCAGCTAACTTCGCTTTAATTTTGCTGGCACTGTCTTTACCGAAAGATTTTTTGGAGGCTAGAAGGTCGACCAGTGCCCGCGCCTTTCCACGCTCCGCATATTCAAAGGCTTCATCCACACGACCCAATTCGACTAGCGCTGCGATAAGGTCACGGTAAATAGTTTGCTTGTCGCCGATAAATCCGATCTTGTTTTTTTCCGTGATAATGGATGCGCGTTGGCGTTCCATTACGTCAATGGCGCGCTTTAAAAAACTGATGGCCCCGTCAAGATCTTTCTCGGCAAGAGCGACCAAGCCTCGTCCATGCAGGGCACCGTATAGGACGATAATTTTCCCATCAATTAGTGGGTAGGCAAGAATCTCATCATACCCTTTTCTTGCGAGGGCCAGTTTGCCTAGCTTCAGTTCTATCTGATGACGCATAAACCTGGCTTCAAAACCCCTCGCCACGGCCATTTCTGTCGGCCCTTTCAACCCAACCGCCCAATTTAGAATTTCCTCCAGGGCTAGGGTCGCATTTAGTTTTAATGAGTTACTACGAATTATTTGTCTACCTGTTAGAGAGTCCACTAATGTTTCCGTCATCACTTCTCGGTACGCGCTTTCATAATCACCGATAGCCATATAACTGCGGGCTCTCCAACCCCGCCGTTCACCGTCATACTGCTGCGTGTAGAGAGCATCCACTTTCAATGCATTTAAGCGATTAATATAATGCAACGATTTCTCCACGTCGCCCCGTTCGCCATAGATCTGTGCCATAATGCCGAAGGCTGGTATTCCCGGTATCGTCACTAAGGCAACGGTAAACAAACTACCCATGGTCACTGGGGGAGAAACATAACCAAACCTGCTGGTATCTATGAGTTTTTCGACTTGATGCGCATATTTCAGCGCTTTGTCGTAATCCCTCATTCCGAAATGCGCGTACGCCAATAACGACGCCATTTTGGCGCGTGATGCGGCCTTGTTTTGCTCAATATTCAAGGGTCCTGAAACCAATTTCCCATCATTTGCATCCACTCTTTTTTTCAGAACATCATAGCATCTAAAAAATTCATCATACACGCCAACGGAAATAATCGATCGGCACAACATCCATTGGAATCCGGTTTTATACTCAGAATAATTATATTGGTCTTTAACCAGCTGCTGAACAACGCCAATATGGTTGCCTTCGTGAAGTAGAAAATCCATTTTCACTCTCGTTATCATGCATCCAACAAGGCTCGCAGAAAAAAATAGACAAACGAACGCCAACATGAAGCGGCGCGGATGTAACTTTACTCTACCCATTTAGTCTACTCCCCTTGTGGAACTGTAGAATCTTCTTGATAGTCTTGATCTAATTTTTCCACAGCCTGGTGTTGGTTTTAACGTGTGTTTGGAAACGTCGAATAAACTCTATAAAGTTGTTTGCGATTGAACGATTATATGCACGTGCTCCACGAACAGCACCCACAAAGTGTTCATCCCATGCCGCCCTACCTTTTGATACAACTGTGGTCTCATAAAAAAAATCATTTTTTACACTTGAAGCTGAGTAGGTCCCCTGAGCTTCCGCAATCATAGTAGCTCCAAAGTTAGGATGTGTTATGTCTAGTTTCTGAATAACAACATTAATTCGACGAGTTGCATTCGGGGAAAATATATTGGATCTATTCAACCTTAATTTAAAGGCTTGCCGCAACATCTCTTCATTAAGCGCATTCTTAGGAATATAACCAAGTGTAACTACCCCAAGCGATGCATCAATTATAGGGGCTGAGTTTACCTCCGTATGTGTGTCCATCAGGTCTTGAACAGATATTACAGAACCAGCACAACCGTTAATAAAAATAATTGCCAGAAAAAAGATTACATATTGCTGGGGAAACCACCTGAACTTTGCGTTGCCAGACATAAGTTCCTCTATTAATGGAAGGAT
>CAJWKT010000154.1 GCA_913041665.1 uncultured Gammaproteobacteria bacterium | reverse complement strand
TCTTTCACCGGCCTGCCTGATTCAATAGCTGCCACACGGGCATTCGACCGCGTAAGCTCAGACTTTGACGATTTTGATGTAATTCATAGTGAAGCAAGGCGTAGATTGCTAGAGAGATTGACTATAGTTCGGCAGTTACCCCAGGTGATTGTTGATCTGGGCTCTGCAACTGGGAAAGGCGCACTCGCATTAGCCCAACGTTACCCTGACTCGCGGGTCATAGCCGCGGATAGAAGCATCAAAATGCTTGAGCATGTGTCACAACGCCGTCGAGTGGTTAAACACATCTACCCAATGATGGCCAACGCTCAATCCTTGCCGATCGCTAGTCAAAGCGTTGACCTGATTTTTGCAAACCTAGTTTTGCCTTGGTGTTCAGTGGAAACTGTACTGACTGAAGTTGCGCGCGTGCTAGTGAATGGCGGGTTACTGGTATTCACTACCTTGGGCCCCGATACATTGCAAGAGGTACGCCGTGCTTGGCGTAATGTTGACGGGGAGATACACGTGCACGGATTTATGGACATGCATGATATAGGGGATTTAATTCTCCGGGCCGGCCTCGTAGAGCCAGTAGTAGATGTAGACCGATTACAAGTAACCCATGAAGATGTGACATCCCTCGTGCATGATTTACGAGCTTGCGGAGCCACGAACGTGGCTGTAGGTAGACGAGCGGGCCTCACCTCGCCTAGTCGTTGGAAGCATTTTGAAAGTGAGCTTCTATGCAAGGGGCAGAAAAGAATATCTACGACAGTAGAGCTAATTTTTGGTCAAGCTTGGGGTTCTGGAAAATCCCCTGAAAGAGGATTGGCAGACGGAGCCGTGCATATTCCCGTGAACGAACTCACCCGCACTCTTAGGGGGCGCTGATATACTTCTCAGACCAAGTACGCGACCGACTGAGAACCAAAATTGCTAATTATCTTTCGTAGATTATCTCGCATGGGAACGGCCCTTGCATTTGTCGTGGTTATTGTGGGAGCTTGGGTGCGTCTCACGGATGCGGGGCTGGGTTGCCCAGATTGGCCGGGTTGTTATGGGCGCTTATTAGTACCAATCGACGAGCAAGTTCAGGCTGAAATTGAGTTGCTTTTCCCAGAGCGTCCAATCGATGTGGGCAAAGCCTGGAGAGAAATGTTTCATCGTTACTTGGCATCTGCCCTAGGCTTAGTTTGTGTTGCTTTGGCCGCATTGTCTTGGGTTAACCGCCGGGACCCAATGCAACCCCGGTGGCTACCATTAATATTGCTTAGCTTAGTTATATTCCAAGGTGTGTTGGGCATGTGGACCGTGACGATGTTGCTGAAGCCAATCATTGTTTTATTCCACCTTCTTGGGGGCCTAGCAACGCTGGGATTGCTCTCTTGGATGAGTGAATGGCGTACCGGCGCTATTGGACCCGTGCCTGTCCCTATCAGGTTGGGAACCATTGCAGTTATTGCCCTCTTTATACAAATTGCGCTTGGAGGCTGGACCAGCACTAATTATGCTGCACTTGCCTGTCCAGATTTTCCTACGTGTCAAACTCAATGGTGGCCTCAGGTGGCGGATTTTCGGGAGGGATTTGTTCTTTGGCAGGGCGTTGGCATCGATTATGAGGGTGGTGTTTTGGATCATCCGGCCCGAGTGGCGATCCACTTTACTCACCGTCTGGGTGCGATTTTGGCGGCTTTTTTGGTTGGCTTTTTTGGTTGGCGTTTGTTTCGTGAAAACTCGGCAAAACTGGATGGGGCATTGATTGTGTTGGCACTGGTTGCGCAACTTTTCATAGGCGCCAGTGTAATTATTTTTGGTGTTCCACTGGCTGTAGCTGTGGCGCACAATGGCGGGGCAGCATTACTTCTTTTGGTGGTTCTAAATGGTAACCAGAGAGTTAGACAAAAATAGGAATTCGGCTTTCGCCGTGTTCCGTGATTATTATGCTCTTACCAAGCCGGGCGTAGTTCAGCTTTTGGTATTCACAGCAATCGTTGGCATGTTCTTGGCATCCCCTCGCATGGCGCCTCTTGGGGCACTTATCTTCGGAAGTCTTGGGATCGGTCTTGCAGCAGCCTCTGGAGCAGTTGTAAATCACATCCTAGATATACGTCTGGATGCAAAGATGGCGCGCACCAAAAGCCGGCCAATGCCCTCGGGCAGAATAAAAGAAAAAAATGCAATTGCTTTTGCGGTGCTACTTGGGCTTCTCGGAATATCGGTATTGGTGTTTTTCGTTAACACGCTTACTGCAATTCTGACCTTTGCTTCACTGATCGGCTATGCAATTATTTATACCGTATATCTTAAGCGGGCTACACCGCAGAACATTGTCATTGGTGGGGCTGCTGGAGCTGCGCCGCCGCTGTTAGGTTGGACCGCTGTGACGGATCAAGTGGAGAGTTTTGCCCTCATCTTGTTCCTTATCATATTTACTTGGACGCCACCCCATTTCTGGGCTTTGGCTCTAGCGAGGAAGGAAGACTATACAAAGGCAGGTATACCTATGCTACCGGTCACTCATGGCAGCAAGCTTACCAAGTCATTCATCCTTTATTACACGATGCTGCTTTTAATTGTTTCACTTCTGCCCTTTCTGACTGGTAACAGTGGTTTTCTATACCTATGCGGCGCTTCATTTCTTGGGGGTGGTTTTCTGTACTATGCCTTAAGGCTTAAATTCGCTGAGACAAGCGGTGCTTCCATGAAGACTTTCAGCTACTCCATTAGTTACCTTATGGCCTTGTTTACCTTCTTGCTGCTAGATCATTATATTCCTGCTTTCTGGCCCGAATAGACTCCCCGGTTCTCTAGATTAAAAAGTCAACATGGACGTCACCGACATCATTGATCCTTTAAATGATGCCCAGCGGGAGGCGGTCACTGCGGCCCATCGCGCGACCCTGGTGCTGGCTGGTGCTGGCAGCGGCAAAACCCGAGTCCTCGTTCATCGCATTGCGTGGCTAGTTCGTGTAGACGATATTTCTCCCAAACAACTGTTCGCTGTGACCTTCACCAACAAGGCCGCATCAGAGATGCGTCAGCGGATTGAATCGCTTTTGGGATTTCCCACAAGGCATTTTTGGATCGGTACCTTCCATGGCCTTGCCCACCGGCTTTTACGAATACACTGGCGGGAGGCTGGGCTTGCAGAAGGATTCCAGATAATGGACTCGCAAGATCAGATACGGATGATTCGTCGATTACTAAAAATGATGGGACTTGACGAGAACGAGTGGTCGCCAAAGGAGGTCCAGTGGTTCATAAATGCCCAAAAGGATGAGGGCCGTAGATCTAAGCAAGTTAAAGATGACAAAAAATCAGGACACAAGCAGCTGATTAAAATTTATGATCGCTACGAGAAGGCTTGCTTGGAAGGTTCCGTGGTAGATTTTGGTGAGCTGCTGCTGAGAGCCCTAGAATTGCTCAGGGAACAGGAAGATTTGCTGTTGATGTATCGAAATCGATTCCAACATCTTCTTGTGGATGAATTCCAGGATACCAACGCCATCCA
>CAJWKT010000153.1 GCA_913041665.1 uncultured Gammaproteobacteria bacterium | reverse complement strand
AGAATCCTGGTGCCGCTTCCTTGATTGCGTCCCACCATGCGGCAATCTGTAGCCGTGGTCACAAGCGCGAGCGCTTCGCTTGCCGAACGGCCTGCAAAACGGTCGTCCCCACGCCGATAGACCAATCCCTGCTGCCGACGGTAGCCCGAGATCAACTCCATATCGGGCCCTAAAAACGGGTGATTGTATTTTCCCGTTTGCTCACAAAGCAAATGGATTCCGGCCAAATCACAAAATACTCAAATCCGTCAAAACGAGCGTCAAAAAGTCGTTTTGACGTAGATTGTTCAATGAAATCAAACACTTATTTTACGTCAACTACGTCACCCCCCTACAAGGGGGGGTATATACCCAACCCCCCTTGATGTAATTATAATATTAGCCGCAGGAATTAGAAGGGATATAATAGTAAGTAAGAATAAGCGCATAGATTTAATGAGATACTACAAATGGTATACTTTCTGCAACTATTTCTGAAGAAATTTTCAGAAAATAATTTCCATTATTTAATGTGCTGACATTGATGGATTTAATTGACTTTTCTGTTGAAGAAGATGAATTATCTTCAACTTTTAAAACTACTTTTCCGAGAACATCAACTATAGTAAAATTAATAATAGCTGATTTATTTTTTGTGTATGATACATTAAGCACATTATTAACTGGGTTCGGGTAAGTTGAAATCTCAAACTCATTACTTCCGCTCCCAGAACCAACGGAAACGGGAACGGACATTCAAGACCTGCCGGTCAGCGAAATTCCGGACAGCGTGGCGCTGTGATGGCGAAATAACTAACCTTAATGAAACGATTGATTTGACCGATGGATTCCCAGCCGCATTTCGCTGCCAGAGAGCATGTTCCCTGTTTTATCTTTCCAGAGGCCCGCGATGCGGCCCAGGCGCTGGCTCAACAGATTGCCACATTAATACGCACGCGAGCCAGTGAGGGCAGGAGTTGTGTTCTGGGACTAGCCACTGGCTCCACGCCCGTGGGAGTCTATAACGAATTGGTCCGCATGCATCGGGAAGAGGGACTGTCGTTTGTCAACGTGGTGACATTCAATTTGGACGAGTATTTTCCGATGCAGCCGTTTGAACTGCAGAGTTATGCGCGCTTCATGCGGGAATACTTATTTGACCACGTCGATATACCGCCAGAGAATGTGAACATCCCCGATGGCAGTCTCGACCGGGAGAGTGTTCATGATTGGTGTCGTGCTTACGAGGAAAAGATTGTGTCCGCGGGTGGGATCGATCTGCAAGTTCTGGGAATTGGCAGAACGAGTCACATCGGGTTCAATGAACCGGGTTCCTCCAGGATGAGTCGCACACGCCTGATCACTTTGGATCAGTTTACCCGGGTGGATGCGGCCAGTGACTTTTTTGGAGAAGAGAACGTACCGCGACATGCCATGACGATGGGTATTGGCACCATTCTCGAGGCGCGCCAAATCGTTCTGCTTGCCTTTGGTGAACACAAAGCCCGGGTGATTGCCCGGGCCGTGGAGGGTGAGGTATCCCCCGCCGTGGCAGCCAGTTTCTTGCAGGAGCATCGCAATGTCCAGATTTATCTGGATCATGCTGCGGGCGCCGACCTGACTCGAATGCGTTCGCCGTGGATCTTGGGCACCGTGGCCTGGGATGAGAAGCGGATTCGTCAAGCCATCATCTGGCTGGCCAGGAAACTGAACAAACCGATACTCAAACTGACCGAACAGGATTACAACGAAGAGGGTCTTCAGGATTTATTGGCGGAACACGGCCCTGCCTATGATATCAATCTAAGCGTGTTTCGTCACCTGCAGGCGACGATTAATGGTTGGCCGGGTGGGAAGCCTCAGCATGCCAAGCAGCCAGGAGATTTGAGCCGTCCCTTTGATGATATTTTTCCGAAACAGATCCTGGTCTTCTCACCTCACCCCGATGATGATGTGATCTCGATGGGCGGGACTTTGACCCGACTGGTCGATCAGGGTCACGAAGTGCACGTTGCTTACCAGACATCCGGCAACATCGCGGTCTTTGACGACGATGCCGAACGCTACATGCAGTTTGTCGCTGAATTGAGCCATAGTTTTGAGCTGGATCCGAAGCTCGTTGGGCGGCTGGAACATTTGGTGGAACAATCGTTGGCGAGTAAACGAGTTGGGGAAATCGATGCCGAAGAAGTGCGGCAAATCAAAACTTTGATACGCCGTAGCGAGGCGCGTGCCGCTGCGAGTTGTTGCGGAGTCAAAGGAGACCATCTCCATTTTCTGGAGATGCCCTTTTACGAAACAGGTCGAGTTAAAAAGAGTCCGTTGTCCGCTGCGGATGTGCAGGTCATTGTCGACTTGTTACAGACCATACGGCCGCATCAAATCTATGCCGCAGGGGACTTGTCCGATCCACACGGCACCCATCGGACCTGCCTGACAGCAGTTGTCAACGCGTATCGTGACTGCCAACAGGAGGATTGGTTTGGACAGTGTGAAATATGGTTGTACCGAGGTGCCTGGCAAGAATGGGAACCTCATGAAATCGACGTGGCGGTTCCACTCAGTCCGCAAGAAGTAGTGCGGAAGCGCAACGCAATTTTTAAGCATGAATCGCAGAAGGACCGCGCCATGTTTCCAGGGCCCGATGTTCGCGAGTTTTGGCAACGGGCCGAATCCCGTAACGCCGAAACGGCTCGGCTATACGATGCACTTGGACTTGCTGAGTACGAGGCGATCGAAGGATTTGTCCGCGGGACGGAAGTCGGCCGGGAATCAAGATCCACGATCGACAGCCGCTTGCAGGTGCATGTGTAGCGATTATTCTGGTCAATTTGCTTTCCCGACCGGACCTGTCCTCGGAAATTGGCCTACGGGAGCCGGATTCTTCCTGCCAAAAAGGCTTGCCAGGTCAGGACAATTCTTGTTTTGGCGTACGGTCCGATTAAGATAAAAATAGGAGGCTGGCCTCGTCATTCGCTCACGAGGCGTTGGAGACGCTGGCGGCGAGACTCCCAGGATTGGAGAGCTCGATGCAGAATGTTATGGAAATACGTTCTGCCGCACAGTTGATGAAGGAACTTGCTGAAGAACTAGTGGATAGAGGACACATGGTGTCAGTTTTAACCACATGGCCTCTGTATAATATTGCAGAGAAGCAAGAACTTGATTCTATACAAGCTACGGCTATAGAAAATGGAGTGAATGTTCAAAGAATAAAAACATACTAGTTGGACCCCTGGGTCTGTCCCGACCTTCAGATCGACTTTTCATCCAGATGACTACTTGCGACAATGACTATTTGCTTGTGTCAGTCACCGATTTTATTCGACCACCCAGACTGCACCGCATGCGATGGCGCTAGCAAAAAACGAATGACATTTGATGTTCCTAAAAGTTGTGTATTTTTCCAGAGTGCCAAACCCAGCAGATTTACGGCGTTTTTGGTCCAAAGTTCGCTATTTTCATGTTGACAGAGAAAATCCATATTTGGGATCCCGTGTGTCTGAATGAAAACCCGACCTGG
>CAJWKT010000152.1 GCA_913041665.1 uncultured Gammaproteobacteria bacterium | reverse complement strand
TATTGTTTTAGCACCTGATTCAATAAGCTTCTGAGTTTGAGAAATCTTTCCTTAGCACAAGTTCTTCCAGAAGTGAAAGACCAGAAACCAAAAGTTTTTCCAAAGAAAAGGAAATCAAATAAAGTAACTAAGCTGAGCTAAACATTACTCGTGGATAGCGGTGTTGTTTAGGCTATCGAAAATGTAATACAACAAGGGAGGAGTCAAAGAATGCCGCACAAAGGTTCTGATAGAATTTTCAATGTATTTTTGAGAAAAAGATGGCCTTGGATTGGATTGGCCTTGGTGTTTTCAGTGCCAGTCTTGAGTCAGGAGTCAGATATTTTTGAATCCCAGCATCATAATTTTAAGCTGGTAAGTGTAGCTACAGGCCTTTCACACCCGTGGAGTATGGCATTCCTTGATAATGGAGACCTGCTCGTTACGGAGAGACCCGGAAGGTTGCGAATCATAAGGGATGGAAGCCTCTTAGCGGAGCCAGTAGGAGGTCTTCCGGAGGTTCGGATTGGGGGTCAGGGTGGGCTTCAGGAGGTGCTTCCTCATCCTAATTTTACTTCTAATCACCTTCTTTATCTAAGCTACGCCAAAGCAAGTAATGATGGTTCCGAGGGTACAACAGTTGTGGTGCGTGGGCGCCTTGAGAATGACCGATTGGAGGATATTGAGGAGATTTTTGAAGCTTCTGCTTGGGCGGAAGGGCGAGGGCACCATGGGGCCAAACTTGCATTTGGTGGTGAATATCTATTTATTGCAGTCGGAGATCGTCAGTCTCCTCCAAGAGGTGACCTAGAAAGTCACCCAGCTCAGGATTTTTCAAGTCATTTTGGTACGATTAATCGGCTACATGATGATGGCAGAGTTCCCGCTGATAATCCGTTTGTCGAGCACCCGGTAGCGTTACCTGAGATTTGGAGTTATGGACATAGAAATCCGCAAGGTTTGGCTATCAATCCTGAAACTGGCGATGTTTGGGCGACCGAGCATGGGCCCCAGGGTGGAGATGAGCTGAATCTGATATTGCCTGGGAGAAACTATGGTTGGCCTGTAATTGGTTATGGAGTGAATTACCGAACTGGCCTGTCGATCCATAAAAGTACTGAGCGATCTGGAATGGAGCAGCCCGTCGTTCACTGGGTTCCGTCGATCGGTGCCTCAGGGCTTATGATGTATGACGGAGATGTTTTTCCAATGTGGAAAGGAAATATTTTTGCAGGGGGTCTTGCCGCAACACATCGGCGCTTATCTAGATTAAGTTTAGATGATACGCGCGTCATGACCCGAGAGGCCTTGTTATTAGGTAGGTTGCGGATTCGGGATATACGGCAAGGCCCAGAAGGTTACATTTATCTGGCAGTCGATGACAGGGGTAGCGAACTGACGGAAATTGTTCGAATGGAGCCAGCTGAATAGAGGGCAGTATTCCAAGGAAGCAAGCTTAGAAATCGTGCGATTGCACATGAAGAAATGCGCAGTGTGGATAGGGTTTGCGATCCTTCTTTCATCGTGCGGCGATGGAGGAGGAGGCGGGCCAGGAAAAGCCAATCAGTTGCTGCATTTTCTGGAATCGCCAGTCAGTGTTGTCTGGGCCTTGGGGGGAGGTATTTATTCTGGGACCCCCTTAAGCGGCGTATCTGGATCAGGTCTTACGACATATAGCTCTAGCGATGTAACTGTAGCTTCGGTCAATGAAGCGACGGGAGTAGTTACTTTTTTAAATCCGGGTACTGTAACTATTACAGCCCGGAATTCCGGGGATGCACAACATTATTCCGGGTCCGCTTTTTATGCCTTTACAGTTCGCAAGGCAGATCAGGCACTTGTTTTTTCTATGGACAGCGCTTCGAGTGCGTTCGCGGTTGGTAGAATATATTCCGGCAATACGCTTTCTGGTGCCAAGGGCACTGGAGATACAACATTTAAGTCGAGCGACGACGATATCAGTACTGTGGATATTGAAACAGGTGTAGTGAATTTTGTTTCTTCAGGAATGGTAATGATTACGGCGACTAACTCTGGTGATAATTACTACAACGGTGACTCTACCTCTTATGAGTTTCAAACTTCGGTCACACCTGTTGCTAAAGACGCTAAGTTCGAGCAGGACTTGATGCCGAGTGATATTTCTACTAAATGTGGCACTTTATCTGCTACCGATGAAGAGGGGGACACCCTTACCTATGTGGTTGTGAGTAATGGATCTTTGGGCACTGCTACCTTTTTAGAGCCGACAGAAAGCCTTGTTTGTTATTCCACAAATTCAGGACTTGTTTCAGCTGGCTTGGATAACTTCACTTACAAAGTCAGTGATGGTGTCTCAGACTCGAATGTTGCTACAGTACAGTGGGATTTGCATACAGACCCTCTTTATGTGCACCAGTGGCATTTAGAGAACAAAGGGCAAAGCAACTTTGCTTCCAGTAATGGTAAGGCTGGCGAGGATATTCAAGTAACTGGGTCTATTTCAAATGGATACACAGGCAAATCTATCACGGTTGCTGTTATTGATTCAGGCCTGGAAATTGACCATGAGGATTTGTCCTCGAATGTTGTTCCGGGTGGTTCCTACAACTTTGTGGATGATAGTAGTGACCCGACGTCATCCAGTAGTAGTGGTGACCATGGTACAGCTGTAGCCGGGCTAATTGGCTCGAGGGGCTGGAATGATTTAGGGGGGCGCGGTGTTGCCCCAAAAGTTTCCCTGAAGGGGTTCAATTTTTTAAAAAAACCATCAATGGCCAATCACCTTGCTGCCTTAGGTGGCGGAGAATACGCAAAGGACGTTGATATTTTTAACATGAGTTACGGTAGTCGCGCAGATTTTGACAGAAGAATTAATGGCGCTTTGGAGGCACAGCTGAAAAATGGGATAACTGCATTACGAGAAACAAAAGGGGCTCTCTATGTAAAATCAGCTGGAAACGGTTTCAATAGTTTTAAAAAAGAAGACGGAAAGACTGTACGGACGAATTGTAAATCAGCAAATGCGGCTGGAATTAGTTGTCAAAATGCTAATATGGATCCGGGCGCAACCACGCCTTATACAATTACTGTAGGTGCATTGAACGCGGATGGTGTAAAAACTCACTACTCAACTGCTGGCGCAAATATATGGATATCTGCACCCGGGGGGAGTGGTGGTTACGACATGAATCACACTGCCTTATCCTGTGGAGAATCATGCGCACCTTATCTCTCTAAGCCCGCAATGATGACAACGGATCAAATGAGCTGCGAAAAAGGGCTGGTTCGCTCGCAGAAAGGAAAGGGTAGAAATTCGTTTCAGGATGGCTCAGGAAATCATCCTTTAAACCCGAACTGTAATTACACTTCTCGGATGAGTGGTACATCGGCATCGGCCCCAGTAGTTTCAGGATCCCTCGCACTCATTTTGGAAGCAAATCCCGATTTAACGTGGAGGGACATCAAGCATATCTTAGCTAGTACGGCGTCCCTAGTGGATGGTGAACGTACTGCCACAATGGTTACATTGGGTGATGGTGTCTAT
>CAJWKT010000151.1 GCA_913041665.1 uncultured Gammaproteobacteria bacterium | reverse complement strand
ATCGAGTATATCTAGTGGGCCCGGTTTACTTTGTTCTAGATTCAAAAGTCTAAGGTGACCTGATTTCCTTCGTTTCTGCTGCACGATAAAGAAGTGCTACGTTACCGATTTTCTGGATAATTATTGCCTTAGAGTGCTCTAAAATCTCCTGAAGTACTGTATTACGACATTCTCGGTTTCCGGTTCGTATCTTAATTTTTATTAACTCATGATGCTTTAGTGCGCTCTCTAGCTCAGTTAGTACGCCATCTGTTAAACCACCTGTGCTAACGGCCACTATGGGCTTAAGGTTGTGGCCTCGGCGTCGAAGGGATTTACGCTGGAACTCCTTAAGTGGCATGGCTCTTAGTATAATGGAGATATTTGGTAAGGCAGTTGGTAAGTCAAAATAATTCTAAGCACAGCTGGCGCAGAGGTCAGGCAAAAGATCTGTATTTTGCTCGTGCTTTGCGAGAAGGGTGGCGATCGCGGGCGGTCTTTAAGCTTGATGAGATTCAGGCGCGTCAGCGTATTCTGCGTCCTGGCCTCGTATGCGTAGATCTGGGAGCTAGTCCTGGTGGATGGAGTCAATACGCTGCTCAAAAAGTTGGCCCTCGTGGCCAAGTTTGGGCTCTAGACATGCGACCTATGGAGCCAGTGTTAGGTGTTACCTTTATCCAGGGTGATTTTGATTCCCCTGAGATTTTTGGACACCTAGCAGACACACTGGCTGGGGCCACGATTGACCTTGTAATGTCTGACATGGCCCCCAATATCAGTGGTAACTGGAGTCATGATCAGCCCCGCGCTCTGAGTTTAGCCGAGGGAGCGCTGGCGTTTGCAGAAAAAGTGCTAAACCCAGGCGGTAACTTCCTTGTAAAGCTTTTTCAGGGAGAAGGTTTTGAGGATTATATTGGTACCGCGCGGACCAAGTTTGATATTGCGCGAATACTCAAACCTAAAGCTTCTAGGCCAGAAAGCCGAGAGGTTTACTTGCTAGCCAGAGGCTATGGGATGTAGTAGGGTTTAAGGGGTTCATTTTAGGTTTAGTTTTTTGAGGGTAAGCGATTGACCGACTTGGTAAAGAATGTAATTCTTTGGATCGTTATTGCGGTAGTTTTGTTGTCAGTTTTTCAGAACTTTAGACCGAAAAACGAGCGCATTATAACGGTTCCCTATTCGACATTTTTGTCGTACGTAGAAGATGGTTCCGTTGAAGAGGTAGTTTTTGAGGACGACATCATCAGTGGAGTTCGTCTTGGTGAGCCGTTCGTTACCTACAATCCAGAGACAGATAACACTGCATTGATTGGAACCTTAGATCAAAATAATGTAGTGATAGAAGCTAGGCCACCTAAGCAACAATCCTTTCTGTCGCAGCTTTTCATTTCCTCGTTTCCAATTTTGTTACTTATTGGCGTTTGGGTCTATTTTATGCGCCAGATGCAAGGCGCAGGTGGTGGGCGTGGAGCTATGTCGTTTGGTAAGAGTCGTGCCCGTCTTTTAAGCGAAGATCAAGTGAGCGTTACCTTTGCCGACGTAGCGGGTATTGAAGAGGCAAAAGAGGAAGTCGTCGAGATTGTGGAGTTTTTAAAAGACCCCGCAAAGTTCCAGAGCCTTGGTGGAAAGATCCCCAAGGGGGTTTTAATGGTTGGCTCTCCGGGCACTGGTAAGACATTACTAGCTCGTGCGATTGCCGGCGAAGCACAGGTCCCTTTTTTCACTATTTCCGGTTCTGATTTTGTAGAGATGTTTGTGGGTGTCGGCGCCTCGCGTGTTCGTGACATGTTTGAGCGGGCAAAAAAACAGGCACCATGCATTATTTTTATTGATGAGATCGATGCGGTTGGCCGGCATCGTGGTGCGGGTTTAGGTGGGGGCCACGATGAGCGCGAGCAGACCCTAAACCAGTTGCTAGTTGAAATGGATGGGTTTGAGGGAAACGAAGGTGTCATTGTAATTGCTGCTACCAATAGGCCGGATGTATTGGATCCGGCTTTGTTGCGCCCGGGGCGCTTTGATCGCCAGGTAGTGGTGCCTTTGCCCGATGTGCGTGGCCGCGAGCAGATTATCAAGGTTCATATGCGCAAAGTACCACTGTCCAGCAATGTAAAACCGTTTGTCATTGCGAGGGGAACGCCAGGTTTTTCCGGCGCCGATTTAGCCAATTTGGTTAACGAAGCAGCGCTTCTAGCAGCACGCGGAGATCGACGATCGGTAGGTATGGAGGACTTTGATAGGGCAAAGGACAAGATTATGATGGGCACGGAGCGTCGCTCGCTGGTAATGAGCGAGGAAGAAAGGAAGTTGACGGCCTACCATGAGTCGGGGCACGCCGTAGTGGGCTTGCTGGTTCCTGAGCACGACCCTGTTTATAAAGTAACGATTATTCCTAGGGGGCGAGCCTTGGGAGTAACAATGTTTCTTCCGGAGGGGGATCGGTACAGCCTCTCGAAACAGCGACTTATGAGCCAGATGAAGAGTCTATTCGGGGGACGTATCGCGGAGGAGGTAGTTTTTGGGCCAGCCTGCGTTACAACTGGAGCTGCTAATGATATCGAACGAGCAACTGAAATAGCTCGCAATATGGTCACAAAATGGGGGTTGTCCGATCGGTTAGGGCCACTTACCTATAGTGAAGATGACGGCGAGATTTTTTTGGGAAGAAGTGTCACGAGACACAAGCAGCTCTCAGATATAACTGCTCATGTTATCGATGAAGAAGTGCGTCAATTGATCGATAGTTGCTATAAAGAGGCAAAGAAGATTTTAGAAAAAAATCTGAAAACGTTGCATGCGATGGCGGATGCGCTCATAAAATACGAGACGCTTGACGAAGCCCAGATCAAAGACATCATGGAGGGGCGTGAGCCGGGACCACCTAAGAGTTGGGATGATTCTGACTCAGGTGGGGAGCCGGAAAATACTGAAAAGGATTCGGAAAAGGAAGCAATTACTCCTTTGGGCGGTCCTGCCGGGCAGCATTAAGTTAATGAAACCCCGGTAGCTGAGACTACTACTAAACTCTATTTCTCGCTTTAGAAAAGCGGTTTCCTTTGTTGAGATGGCCGCTATGGGAGGGGAATTCCTGATGGCGCGGCATTTTTTTGGAACCGATGGTATTCGTGGTCGAGTAGGTGTGGCACCTATGACCGTTGATTTTGCTCTTAGGCTCTCTAGCGCGGCTGCTCAGGCTCTTGCTCCAACCGGGGGATTGGTGCTTATCGGAAAAGATACCCGCATTTCCGGCTACATGTTTGAGTCTGCATTAGAGGCCGGTTTTGTAGCAGTTGGAATCGATGTTTGGCTTACAGGGCCACTGCCGACACCAGGCATTGCATATTTAACAAAAAAACTAGGAGCTGATTTTGGCATTGTCATCAGTGCATCCCATAATTTTTATGAAGACAATGGTATAAAGTTTTTTGATCGCGAGGGTGAAAAACTTTCAGATGCATTAGAAGAAGCTATCGAAGGTTTTCTGGAAAACCCACTAAAGACGCTTGATTCTCGTGCTTTAGGACAAGC
>CAJWKT010000150.1 GCA_913041665.1 uncultured Gammaproteobacteria bacterium | reverse complement strand
TCTTCAAGTTTATAAAAGAATGCTTGATTCTGGTCATCAGATTTAGTGAACCTAACTGCCATATTTTCTAATGGTGAATTGGAACTATCTGTTACTCTTGCATTAATTTCAATAACACTTGTTTCCAATCCAGCAACTAATGAAGTAGAATTTGAAAAAACAGTAATTTTATCAACTAATGTCCAATAACCTTTTAGGTTTATAGTTTCAGTAGAATCCTTCCATCCTAATTCATCTGGATAGCCGGTAGGGTCAAAAAATTGAGCAAAAACTTTGATCTTACCAGCTTTACCCTCATCATTATATGAAACTTGCATTTTTCCACTTGGGGAGGTCTTAGGTTGTAGATAAATAAAGGGTTCAATGATATTTATTGGGGAATATTCATCGTTACTTACATAACTAAAAACAATAGTTTTATCAGCTATCGGAGCTGAATTTACACTCAAAGTTGCTTGAAACATTATTGGGTTATTATCATCACAATCAGGGCAACTATCTGCAAATGCATCATAGTCCCCATTATTATCTTCTTCTGCTCCAGAAACAATTTCCAAATCGACCTTGTAATTGTTGTCACCTGCAGATGAAAGTACATCATCAGCGTCACAAGATAATCCCATAAGGATTAAAATGAAAGAAACGTATAGGCGCATCCTGCTGGGGGTGAATGTCGATCATATTGCAACGTTGCGGGAAGCTCGCGGAACCCGCTACCCGGACCCGTTACAGGCCGCCATTGAAGCCGAACAAGCTGGTGCCGATGGCATTACCATCCACCTGCGGGAAGACCGCCGTCACATTGTCGATCAGGACGTAGAGCTTATGGTTAAGAATATCCAGAGTCGCGTTAATTTGGAAATGGCAGTAACGGATGAAATGCTCTCGATTGCTTGTGACATAAAACCCTCAGATTGCTGTTTTGTCCCTGAGCGGCGCGCAGAATTAACTACTGAAGGTGGACTGGATGTTATTTCACATCACTCAAGAATTGCTGTTGCCTGTCAGCAACTACAGAAAAATAAAATCAGGGTGTCTTTGTTTGTCGACCCAGAGCCAGCACAGTTAGATGCGAGCCTAGAGTGTGGTGCGGGGGTTGTAGAGTTACATACGGGAAAGTATGCAGATGCGACTGGGAAGGAGGCCCAGGCTGCAGAATTAGAGCGTATCAGGGCGGGAGCAGCTTATGCAGACAAATTAGGTATGACTGTGCACGCTGGGCATGGACTTCACTATGAGAACGTCCAGCCAGTTGCTTCTATTCCGCAAATCGTAGAGCTTAATATCGGGCACTCTATTATTGCTGAGGCTGTCTTTGAGGGACTAGCGCGAGCAGTCGCCAAAATGAAAGCCCTCATGTTAGAGGCAGGCCGACTGTGATACTAGGAATCGGGACCGATGTTGTGCAGCTCGCTCGCGTGGAAAAGATTTGGGAGCGTTTCGGGCTTCATTTTGCGAATCGCTTACTGTTAGGCGAAGAATTTGAGCATTTTCAGAAAAGCAAAAAGCCAGCACGTTTTTTAGCGATGCGTTTTGCCGCAAAGGAAGCAGTAGTAAAGGCAATGGGGACTGGCTTCTCTCATGGAATGTGGATTCGCGATGTTGGTATGGTGTCTAATGATTGGGGACGACCTCAGATTGTCTATTCACCCAGAGGTAAGGCTATGTGTGAGCAACTGGGAGTTACCGGAGGTCACCTGACTCTCGCCGATGAAGCCGGGTTGGTTGTGGCGGTTGCTGTGCTACTGGGAAACAAAAAAGGGAGCTAAACCTGAATACCCTAGTATTCGACATTGAAACTATCCCTGACATAGAGTTTGGGAGACGCCACTATAGCCTAGACGGCTTGGATGATGATTCGGTCGCAAAGGTCATGTATTTTAAGCAACGTCAAGCGCGGCAAACTGATTTTCTACCTTTGATTCAGCACCGGATCGTAGTGGTTTCGGCCTTACTGAGAACCAAGGAGGGACTCCGTCTTTTTAGTTTGACTGAGGGTCAAGAAACAGAGAAACAGATCGTAGAGCGTTTTTTTGAGGGTCTTGAGCGCTATAGCCCCGAATTGGTATCGTGGAATGGTGCTGGCTTTGATCTCCCTGTTTTGCACTATCGGGCGCTCAAATATGGCGTTATGGCCGAACACTATTGGGAAATCGGTGATAAGGATCGTGAATTTCGTTTTAATAATTACTTGAATCGGTTTCACTGGCGTCATCTAGATCTCATGGACGTACTGTCTGGATATAGTTTCGGTGGCCGCGGCTCTCTCGAGCAGGTCGCGATGCTTCTTGGGTTGCCGGGAAAACTTGGAATGAGTGGAGATCAGGTGTGGGGTACGTATCAGAGTGGCAAGGTAGCCGCTATTCGAGACTACTGTGAGATTGATGTCCTAAACACCTATTTAATTTATCTTCGTTTTCAGCTCATGCGTGGCTTATTAGATCAGTCTCGGTACCAATCGGAAGTCGAGCTACTCAGCACGAAGCTATCCGAGATGAAGAGCCTACATATTAGTACATTTCTTTCGGCTTGGCATACCAGATCCGAGTAAAGACTCGCTGATCTTTGTAAGTAATTCTCCCTTAAGAATAATGCGTGACATGAGCTCTACTACCCTGGAAGCTACAATTGTCGATCTGACCTATGACGGCCTTGGCGTGGCAGATTTGAACGGAAAGCGATTTTTTATCCCAGGTTGCCTTCCAACCGAGCGAGTTCTTCTCGCGCCGCGGAAGGGGCGACGTAAATACCAGCAAGCAGATCTTGTGGAGATCCTTGAGCCTGCCGTGGAGAGAGTTGTTCCCCTTTGTGAGTATTTTGGTCGATGTGGCGGATGCGTGTTACAGCACCTGGACCCACTTGCCCAGCTGCGCCTCAAGGAGGCTAGCGTCCGGGCGGCTTTTCTCAGGATAGGTGGCGTGGAGCCCGAGGAATGGCTTGCTCCCATACAGGGCCCGCAATGGAATTACCGCCGCAAAGCTCGCCTGGGGGTCCGGTATGTCGAAGGCAAGGGGCGTGTTCTAGTAGGGTTTAAAGAGCGTGCCACCCGTCTTTTGACGGATATGGCCCATTGTAGTGTCTTGGCTGCTCCGTTTGATAAGCTTTTAGGTGAGCTGGCTACACTCATCGGGACTTCTACCGTAAAGCGCCGTTTGCCTCAGGTGGAGGTTGCGGTTGGGGATAGTGCCGCAGCCATGGTACTCCGCACATTGGATCCACCAACCGAAGCCGATAAGAATGCATTTTGCGAATTTGGCAGAAGGCACCATATAGATGTTTACACCCAGAGCGGGGGACCGGATACAGTCAGGGCCTTGGAGCCCGATCAGGCGAGAACCCTTGATTACCGCCTTGAGGCGCTGGATCTGCGGTTCGAATTTGCGCCTACGGATTTCATTCAAATAAACGCTGTAGTCAATACAGCTATGGTGGAACAGGCTCTAGGTCTACTTAATGTTAGACCTTCGGATCGAGCTCTTGATCTATATAGCGGTCTCGGCAACTTGAGTCTACCTTTAGCGCAGC
>CAJWKT010000149.1 GCA_913041665.1 uncultured Gammaproteobacteria bacterium | reverse complement strand
ACGACATTGGATCACCTAACTTATCAAAAAAACTGATGGAATTTGTGGAAAACACGTTACCAATATCATAAAAAAGTGCAATTCTGGTCGAGCCAGAAAATTTTTCCGGCGTTGGGATAACTAGCTCAAACTGACTGGCAAACAACATGTTGCCGCCATATGGATTTCTGAACGAGTCCACCGGGCCCATATAGCTCTCCTTGAATCCCCGAACCGTACCAGGACCACCACCATAGAAATTCCGAAACGGGGGTATTGCCGTAGTCTCATTATAGCCCTCACCCAATGACAAGGTTGAGTTAATCTTAAAGAGCCAAGGCCCACGAATAGGTATGTATTTTGTGAAGTTTAGCGATGCCACATAGTATTCCACCTCACTGCCCGGGACGGTAGCATTCAAGCTAAGGCCAAACTGAGTTCCTTGGGTAGGAAATAAGAAGCGGTTGCGTGAGTCAAATCTCCAACCTGTAGTAAGCTCTAAACTCTGAACCTTCGTTCCGTAAAAAGTCGTATAACCATCCACAACAAAAGAGTTGCCATTATTTTGCACCCACTCCAAGCTTTGCGCGGAACTCCAACTGCTGGTCAGCATCTCAGCTTCTTGATAAGCAAAACCAAAACTCAAAGTCTGAAATTCGCTAATCGGGTAACCCCATTGAATGCCACTAGTCAGTGTTGTGGTTGAAAAATCCGAGCTAGCAGAAGTGAACTGGGTAATATCCCGATATGAAAAAGAAAGCGTTCGCTGTAGTCCATCTATATTTCGGTACGGATCGCTAAAATTTAAATTATAAGACTTGAAGTAATCACCGCCATTTAACTCTAATCCTATTCGGCTCCCGTTACCCATGAAATTCGAGTGAATAAAATTTCCATTCAGCATCAGTCCATAAGTCGCGGAATAGCCAATACCTCCACCAAATTGTCCAGGCAAGCCCTCCTCGATAGTAAAATCTACATCCACTAAATCAGGAGTGCCTTGTACCGGTATAGTTTCATATTCAGCCGACTCAACATAGGGTAGACGTTGTAGACGAACCTTAGAGCGCTCCACCAAATTATTTGACAAATAGGCGCCCTCTAATTGACGCATTTCCCTCCGAAAAACTTTGTCATTAACGCTGTCGGCACCAAGAAAATTAATCCGCCTAACGTAGACTCGACTCTGGGCGTCAACAAAAAACGTGATGGATGCCTCCTTTGTTTGCTCAGTTAACTCTGGTACCGCCTGTATCTGCGCCATTGCATACCCATCCTGACCAAGACGTAAACTCATGAACTCCTCAGTTGCAGCCAGTAATTGCTGAGAGAAAGTCTGCCCTGGCTTAACCAAAATCAATGACCTCAGGTCTTCTTCCGGTACGACCATTTCTCCGACGAGCTTTACGTCTGATATCACGTAACGTTCACCCTCGGCGATGTTAATAGTGATAAAAATGTCCCGTTTATCAGGAGAAATAGCTACCTGAACACTGTCCCACCTGAAATCCGCAAAACCCCGGTCCATATAAAATGAGCGTAATGCCTCTAAATCTCCCTCTAAGGCCTCCTTAGAGTATCGGTCATCCTTCTTAATAAACGAAAGAAAATTTCCAGTTTGCAATTCAAATTCGTCCAAAATTTCTTCGTCACTGAAGCTCTTGTTACCTACTACGTTAACTTGACGAATTTTAGCTCTTTCACCCTCTTGAATTTCAATACCAACCTTAACGCGGTTATCCGGTAATATTTCTACCGGGGTATCAATTATTACCGCATATTTTCCCTGACTGTAGTACTGTTCAGTGAGTGCCTGCGTGACTTCTTCAAGTACTGAGCGGTCAAAAACCTTGCCTGGCGCAAGCCCAACCTCACGCATTGAACTTTCCAGTTGTTCGGTTTCAATATCTTCGTTTCCCTCAATCGTAAACTCGTCGATGGAGGGCCGCTCCAGCACCGCAAGGACAAGCGTACTTCCATCCCTACGAAATTCCACCTCGCGGAAAAATCCTGTGGCATAAATTGCGCGAATAGCTTCCCGAACAAGCTGATCATCCAAAGTATCACCAATATTAATGGGAAGATAATTATAAATAGTGCCCTCGGAAATGCGCTGAGCACCTTCCACGCGAAAATCACGCACAATCCACGGGTCTATTGTCTGAGCTAAAAGAGCCTCAATAGCACAAACCGAAATAGCAACCAAAAGTGCAGATCCTCTCATCCGCTTCCACTTAACAAACGCGTTATATCGTTATAAAAAGCAAAGCTCATTAACACAATAAAAAACAAGATGCCCAACTGTTGGCCAAAAATCATAGTCCTCTCAGACAACGGTGACCCCTTAATCCATTCTAACAATTGATAAACGATTTGACCGCCATCCAATAAAGGTATCGGAAGTAGATTTAAAACTCCCAAACTAATACTAACAATTGCCAAAAAACCCAAAAAATAACTGGCGCCAGCTCCAGCACTATCGCCAGCATACGCTGCGATACTGATTGGACCACTGAGGTTTCGGACAGAAACATCCCCTACCAGCATGCCGCCCAACATCTTCAGGGTCAATACGGCCATGTCCCACGTTTTCTCAACTCCCCTTCCCAGGGACATTAAAACACCATAACGTTGTTCCGTACGAACACGCTCCATCAATAACTGCACCGCTTCTGAATTTAGGTCGGGGGCAGCCCCGATGCGACCAATGATTTTACCCTCCTCCTCAATACTACCAATCTGCAATTCCATATTGAGTTCGTTCCGTCCACGGATAACCGTAACCATAGACATCTCGCCAGGGCGCTCTCGCACATATTTAACCCACTGCGCCCAGCTTTGAATTGTGTGCTCGCCTACAGACACGACTCGATCTCCAGCCTTAATACCCGCAAGCTCTGCCGCCGCACCTGGCGTAACTTCCCCTATTAATGCTGGAAATAAAGGTCCAAATTCAATACCTAAACCTTTGAAAAGTGCCCCAGGTTCGGTCAATTCTGCCTGTCGACCACGCAGATCAATTTCCGTTTGACGTTTTTCTCCAAAATCATCAACTACAGTCAAAAAAGTAAGGTCATCAGCCAACAGAGCATCCAAAATAGCCATTACAAAATCTTCTAAAGTCTGGGTAGCCTGTTGACCAACAGCAATAATTTCGTCATTAGCCTTAAGGCCCGCATGAAACGCCACAGAGTCTTCCGCCACAGTTCCGACAATTGGTTTAATGCCGGGTACCCCAGAAATAAACATTACCCAGTAAGCCAGAATTGCAAAAAGAAAATTGAATCCAGGGCCCGCCATTAACACGCTTATTCGATGGTGTATTGGACGTCGATTAAAAGCTAGGTGGCGTTGTTCTTCTGGTACTGGCCCCTCACGTTCATCAAGCAGCTTGACGTACCCACCCAATGGAATCGCAGATAACCAATATTCGGTAACCTGAGAATCTGCCGGATCATCCTTTTGTGCATGAGATGAAGCAAACCTTGGGGATAAATAACTTAACAAGTGAAGTAATACTCTGAATGGATTCCCGCGCCATCGAACTAACGGCTTTCCAAAT
>CAJWKT010000148.1 GCA_913041665.1 uncultured Gammaproteobacteria bacterium | reverse complement strand
CGAAACAATATGGAGATAGAACCACATCGCGAAAAATTAAGGAATCCTCAGAATGACTCTGGGTTCATCGAAACCGCTCTAGACCCCACCCCGGGGGCACCCCCGCTTTGTCAGTTGGGACTCCCTATATCTCCTTAGTAATACGAATCCAGACGAATGATTTACGTTTGGGCGGTTCGCTATATGGAGAACTGGCTTCAGTAGGGGCTTCAACACCCATTTGCCCCATCCTCCTTACGGTGCTTTAATCACCCCATGAGACGCACGGTTCTCGGCACCTTCCTCTTTGCAGCCATATTGGGCCCGGGGGCAGCCCGACCGCCGTTTATGCCGTTCAGCCCGGCAAGCTACTTTTGCACCATGTCTGCTCTACCCTTAGGTTCGAGCATCATATAAGGGAAACCTTATTTCTCTTGTTGACCCAAAAGAGACCTACCCAGTCACTGAAATAGGTTTCACACCCTACTCGTATTCTGCTGATTGATTAATATCTAGCGGTTTGGAATACTGTCTGCAAAAGAGCGTTTCTGCCTAGAAAGTGGGCTTAGGAGAATAATGTGAAAAAGGAACATGAGTATATCGCTAAACTGAGGTCACTGATTGGCGCAAAAGAGAACATTTCTAAATGGTACACGATTAGCCAGGAAGAGACTGACGTGTTTTCGAAACTGACGGATGATAAGGCATTAATGCACAACGACCCAGTGTGGGCCGCCAAATCTCCCTGGGGTGGAACGATCGTGCAGGCATATCATGTTTTGTCGCTATTGCCGGGCATAACGAGAAATAATGTGAAAAGAGATCCCAGTCTTTTAAATAACGACAGCAACTACACTTTAAATTATGGACTAAACCGTGTGAGGGTGATCAATCCATTACATGTTGGTCACCCGTTTCGAGTGCGTCAGGAAACGATCTCTATCGAGGAGAAAGGGAATGGCCGCTACGTCGTAACAACGAAACATACGGTTGAAATAAAAGCAGAAGAAAAGCCATTTTTGGTTGCCGAATCTCTAAGTTACCTGGGATTTGACCAAGAACTCATTTCAGAATAGGAATTTTTTGTGAACGTTCAAGTGCGAAACTATTTGGCATGGGTGGAAAAACGGACAGAACAATTTGATGATGACGCGCCAGATTCTATCGGCGAGCTGTTGGCGCGACGTGCTCGGAGCCTAGGCGACACAATCGCGATTGATTTTTTCGAACAAGGCGAAAAACTAAGTTACCGCGACCTCGATCAACAAGTTAGTCAACTTGCTAACGGTTTTCGACAGATTGGCATCGGATATCAGACGCATGTTGCTGTCATGCTGCCAAATAGAATTGAATACGCCGTAACCTGGCTAGCGCTCGCGCGGCTGGGCGCCGTGATGGTGCCTGTCAACCCGGCCTATAAAACGGGTGAGATGGAGCACCAATTTAGCTTAGCCGACGTAGCTTTCATGGTGACTGAGTCGGATCAGCTGGTAAAATTGGATGTGAAGAGTGAGTGTCTCGCTAATATTCGCAGAGATTCACTCATCATTGTAGGGGAGTCACGCGAACACCAAGGTCATTCTTGGCAAGCATTGCTAAACTCAGGCGCCGTCAATTTCACGCCCAAAACAGATATTCAACGAACCGATTTACTCAACATTCAGTTTACGTCTGGAACAACGGGTTTTCCAAAAGGCTGTATGCAAACTCACGAATTTTGGCTGTGCTGCGGCTTCAATCAGGTCCCAAAAGATATACCGCCATTCAAATCTTCGCTTGGCGAGGCTCCGTTCTTTTACTTTGATGGGCTGAATAATCTTATCAAAATGCTGTATGCAGGCGGCACCGTGTTTCAGGCAGCAAGGTACAGCAGTTCCAGGATTTTAGATCGGCTCCGGCAGACGAGGGCGGAATGTGCATTTCTGCCCGTAATGCTCGACGACATTGGTTCAGAGTTTACGGATCATAACGTTCGGCTATTCACCGGGTACAGGCTAGACGCGAGGCTTGTAAAAAAAGTTGAGGCATTGTTCGGTTCTACAGTGCGCGAGGGATATGGGATGACAGAAATTGGCTCACCACTTAGAACGCCTTTGGATATCACGGACGAGGCTGTGTTTGGTACGTGCGGTCTCCCAACGCCGTCATACCAGCTGAAGATTGTGGACCCAAATACTGGTCGGGATGCACCGCAAGGCCAACCAGGTGAGCTGTTAGTGAGGGGACGGGGTATAATGAAGGGTTACTACAAAAACCCTGAAGCCAATTCGAGGGCGTTCCTCGGTGAGTGGTTCAGAACAGGTGACATCTTTGAACAGACTGACGAAGGTTACTATCGAATTGTCGGTCGCATTAAGGAGATGATAAAGCGCAGCGGCGAGAATATTTCTGCAAATGAGGTTGAAAAGGCCATACGTCAATTCCCAGGCGTTCAAGGTGTCGTAGTTGTCGCGGTTCCCAGTAATCGAAGGTCAGAGGAAGTGAAGGCTTTTGTCCAACTTCGTGATGATGTCGAGCCAACTCCGGTTACCGCAGCTGAAATTCGTACTCATTGTGAAAAGCTCATAGCTACGTTCAAATGCCCCCGCTTTATCCGGTTCATCAAGGAATTCCCCTATCTAGGATCCGGAAAAATTGCCAGGGCACAGCTTGCAAAGGATGAGAGCTTGAGAGCTGGTTGTTGGGACTACACGACCGGAACGATACTTTGAACAAATCGGGACTCCAACAAGGCGAGAGCAAAGCGGACTCAATCGATCAGGGGAATGTCGCCTTTTGGCACAAAGGGTTGGTCGTGGGCCTGTACGGCAGTTTCCGCTATGGCCCTAGCTTCGAGCATCGTCAGACCGGTCTGGCGCCGTGCGGTTATGGCAATGGTGATGGCAAGGTGACGCTGGGGGAGCTCCAGACCTATCTTGATGATGAGATGACCTACCAGGCCCGGCGGCGTTACAACCGGGATCAGAAGGCCTCCGTGCAGGGTAAGCTGGATAGCGTGCTGGCTACCCTGCGGTAGGCCCTAATTCTGTCACAATACAGTCACAACAAGATGCCTGAATGTGCTATAATTTGGGTTCAAGCTAAATCGTGATGGGAGCCGGGATTTAAGGGATAGGTCGCAGGAAACTGCAAGATTTCTATAGTGGGTATGATTACGAAGTCGTAGCTCAGCTGGATAGAGCACCGGATTTCTAATCCGGGGGTCGCAGGTTCAAGTCCTGCCGGGCGCGCCACTATTTATCGCAGAAAACTAGTAAAATTTGGACCATACCGGTGAGGGTGGGGTCCGAAATATGCCGGTGTTAGCAATTTTTTCACAAATGTTAGCAATTTCTGTTCTCTAGCCGTTCTCAGAGGCGGCTTTGTTTAACCGGACAACCTTGTCCATGGCCTCGCGGGCCTGACGTCGTTGGTTCACCTTCTTGCTGTATAAATTGACCATGACGTCGGTGCTGTGGCCGGTGATGGCCTTCACCTGACTATTGGTGCAGCCCGCTTCCAGAAGGTTGATGGTTGCCTTCTTACGCAGGCCATGAAGGGTGTTTTCGAATTGGGTACCATTCAACCCAAGGCGCTTACGCCCACGTTCCCAATACTTCCTAAAAGCATCCTTGCTAAGAGGCTGGCCGGCCGTGGCGCTGCCCTGCCCATCAGCCCGAAGTAACTCCGCCGCGATGATCGTTTCACCACGACGTTCGGTGACGGCTAGTTCAGCCTGTAGGTCGGGGTGTAGCGGGACCCAAATTTCGGTCCCCGTCTTTTCCTG
>CAJWKT010000147.1 GCA_913041665.1 uncultured Gammaproteobacteria bacterium | reverse complement strand
ATCGCCATCCCGATTGGCGTCTATTCGGCCGTCAGACAAGATACGATGGGCGACTACTCCGCAAGGAGCTTCGCCATCTTCGCCTTGGCGGTGCCGTCGTTCTGGGCGGCCACGCTGATCATTGCGATCGTCATCCCCAAGCTAGGATTACCTTCCATCCCCATCCGCTATCACGGGCTGTTTGAGGATCCGGTGGAGAACCTCAAACAGATGTGGATCCCCGGCGTGATCTTGGGCGTTGCCCTCGGCGGGGCCGTCATGCGCCTCACCCGTGCACAGATGCTCGAGGTCTTGCGCCAGGATTACGTACGGACGGCTTGGGCCAAGGGTTTGCAAGAGCGACACGTGGTGTTCCGACATGCGACCCGAAATGCGCTCATCCCAGTGATCACGTTGATTGGGTTGCAGGTACCTGTTGTCGTCGGGGGCTCCGTCGTGCTGGAATCGATCTTCGTGCTACCAGGGATGGGCCTGCGGCTCCTGCGTGCGTTGGGTGAGCGCGACGTCCCCGTGATCTTGGGCATCAACATGATCATCGTCCATCCTCGATCGCTTTTTTTCTAGTCAGAAAAACACCGTTTGGAACAAAACCTTCAATACTACGATTCCCTATCGTGGTTGATTCTCGATTATTCCAAGCTGCATCTAAAGCAGCTTGCGGGAACATGGAAGCTGAACACTCAGCTTGAGCAAGCTCAATAACCTGCCCCTCACCGGTATGATTCCTGTAGCGAAGAGCAGCTAACATTGCAATTGCACCGTGCATACCAACAAAGAAATCACCTGCGAAAATCTGGGTGTTTGTAACAGGTGCTGAGCCGGGATATCCCCGTAACATAGATGAACCTGCAACGCTATCAATATGCGCGCCATAACCACGACCTTTTCGGTACGCACCTGTACGGCCGTACGCAGGAATATGCAAGATAACTGCATCCGGTCGTACAGATTTGATCACGTTATCATCAAGACCTAACTTTTCCAGCGTACCCGTAGCCAAATTCTCTGCAACCACATCACTAATACGTATCAAATTCTTAACGATTTCAAGCCCTTCAGGACGCCGGCTATCTACGGTGATCGATTTTTTATTCCTGAAAACGTGGATAAAGGCTGGACTATTATTCCATGCCCGACCATTTGGTGGGTGCCCGCCCATCCAGGGAGGTAACAACGCTGAAAATTCAGGCGTCATAATCGGTGCAGACGCTCTTGTAGCAGGGTTCCAGATATATGGATTCTCTACCCTAATACAATCAGCCCCTAAATCAGCAAGATACATAGTCGCAGACTGACCAGCCCAAACGATTGTGAAATCACAAATGCGAACATTTTCCAGTGGCAGCATGTCACTACTTAACTTACTCACCTTACGACCTCCTCTAAACGCAAATCTTTGATTTGAGCGCTATCATATCCACATTCACCCAAAATTTTGTCTGTATCTTCCCCGAGCATTGGTGCAGGTCGCCTTATTTCCCAAGGTGTTTTTTCAAAAATATACGGTCTTCCTAACATAGGAAATTTACCTAGTAAGTCATGCTCCACCTCAACCCAGAGACCTCTCTCCTTAAAAACCTTATCATTAGCAAGATCTTTACCCGTAAATAGTGGTGCCAAGATAACCCGCGCATCGCGTGCTACGCTCCAAATCTCTTCTCGTGTTCTCTCAATCATCCACGGAACTACTATTGCATCAGCTTCACTTTTTGCTTCTGGTTTACGAACAAAATCTAGGTCACCCCACTTAGCTTCCTTTAGCCTGGGGTCACCAATCATGTCAGTAACCCGTGACCAATACGGATGAGAAGAACTAACCCCACCAGTAACTTCTACAAATCCATCCGCGCAAGCATAAACACCACCTATCAAATACAATCCACCGACTTCAGGACGTTCTTGCATACGACCCGAAAAACGAAAAGCTAGAATCGTAGAAGAACGCCTATCAACACTATTAATTTGCACATCAAAAAGGGAGATATCCACATCTTGAGTTATGTCATGCAACTCCTTTGCATGTATAGCGCCGAGTGCCCCGATCGCTCCCATTGCACCACATTGCATAAGTGCAGCAACGCCACCCAATTTTAAAGGAGCCTGCCCTGCTATACCATGGCTATACATCTCTCCACCCATTGCATACAAAACTGTTTCAGAAATCGTGAAATCTCTATACGGACCAGTCCATCCAAAATTCGTGAGAGCTAAAGTATTTACATCGGTAAGAGCTCTAATATCGCTAGGGGCCAATCTATATTTCTCCGCATTAGCGGGAGAAAAACTAGTTACGACGAGATCTACTAGGCCCATAAGATTCGTTATTATGGAATACGCCTGTTTCTTGGACAGATCAATTACAATCGACTCTTTGTTTGTATTAAGAAATTGATAGGTACCACTACTTTCTATCCCCTCCTCGTTATTGAGCCAAGGTCCCATGAGGCGGGAAGGATCACCCTTAGGGCGTTCTACTTTCATCACACGCGCACCCAAATCAGCCAATAGTTTTGTCGTATATGGGCCAACAATACCACTGCTTAAGTCAAGAACAGTTATTCCTTCAAGTGCCGATTCCATTGGCTTCCCAGTCACACATTGTAAATATGTGACTTCCAGTCAGCCTCATAATAGGGTGTTACGTTAGTTCCAGGTGCAATAATTTTATCTACCAAGGCATTCTCACTTTCGGTAATATCAATTTCACAAGCTTTTAAATTATCTTTGAGTTGTTCAAGTGTCCGCGGACCGATAATAGGACTCGTGACAGAATCCTGTTGTAAGACCCAAGCCAATGAAAATTGTGAGATTGTACATCCCTTTTCACGCGCTATCGGTTCTATACCTTCTACCACATCAAAAATATTTTCGGTAAATCGATCCCGATAAGCTGCAGGAGGATCGGCATAACGTCCATCACGCGGCATTTCCTGCCCACGTTGATACTTTCCTGTGAGCAGGCCACCACCTAACGGACCCCACGGGATAATTGCTAAGCCATAAGTTTTTGCCATAGGTAGAAGCTCTCGCTCAGCCCTTCGATCCAAAAGATTGTATGGGGGCTGCTCGCAAACAAAACGATTTAGACCTAACTCCTTGGAAACCCAAATTGACTCAACAATTTCCCAGGATGGGAACGTGCTAGTCCCGATATATCTAACTTTCCCAGAACTCACTAAGTCATCTAATGCACGCAATGTTTCATCAATTGGAATATCGGCCTGAGGACGGTGCACCTGATACAGATCGATATAATCTGTTTGCAATCGCCTTAAACTAGCTTCACATTGTTCAATTATATGTCTACGACTATTCCCCTGAGTGTTCGGTTTTTCACCCATTGCACCATGGAATTTTGTAGCCAAAACAATGTCACCACGCTTCTTGTTAGATTTTAATGCTTGTCCAACAATCTCTTCACTTTGCCCCAGGCTATAAACATTTGCAGTATCAAAAAAATTGAGACCATTATCCAGTGCTGCATCCATTATCCTGAAAGACATTTTTTCGGATGTATTAACACCAAAATTCATCGTGCCCAGACACATGCGACTAACTTTTAATCCGGTTCTACCTAGGTATGTATATTCCATAAATAATCCTTTTTAATATTAAACAAAAGATGATACTCTTAATAAAGTTTATTTCAAAGCTATAAAACATCTTGAATTCAACTCTTAAGTGCAACTCAAGGACTGGTTGTAGAAAAAGCGGAGCCGCTGTAGGCTTCGCACTTTTCTCACCGTCA
>CAJWKT010000146.1 GCA_913041665.1 uncultured Gammaproteobacteria bacterium | reverse complement strand
ATCAACAGGATCCAAAAAAGCAGGGTTAGGGCCAAGGGTCCTATCAGCTCGTTCTTGTAGTGGAAGACCTCGGAAACACGAGCGTCGACGAATTCTACTATCCACTCAACAAAATTCTGGATGCCGCCGGGATTATCGACTGAGGCCTTCTTGCCGACCGAGTGAAAAAACCACAGGAAGAAAGTCCCGAGGAATATCGACCAGCCCAGGGTGTCAACATTTACTGCCCAGAAACCCATATCGGCAGCCTCCTCCGGTGTATGGGCGAACCCCCAGTGACCGTCGTGTGTGCGGCCCAAGGTCAGAAAAGACAAATGGTGAGTGATGTATTCCTGTACTGTAAGCTCGCCAGCATGCTCGGCGGCTAAGTGGGCTGCGTCAGCTAACTCTGCCATAAAAAACTCTATCCATTTCCTCAAATTTCCCCTCGAACATGAGGGCGTCTTCTTCGCCTTATGTTTTATTGCCCGTAGGGCTGTAGCTAATCAGGCCTGACATCATCACGCCAACGAAATGGGTTGCTATAAACCCAAGTATCAACGCGAGCTCATTTAAATTAGTAATTAATGTAAAGCTTAGCGCAAAGAGCACCAGCGTGATTCCTATCTTGCCGAGTTCCCCTCTTATGAAGCTCCTAACAACTTTGTCCGCATTGCGAGCGCCCCTGTATTTGAACGCCTGCATGGCGAAGTAGCTGTTTGAAAAAACGCTGATCAGGCCTCCCAACAACACCGAGTAGGCCACGACGCTACCTGAAAGAAACAGAAAAATTAGGGCTATAAACGACGTGGCAACCAACTGTGCGACGATTACTTTATAGACTGGTGGGGCTTTTAGATTAGTCACAAACCTGACTTTTTTGATTGGCTTTTTATTGAGCCCAACACCCAAAACATCTGTAAAAAACACCTTAAATTTGCAGCGGTGATCACCAAAGCACGCGCATTATAGGGATTTTGCGGGCCCTAATCAACTGCGCTAAAGCTACAATTTTTGCGGCGGACCCCTGCTACTTTATGTGAGATAAAATACCATCCAATTCATCCAAAGAATTGTATTTTACAACTAGCCTGCCTTTACCCTTGGCGGTGTGTTGGAGCAGCACTTTGGCGCCAAGCTTGCCCGCCAACGTTTCCTCTAGATTCTTGATGTCTGGATCAACAGCCTTGGATGCTTTGCCGGAAATCTCGCCTGAAAGTAGGCGCCTGACCAGCGATTCAGTCTGCCGAACGGACAGCCCTCGGCCCACAACAGTGCGAGCTGTCTTCGGTTGCTCGACATCGGGCAAAGCCAGAAGCGCCCTGGCATGCCCCATCTCCAGATCGCCCCGCTCTAACATGCGACGCGCATCCGTATGCAGCCCGATAAGACGAATCAGGTTAGTTACAGTCACTCTGGACTTGCCGACAGCATCTGCGACTTCTTGCTGCGTCAGTTCAAACTCGTCCTGCAGTCGCTTCAGCGCCATGGCTTCCTCGATAGGATTAAGATCTTCCCGCTGGATATTCTCAATCAGGGCCATGGCAATAGCAGCCTCATCTCCAACGGGCTTAATTATAGCCGGTATCTTATCTAACCCAGCTAACTGGCTGGCCCGCCAGCGGCGTTCACCCGCGATGATTTCGTATTTTTCGCTGGAGATTGGGCGAATAACGATAGGCTGCATGACGCCCTGCTTCCTTATAGACGCGGCTAGCTCCTCTAAGGCTTCCTCGTGCATATTAGTACGTGGCTGATATTTGCCCCGCTGGATTAAGTCTATTGGTATGTTTTTAAGATCACCATCTTTATCAGAAGTCGCTGCCGGAGCACGATTTTTATCAGTTTTGCCCAGCAGACCAGCCATAGTCTCCGAGCTGCCGGGGGACAATAGCGCATCTAGGCCCCTCCCGAGCTTCTTGTTATCTACCATCGTTGCTTTTCACCAGTTTCGAGTTATTACGGATTGTTATGCAACCCGACGTCCCGATCAAGAGATACCTGCCGCAGCTTCATCGTGCCTGCGCAGCATTTCGCCAGCAAGAGCAAGGTAGGCGATGGCCCCCCTTGATCGTTTGTCGTATTTTATTGCGGGCTTGCCGTAACTGGGCGCTTCAGCCAGCCGGACGTTCCTGGGTACCACAGTGCGGTATACTGCATCGCCGAAATAATTAAAAAGCTGCCCGTTTACTTCTGTGGTTAATTTGTTGCGCGGGTCATACATCGTGCGCAAAATTCCTTCTATTTTCAGCTCCGGGTTCAGTCTATCTTTTATGGTGCTTATGGTATCCATTAACGCCGATAATCCCTCCAGCGCATAGTATTCACACTGCATAGGGATTACTACACCATCGGCTGCCGCAAGGGCATTGATGGTTAGCATGTTTAATGATGGGGGACAATCAATAACAACAAAATCGTACCGTTGTTTAATCGCTACAACAACCTGCCTCAACCGTGTCTCACGGTTTTCGCCTATAATCAGATCGACCTCAGCAGCAACAAGATCCCCATTAGCAGGCAGCAAGTCATAACCGGCTTCTTCGGGCCTGACGACGACTTCATCAAACCCCGCCCCCTGAACAAGTAGGTCGTAGACCGATTTCTCCAGTGCATTCTTGTCAATCCCGGACCCCATAGTTGCATTTCCCTGCGGGTCAAGGTCGATGAGCAATACATTTTTCCGTGTTATCTTCAGTGAAGCGGCAAGATTAACCGAGGTAGTGGTTTTCCCGACCCCACCTTTCTGATTGGCAATAGCTAAAACTTTGCTCACCGTATTATCCGTTTAAATCCGTATCGAAACTCTTATCTTGAATCTCTGGCCTTATCTTATTTACATATCAACTCAACAATGTGCCTGTGTGAATTTTCACCGGGGACTATGATTTTTTCTATCCGGGAAACGGTAACATCATCAGGCAACGCCGTGATCTCTTCTTTCGGATAACGTCCTTTCATGGCCAACAGTTTACACGGTTTGTTACTTCCAGAAGATATCAGATGTCTGGTTTTCACTGCTAGCTCTTCCAAGGAAGAAAAAGCCCGGCTAATGACCATATCAATTTGCCGGCTGCTTTCATAGTGCTCAACCCGACAATTTTCGATGGTTACATTCGACAACCCAAGCTCGGTCTTTACCTGAAATAGAAACCGTGTTTTCTTGCCATTGCTGTCCACCAAGATAAATTCTTTGTCTGTATTTAAAATAGCCAAGGGGATTCCAGGAAGCCCGGCACCAGACCCGGCATCCACAATAGTATTTCCGCTCAGGTAAGGATGGATGGAGAGGCTGTCCAGAACATGACGGCCTACCATAGAGCCTATGTCAGTACTAGCGACCAAGTTAACCTTCTGATTCCACTTCTCAAGCAACTTTAGATACTGGGCCAAACTAAATACCAGACTCTCTTCTCCGCAAACCCCCATTGATCGCAGACCCTTTCTCAACTCTCGATCAGGGGAATCATACATAAGGGTTTTCCGACGCTACTTGAGAGTCTATAAATATAGGGTGTGGTTTCAGAGGTAATTCTCACCAACACTACAGGCAACGATCTTGCTCAAATGGCTATAGGGTAAGCCAGTCTCCTCATGCCAGACATTGAACTGGTCTTGCGCTTTCTTCAGATCGCGTTTACTCGAAGGTTGCTCCGCGATATCCAGACCAACACTTTTTAGTGTCAGCACCACATCACGGGTCAACACGAAACAATCTTTTCCGGCTCTTCGCAAAAACCACATTGATCGCAGGGTTCAGGTATAGGTCCTTTTAAACAATTAATTGCCTTAGCA
>CAJWKT010000145.1 GCA_913041665.1 uncultured Gammaproteobacteria bacterium | reverse complement strand
GGCAAATCGTGCTGGATATTGGGGTCAATGTCCAGCAGCGTCTCGCGAATCAACTTGCCGTGGGGCGTGGTATCAAAGGCGACACCGAACTGCTGGACGTAATCAGAGAACTCCACTCCACGGGACTTGGTAATGGCCCGTTCCAGTCCAGGCACTTTTTGCTGTTTGGCCTCCCGCGGTGTTGCCACCTTGAGTAGGGCGAAGGCAGCCACGGCTCCACGGTTTAGCGGTACCACGTGACCGTCGAGTCCATGCCGGACGACGTAGTTAATGACAAAGGGGGTGATTCCGTGATAGCCCCTGAGGATCTTGATCGCTTGCCCGATGTTCTCTTTTTTCAGGTACTCGATGTCGAACTGGTAGTGGGCCTCGAAGACGTGATGCAAGGTGTACCGCAGTCGCCGGGCGGCGTCTCCCGCGTCGTTGACCTTGCCCATCGCCTCGGTCAATTCCGTGATGCTAGTAACACGGACTTCATTCCAGTCGAAGAACATCGTCTGCAATCGCCCGAACGCCTCGTCGGCCTGCACTGGTGTGGCATTTTCCAGGCAGCACCCGTAAAGCAGGTGTTCCAGAACAGTTCGTGCGCTGGGGACCGGGTGCCGCTTGAACTTCTTTTTCAGCACGCGAAACGACTTCTTGATAACTTCCTGGCGATTTGCAGTACTCATCCGTTTGTCAGTGACCTCTCAAGCGGTGATTTGGTTAAGGTTTCGTTGGCGTCGAGCTGTCATCTCCGGCAGTCTTCTCGTCTTCCGGAAACAACTCGCCCAGCAGCTGGTGAACCTCGAGCGACCGTTGGACACCTTCATCAATTCGGAACTCAAGCCGAGGGGTGTACCGCGTGTCGATACGGTTGGCGATCTTCTGCTGCAGGTAGCCGGCGGCATGCTGGAGTCCATGCAGGCAGAGTTGCTGTTTCTGGTCGTCACCCATGATCGTGACATGCACGCGGGCACGTCGCATATCGCCACTGACTTCCACAAACGTGACGGTCACGTCTGCGATGCGGGGGTCCCGCATCTCCATCACGATGGCGGAACTGACGACCTCTCGAATCGCCTGGGCAACCAGTCTGTGACCCTCGTCGTTGGGGTGGACATCGTCCAGGAGCAGGGCGTCCACGCCCCGTCCGTCCGGGCTGTCATACTCGTGAAATGACTTCCAGATATCCACAAGTGGCAGCTTGAGGCCCCCTGCAAGCTCTCTAACCGCTTCCGCGTAACTGGCAGTCCGTTGTCTCTGCCATTGTTTCATCGCCTTCCTGGGGGCATTTGGAGTCATCAGGATGACAGTCACGTCATCATCTACCAGTTCACGGATCATCCCAGCCAGGTTTTTCTTGAACTGGTCCAACTGCGGTTTTAATAATAGATAACCCAGTTTGCTGGCCCAATTGTTCTGAAACATTCTTTTGAGATTGGTCCCGATCATTTCAGCCAGGCTTTCACTTATTTTGAGCGCAATGTTACCAGTAAACCCATCGCAAACAATCACATCAGCATTGCCCCGGTATACTTCCTTACCCTCTATATTGCCAATAAAATTAATGTGGCTGGCTTTGAGCATTTGAAAAACCTCCTTAACAATTTCATTGCCCTTCCCATCCTCTTCTCCGATACTAAGCAAACCCACCCGGGGGTTTTCCTTTCCAAGAATATATTCTGCAAAAACATGTCCCATAATTCCAAATTGAAACAACTGGCTGGTCTTACAGTCTACATTCGCACCGGCATCCAAAAGAATGGCATTGCCTTTCAAAGTAGGTAGTTGAATGGCAATCGCGGGTCTATCCACACCCTTTAAGGGTCTTAAAATGACTGTGGAATAAGCAAGAACAGCACCGGTATTTCCGGCGCTCACAAAAGCCGATGCGGTCCCCTCTTTTAGCAGGTCCAAACCAATTTTCATGGAGGATTTACGTTTGGAGCGAAGAACTTTTCCGGGAAGGTCGTGCATTTCCACTACCTCGTCGGCGTGGACGACTTGAACAGGCAGTTTATGAACGGGATCCAAACGATCCAAAATCGTTTGAACCGTTTCGGATAAGCCGGTGAGAATAATTTCTGTACTATATTCGCTCGCCGCCATGAGGGCACCTTCCACAACGGCCTCTGGAGCATGATCGCCCCCCATGGCGTCAACCACGATTTTCATCTATGAACCTGGCTCCTTTCCACTAGCCGTGGGGGTAAATAGCAATGGCTCGTTGAGCCGAGATAACTCTTTGCTAGCCCAAGAAAGTTGTTGCACTTTGCCCCGGCGGCTCACCGGCCAGAGGGCGTTGGGAATTTTCTAGAGCGAATGGGTAACCAAAAAGTGAGACAACCGGGGCATTAAACCGCTTCGACTTCCATCACTTCTTTGCCCTTATAATAACCGCAATGTGCGCAAATATGGTGCGGGCGGGTCATTTCATGGCACTGGGTGCACTCTACATAGGCGGGGACACTAAGGCTCAAATGAGACCGCCGCATTCCCTGTCTGGATTTGGATGTTTTCTTCTTTGGTACAGCCATAATATCTCCCTATTTCAGCTTATCTTTTAATTTTTGTAAAACTGCCAAGCGTGGATCGCAAGGCTCTTCGTTATTACAATCGCAATGTTTCTCATTCAGGTTTGTCCCACACTGCGAGCACAACCCGGAGCAATCCTCTCGGCACAGCCTAACTTGTGGCAGGCTCAATAATATCAAATCCCGGACTGGGCAAGACAGATCAATACGACCCTCTTCATAGAATTCCTGCTCAAAATCCAGATCAGTAAGTTCAATTTCTTTTCTCGTCTTGTCATTTTCAACCCTGGCTATGAAATGAACTCTGAGTTTATTTTTTACCGGAAAACTAAAACCAATCAGGCACCGGGTGCACGTTACCAAGAGACCCGTTTCCAACAAACCCTGGCACAGAATTTCATGACCGATTTTTTCCAGCCTCCCCTGAATTTTAACATCTTCCGTTAAGACACAATCGGGTGAGTCGATATGAAAGTGCTGTTTGGGTTCGAGCACTTCAAAACTCTGACCCTCTTCATCGATTTTATCAATTTCAAAAATCATGGCTTGAAAAAACCTTTGAATTCAAACCCTTTGTAAATCCGGAAGCTCAATTCATAAGGAGGGATATCGAGGGGGAATGTTATCTTTTATAGCAAAACCAGTCAAGAAAATAATTCCACTCGGCGTGGGGCCAGTGTGCAATAACTTTCTCTGGCGAAAGAAGAGGTTCCCTCGGCTTAAATGAGGTTGTACTCCCTCTTTAAAAAGAGGGGGCCATTAAACCTCGCCACCGGCGGCTCGCCGGTCAGCCAGCTCTAGGATGGAACCGGTCATGGACTTCCAACATTCTTTTTGCAAGGATATGGGTGTAGATTTGCGTGGTAGAGATATCGGCATGACCCAGCATTTGCTGGACCGATCTTAAATCGGCTCCCCTCTCCAATAAATGCGTTGCGAAGGCGTGTCTCAAGGTATGCGGGGACACCGTGGTTTTAATATCGCACTGGCGCACGTACCCTTTTAATAGTTTCCAGAACCCCTGCCGGGTCATGGCTTTGGACCGCCGGGTCAGGAATAACTCTTCCACCCTTTGCCCCCTCGCCAGAACAGGCCGAGAATTCAATAAATAGTCCTCCAGAGACCTTCTTGCAACCATCCCTATCGGTACAATACGTTCTTTGGCTCCCTTTCCCATGGTTCTCAGGCTACCGGTAACCAAATCCAAATTATGCCCTTTTATCGATATCAGTTCTGAGACACGCATTCCCGTTGCGTATAAAACCTCCAGCATGGCCT
>CAJWKT010000144.1 GCA_913041665.1 uncultured Gammaproteobacteria bacterium | reverse complement strand
AGTTGGAAAGCAAAGAAGTGGAGATCGTATTTGCGGTTGATATGTTTAATGAAGGAGTCGACGTACCTGCAATTGATACCGTTATGATGCTAAGACCAACGGAGTCAAAAATACTCTGGCTGCAACAGCTTGGGCGTGGACTTCGCAAATCTCAGGATAAGGCCCATCTCAATGTGATTGACTACATCGGCAATCATCGTACTTTCCTGCAAGTCCCCATGTTGTTATTGCCAGGAGCAGGGAAAAATATTGGAGAGGTCAGCCGTGCTCTCGAGGCGTTAGAGAGGGGCGAATTGGAGCTGCCAGCAGGATGCTCCGTTGAATATGAGTTGGAGGCAATGAATATTCTTAAGCAGCTGGCCCGTCCAACTGCAGTTGCTGAACAGATATCCTTTTGGTTCCGTAGTTTCAAGGAGCTACATGGGCGTCGTCCACTGGCGAGTGAGGCATGGCATGAAGGCTACGACCCTAGGAGACTGCGTAAGCCATTCGGCTCATGGTTTGGTTTCGTCAATGCAGAGAATGGATTAACCGAAGCAGAGCAGGAAGCGTTTAATTCGAATCGGGAGTTCTTCGAGTCCATCGAAATCACCCAAATGAACAAGAGTTTTAAAATGGTGTCACTCCTCGCAATGATAGCGGAGAACAGGTTTCCTGGGACGATTTCAATTAGTGACTTGAGCCGTCAAACTGTCCGGATAGCCAAACGCATACATCTGTTACATGAGGAATTCAGCGAAGCCCTGCATGATGAGGACGCTATGCGGGATCTCCTAGAGCGGAATCCTATTGAAGCATGGATAGAGGGCAAAGGAATGGACGGCGTGAAATACTTTGCTTACGAGAGTGGAGAATTTGAAAGCATCAGACTTATAGATAGGAATGGACCTGAACTCGGAGAGTTAACGCAAGAGGTTTGCGACTACAGACTTTCACAATATTTGGACCGATTGCATGGCGAATCAAATTTCGCCAAAAGCATTGTCTGCAAGGTTAGCCATTCAAGCAGTACGCCGATGTTATTCTTGCCACCTAGAGACAAGCATCCCGGGATACCGGATGGCTGGACACTTGTGGTAGTAGACAATGAGGAATATCAAGCCAATTTCGTTCAGATTGCCGTTAACGTTCTGCGAAAGGCCAATAGAGAAAAGAATTGCTTGCCAGACGTACTAAGATCTTTTTTTGGATCAAAGGCTGGGCAACCTGGCACCACCCAGCAGGTCAAATTCGAAATGGTGGATGATACATATGAATTAAAGCCGATGCTCGAAGCGCCAGGAAAACCAAAAATATGGCAAGAATACATGAGGGCTGAAATTCCTCCGTTGTGGGGCTTGGAATTTAATACCTCGAAATGGAATCAAGGATACGTAGTCGATGGAGATCACATTTTTCTTTTGGTGACTTTAAATAAGCAAGGAATGGCTCAAGAACACCAATATGCTGACAAGTTTTTGTCCAAGGATTCTTTTCAATGGGTGAGTCAGAATAGAACGAATAGAAGTAAACCTTCAGGTCAGAAGATTGTAAATCACGAGCGCGACGGAAGGATGGTACACCTGTTCGTTCGCGATCAGGGGAAGACACCTCAAGGCAAAGCGGCTCCGTTCGTTAGTTGTGGGGATTTGAAGTTTATCGGATGGAAAGGGGATGAACCGATCACCGTGCAATGGAAGATGTTGCAGCCCCTTACGGATACTCTTTTTGAGCGGTTTAGCTAGTTAGTAATGAAAAGGGGCCTTTCGGCCCCTCACTCTATCCGGCCGCCTCCTTGTTTCTTCTCTCGATTTCTCTGCCAAGATCACCAAAGACAATTTCACCCGCAAACGTGTACATAATGGGCGTCACATTCTCCGGAATTGGCACACGTTCGTGCTCAGGGATCATCCGCGGCCCTCGCCAATCGAATGTTTCGATATAGGCGAGCCAGGCAGGTTCGCGCGTATACTCAAGGAGGTACTTATTCGTCTTCATGCCAGACCTCCTTGGCAATTTGCCGTGCCCGCCCAACATCCAATAGGCCTACCCGGGAAATCCAATGAAAGTGATCCAATCCATTATGAATTAGTGCCCACTCCCAGTATGCCCTTATTAAGTGAGCGGCAGCGTGTTCACGCCTGACACCACCGTGAGGCATTGACAGCACGTTTTCAGCGGTCCTCCATTGCCAGGGAATATTGTAGTCATCAAAAACACTTACCCAGAGAACCCAGCGGTTTTGGTTACTATTAAGGCTGAGGTGGTAATTAAGGATAGCGTTGTTCATGGGCGACCAAGCCCACTCTGTTTGCAAAAGGAAGCTTGCGCCCCTCGGCATTTTTTGCGGGATACCATTCTCACCGGCATAACCCAAGGGAAACTCTAGCTCATCAGGTTTTTGGGGTATATCAGGTACGATGTAATAGCGTTGCTGTGGACGTTCATTCAGGTCCATCAACGGAGGTGGTTGTCTAGACATAATATTTCCTCTTTAGTGCTTTGCTTAATTGCGGGCGCACAAGCTGGTTATCAAATGCCCGGTTCCTTAGGGGAACCAATCCGGTAAATTTACGTTATCTATTTTTCTCCATCCGATTCTTTCCGCTTTTTAGGAGCAGTAGTCCCAGAATGGTTTATAAAACGTATCGTTGCCCCCTGCCGGTAAATCGGGTCGTCTGGTGGCGCTGGTTTCAAGCCCTGCTTTTCTAGGTACTTTAAGATATCTTGAGCGTTCATAATATTTCCTCTTTAGTGCTTTGCTTAATTGCGGGCGCACAAGCTGGTTAACAAATGCCCGGTCCCTTGAGAGAACCACGCTTCAGGTTAAATTTTCCCTAGTGAACCCTCCCGTTATCGTCATCATCCAGTGCTGTTTGATAATGATCCCAGCTAGTGGCGAGCAGCAGGAAAAAGCTTTCCTTCTCTACATCCATTCTGGTAGCTACGGTTAGCAGGGCATTACTAAGCCCCGCTATTATTGCAACAGGATTGTTAGCAGCAAGGGGATGGTCATCGAGAGTCTTCAGAATAAAAACCTCTATCTCTCTGGCCTCCATCGCCTCGCACTCCATAAGCACTTTCTTTCTTTCATGTGTTCTCATAAAAAATCTCCTTTTATTCAAGGCTTCATTTCAAACTAAAACAAAGCAATTTTTGGGTTTCATGTCTTGTTACGGGGATATTCTTTGTAGTCGGCTCTAAATGCACACCGATGATCCCCTCTGGTCAGCCTGTTACCAAAATCACAGATTCCCCAGCTCCGAATTTGTCAGGTCACAAAAGACCATTACGCCTTGCGGTTAGCCCCACGAATATTGAGCGCGGTTGACCCACTTCACTAACCTCCATTCTTAGGGGAGGTTGCTCGCTGTCCGAATACCAGGGCGCGGACCTGAGCTGGAAGACGATGACATCCTGTCACCGAACACTTAAAAATTAATCGTTTGCACTCAAGACATCCGAGAAAGACTTTCTCTCATCCTGACTCTTCTGGTATGCCTTGTATGCTCCGTCAGCTATCTCTGTATAACCTTATTACTAGCTGGTGTGACGTTTCATGCAGAAAGACATCAAATGGCGTGTTTGCTTTGGCAGGGTATGACATAGAAACCTCCTTTTAGTGCTTCGCTGAATGGCGGGCGCACAATCTGGCTAACAAATGCCCGGTTTCTTGGGGAAACCAATCCAATAAAAAACCCGATCCAGCATGGCTAAATCGGGTTCAGAATTCTGTCCGGTTTAGCTGGTATTTATAAAGCACCCCGCAATCTGGATCAAATCGGTGCTGTCGTAACTATAATGCAAACAAATTTTAATTGGAACAGCTAATCATTATTTTATAGATA
>CAJWKT010000143.1 GCA_913041665.1 uncultured Gammaproteobacteria bacterium | reverse complement strand
TCCCCGGACCCGGCCTGGCGATTCGCGTGCCCGGCGAAGTCACCCCGGACAAGCTCGCCATCCTGCGCCGCGCCGACACCATCTATATCGAGGAAATTCGCAACGCCGGGCTCTACGACGAAATTTGGCAGGCGTTTGCCGTCCTCCTTCCCGTGCGCACTGTCGGGGTTATGGGGGACGAGCGCACCTACGAGTACGTGTGCGCCCTTCGCGCTGTGACCTCAAGCGACGGCATGACCGCCGATTTCTATCCGTTCCCGATGGAGTTTTTGGGCCGGGCGGCGACCCGCATCGTCAACGAGGTGCGCGGCATCAACCGCGTGGTCTACGATGTCACGTCAAAACCGCCGGGCACCATCGAGTGGGAGTAGTTATACAGATGTCGATTAGTCACTTGGGCTCTACCTTCATTTCCAAAACGTTGACCTTACTTGTTGTTGCCTCGTTGCTGGGGGCCTGTCAGACAAGCGGAATTACGCCGCTTTCTTTGGATGAGGCGAAAAGGGTTACTGCTAGCTTTAAGGGCGGATTTGTGCCCCCACCAAGGACTATTAGCGACATCACGGGAATACTCGAACAACAAAAACCGAAGGATCTTGAGACACTCAGACAGATGCGAGTGGTGGCAGATGAAAAACCACCTGTAGCCAGCAATGATGCAGAGTTGGCAATGTTTTATTATAAACGGGGGGAAAAAGCTGACCATTTGGGAAGACAAAATCAAGCTCTTGCTGACTATCAGAAGGCAGCGGAACTATTTGAGTTGTCCAATAACGATGAATTTGCCGCATACGCTTTAGAGGCCGCAGCCTATTTAACAAGCTACCTTGGTAACTATAGTGATGCCATAAAAGGCATACGTAAGGCTATTAAGTTGACAAGGACAGATTGGCAGGATGATATCGTTAGTTTACGTTATGTTTTGGCTGGTATGGCCGCTGAGGCTGGGGATTTTGCCCTCGCGGAACAAGAGCTTAAACGGGCTCGTCCCCTGCTCAACGAGGTGCGCAGCTGGGATGACATGACGCGAAGAGGTCTAACTATAATTGAAACCCTTCATTCTACAGCACGCGCTATTGTGCTAGCAAAGCGCGGAAAGTTGGATGAAGCTGAAGCCCTTATGCGGGGTGCCGTAAAAAGATGGGAACCGTTTAAAAATACGGACAGTGGATGGGGCGATAGCAAACTTGCTGGGCAAACCTATGTCTGGTACCTCCGACATCTCGCTCTAGTACTTATTGCTCAAGAGCGATACGTAGAGGCTGAAGTAATAGCTCGTGAAGGTCTTCTCCTCATGCTTTCAGATTACGGTCGATATTCCTCGTATGTGGCCAGTGCTCTGAATTTGCTTACTAAGACCCTCCTTGAACAAGGCAGATATGAAGAGGCCGAGCAACTCGCTGAAGTTACAATCCATATATATGAGGAGGTTGGAGTTAAGCCCGAGTCCTGGGCATTTAATGACGCTAGAGCGGGTATGGCTGACATTCTTGTTGCTCAAGGGAAATGGGAACAAGCACTTGAGATATACACGCAAATAGAACACGACTTGGCCACCGATCTGCCCACATTTGAAAAGTTCTTTTCTTCAAACTTAAACTGGGTATTTGCACAATTTAATACAGGCAATATTGAGGCCGCTGCGACAATTGCTGAGAATATCTATGAACGGAACAAGAGCCTGCTTGGAGAGAAGCACTACGTGACCGCAGAAGCCCTTGGATTTCTTGCTGCAACCCAGGTTGTGACAAAAGACGAGAAGGCAGCGTTGTCTAATTTCCGGGACTCCGTGCCAGTCCTCCTTTCTAGGTCACGTCAATCCCATGGTGAGCAAGACACCAAGGCTTTTAGGAGGCAGCGACTTGGACTAATTCTTGAATCTTACATTCATTTATTATCAAAAATTGGAGGCACATCGCTGGAGCGTGAGGCTGGTTTCGATGTTATCGCGGAAGCCTTCCGTATTGCAGATTTGTCACGTGGTAGGTCGGTGCAAAGTGCATTAAACGCCTCCAGTGCTCGTGCTACTATTAAGGATCCAGAACTAGCCAACCTGGCACGCCGCGAACAGGATGCTCAGAAACAGGTGAGTGTGCTTTACGGACATCTTGCCAATTTGATGATAAGCGAGCCGAGCCTTAGTAACGCCAGTGCTACCAAAGACATCCAAACCCGTATCGACGACCTGAGTAGTGCTCGTGCAGCGCTGATGGAAGAGATTGAGGGTCGGTTTCCAGATTATGCTCAACTTATAAATCCTAAACCACCAACCATCAAACTGGCACAATCGACCTTGAGCATTGGTGAGTCATTGATCTCGACATATGTTGGTCCGGACAGAACCTATGTCTGGGCGATACCGCATTCAGGTGAGGTGGCGTTCTCATCGGTTGATCTGGGACGGGAAGACGTTAAAGATTCGGTAGCTCGGGTGCGTGCTGCCCTTAATCCCGATGCGGAGACGCTCGGCGACATACCGGAATATGATTTGGCTGAGGCCTACAGCCTTTACGAGAAGCTTTTGAAGCCTGTTGAGGCAGGTTGGAAGAGAGCTAAAAGCCTGTTGATAGTAGCACATGGGCCACTCGGTTATCTGCCATTGTCATTGCTGCCAACCGAGCCAGCTTCTTTGGACTCAGAAGAAGAAGTTCTGTTTAAAAAATACCAGAACGTTCCTTGGCTAGTGCGGACCCACGCGGTGACAATGCTGCCGTCAGTAACCTCTTTGTTAGCGTTACGGAAGCTTCCGGCTGGCAATGCAGCCCGTAAGGCTTTTGTCGGATTTGGCGATCCCTGGTTCAACAAGAAGCAGGCAGCTGAGGCAAAATCGGATACATCCAAGACAGCCATAACTGCGGCACTTGAAATTCGTGGTTTTAAGACCCGCGGACTACCGGTACATCTACGTGCGGCACCCGCAACTTCAGAGTTCGACAGCGCCGAGTTGGGCCAATTGCCGCGTCTTCCCGATACTGCCGATGAACTACGCGCCATGGCGCTAGCATTGAAAGCGGACCTTTCCAAAGATCTGTTTTTAGGTGCCCGGGCCAGCGAGGGATTAGTCAAAACGACCAAACTCTCTGATTATCGCGTCATCAGCTTTGCCACGCACGGCTTGATCCCAGGGGACCTCAATGGCCTGAGCCAACCAGCGTTAGCATTATCGGCACCTGATGTGGCGAACGATCCAGGTAATGACGGCCTGCTCACTATGGGTGAGATCCTTGGTTTGAAACTTGATGCCGATTGGGTCGTGCTTTCAGCATGTAACACAGGTTCCGCAGACGGTGCTGGCGCCGAAGCCGTCTCAGGTCTGGGCAGGGCCTTCTTTTATGCGGGCACTCGGGCTTTATTGGTGAGCAACTGGCCCGTTGAGACGACGAGCGCTGTGGCGCTGACTTCAGAGTTATTTAAACGCTGGGCTGCCAATGACAATCTTAGTCGCGCCGAGGCTCTTCGCCAATCCATGCATGCGCTCATCGAAGGTCCCGGGTTTGTTGATATTGAAAGCGGGAAAATAATATTTTCCTATGCCCATCCCATATTCTGGGCACCATTCTCATTGGTCGGTGATGGTGCTGCAGCAGACGAGTTTTAGATAACGGCACCTAGGGAGCTCTCGACCCTCCTAGACCTTAGAAGCTCGATGTCAGCGCAACACACAGGTTTCCACCTCGATGTGATTTCCAGAATGTGGAAGTCCAGAGGCACCTAATTGGTGGGGGATGTAAAGCCCCCGTTCTATGTACCATTTCCTGATAGAGTCTCTGGCACTGGTGAGCGCATGTTCAGAGCCTGATGCGGGCGGATGTGATTGTACTGTTTCAGCCAGGTTT
>CAJWKT010000142.1 GCA_913041665.1 uncultured Gammaproteobacteria bacterium | reverse complement strand
TTTAGGTATCAAGAAAACCATATAGAGGAATTTGGGTGTGGTTGTCAGTCAGCTGACCCCCCTCAACTCATACAAGCCAGTCCACAGCCCAGAAAGGCCAATCTAGCGCTATTGAATTTCTGGATCGAAAACCCAGATCTCTGCGCCCAGGGGGCGGCCGTTATTGATGTTGCCTACCGTCGAGCGACATGCTGAGAATATCAATAAGAGATCACGTTCGACACGCAACTCGACAAAATCGCCTGCTGTGGATCCCGTAGCCTCATCATGAAGCCTGCCTCTTTCGTCTATAACAGATCGCTCGAATAAATTCCATGGCGGAGGAGTAATCTGGCATTCGAGGCCGTACTCTTTAAGTGTCTGGCGAAGATTGTCTTCACAATTAGGGTGATGATTGGTTTCACCAAAAAAAGAATAACTGCCCATTGAGCAAGCGGCATGAAACGAGTCATGGAACCCATCTGTTGTATCATTTTCCAATCGTAAAAGAGGGGTGAATTTATTACTAACTAACGTGTCTCCTACTTTAAATCGGGTCCTGTAAAGCGCTGTGTGGTTATGAGCCATTGACAGATACTCAATATCACTTGAGATATGAAATCCCCAAGTATCTACCACCTGACAACCATAGGGCGTTAACACACGAACAAGCGCGTTTGTTTTTACCTCTAGGCCCACCACCTCTCCAGGACCTACCTGATGAGTGTTTTTCGGTTTCATGGGATTTTCCTTTTCAACTGGAAAAGTAAGATCTTAATCAACGTTCGCGATTGGAAAAGTTCGACGCCACAGATCACGCTGGTAATGGCCGTAATTAAAAGAATCGTAAAGTTCACTTTCTCCCACTACAGGCATAATCAGAGTATCAGCACTGGGGTTGACGAATAAAGGTATGGAGTATCGGTCCTGACCGCTGCGATTGACGACTCTGTGTGGCGTTGAGGAGAATTCTCCGTTGCTCCAAATCTGCATAATGTTGCCAATATTGATGACAAATGTTCCCTCTACAGGTGGCGCTCCAACCCACTCTCCGTTTTTATTCTGAATCTCAAGACCCCCCCATTCATCCTGCCACAATATGGTAAAGCCACCCGAATCTGAATGGGGTACGACGCCGATATCATCGTCACTGACTGGGTCGTGCTGCGGAGGGTAATGATTTACCTTAAGACGACTCAAGGGTTGCTTGTAATATGTCGAAAGATAATCCGGACTCAGACCCAAGGCACGAGAGAAGCCTTGTAACAGTGCCTCGATCAGGCCTTCCAAGCAATCAAAATATCGAAGCATTGCATCCTTTAGAGTCGGATACCTTTTTGGCCACTGATTAGGGCCACTAAGGGGCATTTCTTTAGAAATAGCCCGCTCGTAGCCAACCCAGAACCCTTCCTGATGGCTGGTCCCCGCCCTCTCCTCGCCCTCATAACTTCGGTACCCTAACGGAAGATAACCTTGAATCCGAGAATCGATTGCAATGTTCATTTTCTCACTCATGGGTGCTTGGAAGAACTCCTTAGCTGCATCTTTAAGCGCCCTGACCAACGAAAGCGGGATCTGATGGTTTTTGATGTAAAAAAAACCCACATCGGTACAGGCGGCTCTCAAGCTTGTAATTAATTCCGGATCGCTTTGACCTGATACCAAAGATCCAATATCTAAAATGGGGATCTGTGTGAAATCTAGACGTCGAGATGGCTTAACCAGCATTGAAATACACTCTCATTCTAATTCTCATTTTCTTTTGCCTAAGTCTAATTGTAGACTTGTCCATCCGATTTTTGCCTGCGTTGAGTCATGACTCCGACCGATATTCTCAACCCGATACACTACCAGGAGGTCCGGCAGCCTCTACTACAGGCCAGCAATCTGCCCTCCTGGTGTTATACAAGTCAAGTGTTCTACCAACGGGAGGTCGACAAGATATTTAACCATGGCTGGCATTTCGTCGGGCGAGAAGATGAGCTACCCAATCCAAGAGACTTCTTGACCTATGATGGCATTGGCGGTCCAGCGATAATTATCAGAAATGAAACTGGACAGATCAACGCATTCTTCAACACCTGTCGTCATCGTGGCATGCGGCTGCTTAAAGGGTCCGGCTCAATAAAACATATTGTATGCCCTTATCACAGTTGGGTTTACTCGTGCGAAGGCACGCTCGTTCGAACGCCGGGAATGAAGGGCGTCCATAATTTCCAGAAAGAATCATATGGTCTATTGCCACTAAAACTGGACAGCTGGGGGGGATTTCTATTTATTCGATACAGTGACGATGGACCAGAGTTAAAAGATTGGCTTGGAGATATGCCCGATTTCTTCCGTAACTACAGCCCGCAATTGCTAAGATGCGTGAGGCGAAAAAGCTTTGACGTACAGTGCAATTGGAAACTACTCATAGAAAATTCTCTGGAAACCTATCATACGGGTACCGTTCATCAATCTACGCTTGGACGACAACAATCACACCCAAAAGCGACTGCGGGTGAATGGTCGTGCCTGTTTGTATATGTAGATGGAAAGAAAACGCTTTCGATACTCCCCAATTCCACACAAACTTTACCAATCAATCCAGACCTATCTAAAGAACAACAAAGGGGAACCTTTTTTACCAATATATATCCCTGTACGCAGTTTGTTTTCGCGCCAGATAGTATGTGGTGGCTCGCAATTCAGCCGCAAAGTCCTACCCGGTCTCGTCTCGAAGTAGGATCATGTTTTACGGAGTCGACGATTACGACGCCAGATTTTCAGAAAACGGTTCAATCCTATTTTGAACGATGGGATACAGCGACAGCCGAGGATAATGCGATTTGTGAAGCGCAACAAATTGGTCAATCTGTTCAAGCCCGACCACAGGGACGGTTTGCAGAAGAGGAGCATTTGGTACATGAATTGGCGATCTGGACCTTAGATCGTATCCTTGACTAGTGCAAAAGAGTTATCCGCAACCGATGATTAAGATACTAAGAATACTGCTGGACTCTTACCCCAGGCTTGCACGGTTCACCTCCACCTTCGAGGAGTTCGATGGTGTGCGTGAGTACTTGGCCGCCAGGGCCAAATTGGTGGATGTGGGGGTTGAGCCAAACTCATTATTGACGACATAGCGCGATCAACTGGCACGGTTGGTAACTAGCCGAACTGAGTCACCTGTGACAAGAAAGAGTACGTCTTTGCAGTTGATTTTCTGCAGGTCGAGGGCTTAACCTTCGAGTTCATAATTAACAAGAATGCTCCAAACGGTGGGACACCGCTAGCTCGGTATCGCTATGCAAAAGTCTTCCGTAGCGTTCCGTGGCAATCCGAATCAATCATGGAGTAGAAAATGGCCAGTTTTCCCAAAAGCGCTGATGTCGTCATCATTGGACTTGGTGGCATTGTCGGCGCTTCAGTAGCGCACCATCTGATCGCAAAGGGCTGGAAAAATATCGTCGGTATCGACAAATCATCGATACCCACGGATATCGGTTCCACCTCGCATGCGTCGGACTTTTGCTACATGACAGCACACGACAATATGACCTGCTACACCACGCGGTACAGCGTAGCGTTCTACGACGAGATGGGGCATTACAGCCGGGTGGGCGGCCTGGAGGTCGCGCGCCATGACGATGATGAACGCATGGCTGAACTCAAACGCAAAGCCAGCTCCGGCCGGGCCTTTGGCACCAATGTGACAATGATCAGTGCGAAAGAAGCCAAAGAAAAGATGCCATTGCTGGAAGAGGACATGATCCAAGGGGCCATGTGGGACCCGGATGCCGGGCTTGTGATACCCCGATCACAAACGGTGGCAGGCAAACTGGTTGACCAGGCTGAGGCCACGGGTGCGTTACAGGTGT
>CAJWKT010000141.1 GCA_913041665.1 uncultured Gammaproteobacteria bacterium | reverse complement strand
GGTTCGGAAAAATGGTGGCTCAGTAGATAAAGACGAGAGTGCCCAGATAAAGAATGCCCCCGTATTTATTGATCTGCCTCCTGAATTAAGTAGAGTGGCTGAGTTGATCGAAGCTAAGAAATGGTCTCAAGCTTTTGCTGCGCTGAAAAAGAGTAAAAACCAAGGGGATCATTTTACTAAAACGCTGGTTAACAAAGTCAATTCGAATGTTGAAGGTCATCTTGCGCTGATCAAGAAGCAAGATTCTTCCGGCGATATTTACAGTGTGTATGCGAATTTTCAAAAATACTCCAAATCATACAAAGGAATACCCTCATACGATGAAGTATTTAAGAGCTATCGATCCTCTTTTAAGGAAGAAGGGAATATGGAAAAGCTAAAAATTAGCCGCCAATTCCATGGTATCATAAGCCGTATCAATAAAGCTAAAAAAATAAATGTGTCTCAATTAGACGCACTTAAAAACTTTGCTCAAGAACATGCTGAAACAACAGACGGCAAAGCAGCTCAGAAAGCTTTTGATAAGATCTCAGCAGACTTAACAGTCAAGCTGCCAGCAGAAAACTATTATTCAGATTGATAAACACCCGCATCGAGTCGCGCCGATGCCTTCAACGGCGCCCCCAAGCGCCCCACCTCAAAAGCAAATTCATAGCAACCAATGAAGAAACAGATTCTCTCCTTCCTGGCTCTCGCCTGTTTTGCCTTCGCGAACGCTCAGTCACAACCAAATTTTGTGTTCATCATCGCGGTCAAAAATAGTGTCAGACACTGGGAATGGGTCGGCACTTCACATAGATGGTCTTGCCATCGTTCCTGTGTTCAAGAATCGTTGAGGTGTTGCCGCCAAAGTCACCCGACTGGATTGGGTTCCAGCCCAGCTGCTTCCAGTGGTCCGCGGGCTTCTTGCCATTGGGTTCGAATGGCTTGGGGCCACTATAGAATGACATCTGGATCTGTCGTCCCCAGTCATGGCTGTTGATCATATTGGGGCCATCCTTGGTCGACAGGAGCGTGATGGCGCCACCGAGTGTCAGATTGGCGCCAAACCGGATCTGGTCGTTTTCAAGCACGGACATCTTTGCCTCCGCATTCCGGGGCTGGGCGAGTGATAACTGAGGGAGCAGCATGGCCGCAGTGAGTAGTGTTGCGATAGTGCGCATGACGTTACTTGGTCCTTTCTTCGTGATCGTAATCTGATTCAGCCTTGGATCAATAGAATGTGTAGCGCATCATTTCGCTCTTGTCGGGGGTCAGTATGCGGACGTTCCGGAGTTCCGCCTCGCCCGCGTCAGGCAGGCGTGCGGCAAACTTGTTGCGGTCGATGAATACCTGCTTGCCCGTATCCACCTTCACCTTGCCGTGGCGGTGAAGGTGAGGGTGCCTTCCCCTTGTCAGGACAAGGTCGGCACACGGGAATTTTGATTTCGGAGCACGATGGCTGGCCTGCGTCTCCACTTACCCACTTGTCCTGCCATAGCCTTGGCGAAGGAGGATGCTACACCCGGAGCGTCACCGCTCCCGGCGTAGGGTTCGTGGCCAAAGTCAGTGGCTAGTTGTTCTTTGTAAGACTCTTTCATTCTCATTTCCAATCCGGTTTATCCCGGCGCTTTCACTGACCCCCCAAAAAACCCTTGAAAAAGAAAATTCCTATCAGTAAAATACAGACAGAAATTATGAAAAAACGGCTAAAAAAAGTATTATTGGTTTTGTTTCTGATATCAAGCGTTTCAACTTTAGAAGGACGTACATGGACTCATAAAAAGGGTAAGCAAGCGGAGGCAAAACTCTATTCTTGTAAGGATGGAATTGTTCAGCTTCAATTACCAAATAATAAAATAATCAAAATAAAGAAGGATGATTTAGTTATCGAGGATCAATTATTTATCGATGAGGCTCTGAAAAAAAGCAGAGCTAACAAGGCTTCTGGAGTTGATCCTGATTCGAAAAGAGCGGATAAAATAAAAAGAAGAGCCACCGCAGGACCTTCTGTACCTCGAAATTACAAACCATCGACTATTGCTGAAATACCTGAAAAAAAGAAACTTGAAAACATAAAGCAGCATTTTATGCATTTATGGAAGCCTGATAAAACTACCTCTAAGGTTAAAATTACATCAGGCCCAACTCACAATGTTAAATTCCCGCATGGGAACAAAGTGGGGAGTTTGTGGATAGTTCAAGCTGGCAAATACAAAGTTGAATTATCCATAGAAAACGGTTCGAAGAATTCAATCGAAGACTTAATGGATGCTTTACGATGTTTGCCGGATCCATTACTTTGGGGGCTTTCAAAAGGCGAACGGACCGGCGCTCAAATTCATAAAAGCCTTGGTGCAGCGGCTTATGCTAATGGACACGGTGTGTTATTAAAACAAGGGCGCTGGGATGGTTTAGCAACATTGCTGCTCCATGAAGCTGGTCATGTAATATACAATGTTACGAATGATCTTAACGACGATAACCAAGAAGATCGATGGATTAATGCGATGGAAGCTGATGACATTTCCGTGTCAGCATATGGAGATGGAAGATGGGGGGAAGATGTTGCTGAATTTGGACAAGTTTATTTCGTTTGTCTATTGGCAGGTGATAAAATGCATTTTGGAGATCGAACTGCCCTGGAAGAACTCGAGAGATTATCCCCTCAGCGCTTTGCTGCTTGGCAAGTGCTTCTTCAGCAACCTTTAGAATATTCACAGCCAGTCGCAGCTGCTGCTAATCAGAGTTTTAAGGATACTGATAACAATGGCAGTGAGATGGTTCAATTAGACGGCTCAAAATCAAAAGACAAGGATGGTAAAATTGTCAAATACGACTGGTACAAAAATGGGCTTAAGATTGCTTCGGGGATTTCACCCAAAGTTAAAGTTCCGGTTGGAGCTCACGACATCATCCTTGTGGTGAGAGACAATGAAGGATATGTCGATGATAGAAGTTTTATCGTCACCGTTGTTGATGCCAAATCTGCAAAAGCTGTCGCTTTGGACATCGTTGCTGTAGAAGCCAGTAGAGCGCCTGATGACCATACTAAGGAACATACTATAGACAACAAGCTAGATACTCGATGGTCTGTACATGGAAAAGGTCATTGGCTTCAATATGATCTTGGAAAACCGAAAACCGTCTCTGGTGTCAGCATCGCCTGGTACTCTGGAATCAGTCGCGCTTATTCTTTTAGCGTTGAAGTCTCCAATGATGGTGTCTCCTGGTCTAAAGCATACAGTGGCGAGAGCACCAAAACGACTAATGAACAAGAACATTATCGTTTTAAACCTGTTAAAGCCCGTTATGTAAAATTGATTGGTCAAGGAAGTTCTGCTAATGCTTGGAACAATATCGCGGAATTTGATGCTTGGGGTACTGGGACATAGATTTGAGGTGGTCTGGAAACTCTTCCACTGCGGCCCCTACCAACATGCCAAGAACTGCTCCGCGGTGGACATTGTCGCCCCCGGCGTTGGCGTTGGCCAATAGCGCCGCCTCCGGTTCGAACCCGTGGTTTGCCGCAAGGAACAGCGCTAGGGGGAGCCCGTGTTCGGGATAGCAGGCAGTCCCAAATCGTTTCAAGACCACGTCCTCGTCGTCGCAGTCGGCTACCAGCGTCTGCAGATCAAACGGCTCGTCAGAGAGCTGGGTGTGTAGGTCCCACAGCTGCTAGGAGCCTGTTGTTGATCACTTGACCCTCGATGGTTGACCTGAAATACTTCGAGAGGGAGTCGCTTCACTGCTTCGATGACGAAATGAACTAAATCATCTTCCCCAACCCAGTCCCGGAGATCGGGAGGTAACAGCATCGGGGTATTTCGATCAACGTTGACAAATTTAGTGGCCATCACTTTTACTTTGTCACATTATTCTGATTTTTAAAGTCCGACAGACTCCTAGCAACAATGAAGAAACAGATTCTCTCCTTCCTGGCTCTCGCCTGTTTTGCCTTCGCGAA
>CAJWKT010000140.1 GCA_913041665.1 uncultured Gammaproteobacteria bacterium | reverse complement strand
GTATTATTTTCCATTTCAAAAGGTAAAGTAAATCAAATTGAAGTTATTGTGGGGGCACAAGATTTTAGATTTATGGGTGGATCTATGGGTTCGGTAGTGGGAGAACGTTTTAGCAGGGGCGTTTCTTATTGCATAGATCAGCGCCGCCCCTTTATTTGTTTTTCTGCTAGTGGGGGCGCTCGCATGCAGGAAGCGTTGTTTTCCCTTCTACAGATGGCCAAGACTAGCGCCGCCTTAGCATTACTTGCTGAGGCTGGGTTGCCCTATATATCGGTCATGACCGACCCTACAACTGGTGGTGTCTCGGCGAGCTTGGCATTACTGGGTGACATCAATATTGCCGAACCAAAGGCCCTGATTGGGTTTGCTGGGCCACGTGTAATAGAACAAACTGTCCGTGAGATTTTGCCTGAAGGGTTCCAGACGGCGGAGTTTTTGTTGGAAAAAGGTGCGTTGGATATGATTGTTGATCGTCGCCATGCTCGCGATGAAATAGCACAGGCCTTAGCGAAGTTACTAGATCAACCTACCGTGTCTTGAAAGCCAAGCCTTATGTTAACGACGTGAATCTCAATACCTTGGAGGATTGGCTTAATTGGCTGGAGACTCTGCACCCAAAAGAAATTGAACTCGGCTTAGACCGTATCCGGTGCGTGCTGGATAAGCTTTCTTTAGTTGAGCTACCTTTTCGCACGATTATTGTAGGTGGCACTAATGGAAAGGGGTCCTGTGTGGCAATGCTGGACAGTATCTATCGTTGTGCGGGCTACCGAGTTGGCGCCTTCACTTCTCCTCATCTTTGGCGGTTTAATGAGCGGATCCGTTTTAACGGACAAGAGATTTTCGATGAGCCTCTGATAGAACTCTTTCGCTGTATAGAGGATGCTCGCGGTTTGACTACTTTGTCATATTTTGAATATTCGGTGGTTGCAGCGCTTTTGTACTTTGTTAGGAATAAAGTCGAGTTAGCACTTTTGGAGGTAGGCTTGGGAGGTAGGCTAGATGCAGTGAATACTATTGATGCGGATGCCAGTTTGGTAGTCAGTGTTGAACTCGACCACCAAGATTGGCTCGGCAAGGATCGCGAATCTATTGGTCGCGAGAAGGCAGGGATTTTCCGGTCTGGCAGGCCAGCGGTCGTAGCGGATCGTAATCCTCCTGAAAGTCTCCTGATTCATGCACAACAATTGGGTAGTTCTTTGCGACTGATCGGTAGGGATTTTGATAGCTCTGGTACTCGGGATACCTGGAACTACAAAGGTTGGGGGCTCAGTAAAGAGAATTTGCCGATCCCTTCGTTTGGGGGTCAAGAGCAACTGGACAATATGGCTGGTTGTTTAGCTATTATTGAATCGATGAATGAATGTCTACCAGTAGAATTACCTGTAATTCCGCGTGGTCTATCCGCAGCTCAGCTTGCAGGCCGCACGGACCGCCATGTTCGGGGAGATGTGGAATGGATTTTTGACGTGGCCCACAATCCTGCGGCTGCTCAGGTCTTCGCGGATGAGGTGATCCAGCTTCCCTCCCCAAGGTATACGTGGGCGATTTTTGCAACTATGAGAGATAAAGATTTATCAGGTGTAGCAGCACCTTTTATAGACGTTGTGGATCGATGGATTGTAACGAGCACGGACTCAGAAAGGAGTGTGAATGCGGAAATTCTAGGTGGCCTTATGAAGACAGAAGGGGCCTCCAACGTTTGTTCCCTGGCTGATGTTATGGCTGCCTGTAAGTTAGTTGGTCGATTAGCGCAATCTGGGCATCGGGTGTTGGTTTTCGGATCGTTTTATCTGGTGGGCCCCGCAATGACTGCGCTTGCGTTATACTCCATTCCGTCTCAAACGGGCGATCAATCAGCCAGATGGACCGGTACTTAAAGGAACGATTGATTGGAGCTACAGTGCTTGTGGTGATTGGTGTGTGGCTTATACCTTGGTTATTGGATGGACCAGATCAGCGGGATAATGGCACTGAATTGGGGTCCTTAGGAATAGACTCAACTAGGGAGCAGACTCAGACGATAGCTCAGACTATTTTTTTGGGAAGTGATCATGAGCGCGGGAGCCAAAGGAATGCGATAGTATTGGAAGAGACACGGCCTCCCTTGAACGGCAATTTATTATCTCTATCCACAATCTTGACATCGCGGTTGCCCGAATCTGAATCAGTATCGCAGTCTCCAGGTAACTTGGCTAATGCCTCGTCGATATTCATACAAGTTGGCAGTTTTGGTGACGAAGAGAACGCTCGTCGCTTAATGGAGAGAGTGGAAAACTACGGTTTTGATCCCCAGGTTTCGACTTATTCAGCAGGCGGAGGCGTAATGTATCGAGTCCGCGTAGGGCCAGAATTTTCACAGTCGGGAGCAGAGAGAGTTGCGTCATCTTTATCCTCACATGGATTTTTGGTGCAGATAGTGAGGGATGAATAGGGGGCCTCTAGTATTAATTGGGCTGATTATTTGATTGTTGCCGTATGTTTCAGCTCTGCTGGAATTGGGCTTTGGCGGGGTTTCACGAAAGAAACATTAGCCCTAGTAGTATTACTGTTGTCGATTTGGCTTGCGTGGCGATTTTCTCCGCAGGTGGAGCCATTTCTCGGTGACTGGGTGGTAGCTCCCGATCTTAAAGTTTTGGTGGCTCGTGGATTGATTTTTTTGTTATTGATGCTGGTTGGTACTTTATTGGTTTGGTTGGTGCGGGGGTTGGTTCGTGGTGTAGGACTAAGTACTGCTGACCGTTTCCTTGGCTTATTTTTTGGGTTTGTTCGTGGCATCGTCTTGGTTGGACTGGTTGTAGTTGTTCTGGAGTTAGCAGGCTTAGATCAAGGCCCTTGGTGGCAAGATGCAAAATTTAGGACATACAGTGAAGGTGTTGCGGGCTATATTTTGGACTTTGCGGCGTTAGGTAGTCGAATTGTTCAGGAACAGAAAATCATTTAAGATTTTTTAAATTTTTTAGGTAACTTGAGCTTCAATTTATGTGTGGGATTGTCGCCTTAGTAGGACAGGGCCCGGTGAATCAGGGTCTATATGATGCGTTAACTGTATTGCAGCACCGAGGTCAGGATGCTGCTGGCATAGTTACCGAAGACAGCGGTCGCTTACGTCAACGCAAGGGCAAGGGCTTAGTGCGAGACGTGTTTGAGGAGCGACATATGGCGCAGCTGAGTGGGCACATAGGCCTTGGTCATGTGCGTTATCCGACTGCGGGAAGCGCAAGCCTTTTGGAGGCTCAGCCCTTCTACGTGAACTCCCCTTACGGCATTTGTTTAGCGCATAACGGAAATTTGGTAAATTCTGAGGCCCTCAAACGGCTCGTTATTCAGCAGGATCGGCGACATCTCAATACTAGCTCTGACTCGGAAGTATTGCTGAACGTATTTGCTCATGAACTGGGACAGCAGTCCACGAACGGTTTGACGCCGCAGGCGATCTTAGGAGCTGTAGATGCTGTTCATCGTCGCTGTTCTGGAGCGTATGCCGTGGTAGCGATGATTATTGGCTACGGTATTGTTGCTTTTCGTGACCCTCACGGTATTCGTCCGATCATTATGGGAGTAAGAGAGGCAGACGGAGGTACTGAGAGAATTGTCGCTTCCGAGAGTGTTGCGTTGGACGCCCTAGGCTTTGAATTGGACAGAGACATTGCTCCTGGAGAAGCGGTTTTTATAGATCAGCAAGGCACCCTATACAACCGGGCATATACTGGTTCTGTACATTACGCACCCTGTATTTTTGAGTTTGTCTATTTCGCACGACCGGATTCCATTGTAGATAAATTGTCTGTTTATAAAGCGCGCTTGCGTATGGGAGATATGCTTGCGGAAAAGATTCTTCGGCTCAGGCCTGACCACGACATCGATGTGGTGATACCCGTGCCTGATACTTCTCGTACGGCGGCTGTACAAGTGGCTCACGGATTGGGGGTCAAATATCGAGAGGGCTTC
>CAJWKT010000139.1 GCA_913041665.1 uncultured Gammaproteobacteria bacterium | reverse complement strand
TCAGCGGCAGTACTATCTCGGGTGTTTACAACCAAATGACCGGGATTTGGGATGAGAGTACACAGACGGGAAGCCCCATCCAGCTGGTCCAGAAATTTGCCCTCAATGATACCGACAAGGTGTATTGCACGGATTTTATTAAGGCCTATAAGCTTGATTTTGAAAATTTGGATGCAGGCGGTGCGCCTGCCAGGGCGGACTATACCCCCACGGGGAGTGATGGCCTGACCACCGATTCAGCCTGTTATTCCACGGCATTAACGGATGCACAAAGGACCGTACATCGGTACGGTGTGTATAAGGCAGACGGGTCCCGGCTGACATTGGGTCAGGGTGGTTTTCCCATGAAAGCGGACGTGACTGTTGATGGGGCTACGCAGACGGTCCACGCCTATGCGGATTATTGGGGCGTCCATTTCCCGAGCCGTTTCAGTAGTGCCGTTAAATTAGATTCAGATGCTTCGCCTACTATTTTCACCAAGGAGCAATTCCTGGGAGAGACCGGAGCAGCTCCCACGTACACGATTGCACAGGCCAATGCCAAAATAGAAAAAGTCACAAGGAGCTTCGTTTCGCTTTCCTCATTGGATGGCTTGACCGCGCTCATGTTTGTTGATGGTGCAGACAGTTTTTGGGGAACCCAGTTTGTTTCACTAGGGTTTGCAGCATCCAATGCTGAATACCAGGGCAAGTACACTCATTCCAACCAGACCTGGACTTTTGATAAGAAAATCACTTTTGGAAGTGGATATACGGAGACTGCAATCACGCCCATCACGTTCACCAATGCCACGTGGCTCTCCACGATGAAAAAGACGTTTGAGAATGGCCCGGGTACGGAGGACGACCATACCGAAGTCCGTGGCCTTTGGGTTTTTTCTCCGGATAACGGTAAGGGCTATGACATCAAGAAAAATTCAATAGAGAACCCCACGGATAGCTCGGGTACCAACGGTATTATCGTCAGGACAAAAGAAACGGTCACACCTACCAATTTCCCGGCGGAACTTCACTGTGTACAGCAGTGCCTGTCTGCAGCCCTGCTCAATGCCTCTATTCAGGCAGCGGTGGGTGGCGCGGCCGGTGCCACGGTAGCCAGTCCGTTTGTCGAGGAAAACTTTGAGGTCCTCAAGGGTACAAAGAATGCCGAGGAAAAAGGACGGATGTTCCCGGGGATTCTGGCCACCAATGTGAAAAAGTACACTACCTCGGGCCTGAAGGTTCTGGATGCGGCGGGTACCGAGCTGGCCGTTGCTGCCTCGGTGACCAGCGAGAGTCAGTTAAAAGGTGCGAAGTTTTTCTGGCCATGGGATGGCGGCAATTCATTTACACAGCAACTTTCATATGGTACCGGGACCGGCCCGTTGCTTGCAGAGGCTGATTTGGCGAAAGTCGAGTGCAAGAAAAATACAGACGGAACCTATCAGGACGAACATCCGGAATTTGATGCGGGTGCCAAACGGTACTGCGCGGACCTTCTGATGGATCCATCGGTCGATGTCAGTTCGTGGTACGAAGTCCGGGTGGGGCCGAATAGTTGGGACCGACAAAGGTTTCTGGAGGACCAGGCAACCAGTGCATACGTGGCATTTACCCCGCCCACACGACTCTACTATGACGTACATGATGAAACGAAATATGGTAGTGACGCCGGTAAGACTGTCTCACTTGATTATCAGGGGTTCGGTGAATTACATGGGATTCCGGGTGAAGTCATTGATACGCGTACCGGTGAAAGCAAAGGACAGTACACCGAGGAGTGGCAGCAGTATTATCGTTACGTCCAGCGTTTTATGATCGAGCCCAATGCCAGCGGGGTAGCCCCAAAGCTGTACGAAGGCGGGAGTTCAACCACTACCTATGATGTGAAGGCACTGGAGGGGGAGGAATGGTTGCTGAAGAAACCTTCTTCGTTTACAGCGCTCACAATGAGCGGCACTGAGGCGGACCTGCCCGCAGCATCCGTCCTGGTGGACGTAAGTCCCAACGGAACAGCGGCCAACCAGATCGGAGCCAAGCCAACGACCCTTCTGAACGATGGCAAGCCTGCAGTTATTCACAAGGAAGTGGTGATTACGCTAGATTAGTACGGCGATGAAGGGGTCCTTGCGGGATATTGGGGTCAGCCAAGGTCCTTGGGGCTGTGTGTGCTTGCCTTACTCTCGTGGCAGGCCAGTGGCCCGGAGATATAATTTAGTAGTTTTTTGATAGGCTTACCTGATGATAGAAATTTTTTGTTTTCGAGATCGATGGTGGGGCAAAGTGAAAACCAGCTTTTTGCGATCAGCTTTAGCGGTAGCGGTTCTTTTTCCTGTGATGGCATTTGGCCAGGGGTGGTTTCAGTATGTCAGCTCTGTTGATCGTTTTCGTATTCACACACCAGGTGATTTTAAGATCGAGGAAATTGAGTATTCTTCCGAATATGGCGCTGTGTTTCCGGCGCAGGTTTACAGCTTCAGGAGTGGGGAAAATCATTATTCCGTCACGGTAGTGGACTATACCAACTCCAAAGCAATACATGCAGCAAGGGCTAACAGGACCGAGGCAGACTATTTATCTCTTTACTGGGAGATTGATATTCGGGCATCGGTTGCTTATGCAGCGGCTAATCTCCGGAGCCGGGGTGGGCGGGTTACATATGATGCCTATCACTATATTGATCGGGTAGAGGGCCATCAGTTACAAATTACAAATACCGATCAGTCGCGAAGTTATGCGGCTATCTATTTACATGAAAGTCGTCTTTACATTGTGGAAGCTACTGTTTCGCCTGGTTTGCCACCTCCGGGAATGTTTCAGCAATCTCTGGAATTTATTAATGAGGCAGGGCAAAGAATCAGGTATCGAGATTTTTCTGATGTAATCAAGGTCAGCGGGGCTCCAGTCCGGGGTATAGAACGGAGAAGCAACGAGTAGTAAGTCGAAAATTTTGATGAATTTCCCAGACAGAAAGCTAGTAGCACAATATTTATTTGTATAGGAAGCGTATGCGATTTAATTTAGTCAATTTGGGTATTATTGTCTCATTAGTGTTGATATCGAACGCTCGTGCACACCATTCTCACGGTAACTACCAAATGACCGAGTACACCCATTTGGAAGGGGTCGTACAAGAAATGTATTGGATTAATCCACATGCCTGGATATACCTAGAAGTTGTCGATTCAGGCAATAATTCTGCTGTCTGGGCCCTTGAAACGGCAGGGGCTAGCAGGCTTAGTAATATTGGCTTGAGTCGTGACACAGTCAAAGAGGGCGATACTATTTCCGTACGCTGCCATCAACTCCGGGATGGGTCCAATGGTTGCCTTTTGGGTTTTTTGAAACCCGAGGATGGAGAGGAAAAACTATGGGACTGATTGAACACGGTTGTGGAACCGGTAACTAGTGAGGAAGTATATAGGGTCTGATAGTTGCAGATTTTTTAGCAAGCCTAACTAATGCCTTTGGCTGTTCTCTGGTGTAACAGAGTCATCATTTGACGGAAAGATGTTTTATGGTGAAGACATTAATGCGGACGGCCTAGAGAGCTGAAGAAGAAGGTGGTCCAGGCAGGAAGACTAAGAATTAAAGGTGAGAACTATGTTTTATTATTCGCATAATCGTATTTTTTTTATGGCGTGTTTGTTTTTTTGGCTTGGCATTTCCCATGCCCAGCGTCAACCTCCTGGGCTCAGTGAAATGGCAGTGGAGCCTTTTCAAATCTTCGACAATTTTTATTTTGTAGGTACAGGCGATGTAGGAAGCTATGTCATAAAAACGGACGCAGGCTTGATTTTGATCGATACGCTCTATGGCATGGAGTACGTGGGGTATCTTGTTGAAAACATGAGAAAGCTTGGGTTGGATATCTCCGATACTAAATATGTTTTGATCTTGCAGGGTCACTGGGATCACTATGGCGGGGCACGTGAATTGCAAGATGAACATACCAGTGCAGTTTTCGGGGCAGCAGAAGAAGACTGGATGATGATTGAGTCAGATTTAGGGGATCGAGCTCCACAGCGCGACTTGGTCATCGAAGAC
>CAJWKT010000138.1 GCA_913041665.1 uncultured Gammaproteobacteria bacterium | reverse complement strand
ATTCACATACTGATCATTCTAGAGATGAAATTCAAGTTTCACTAGAAAAATTTTACCGCTTGGGTGTTCTAACTAAAGAAGAAGATTTGAAACTTAAAAAGAAGAAACTTAATTCTAAGATGCCGTCAGGTTGGACTACAGAGGATGGAGTTTTTGCTCGTTATGATGTTATAGGAATCAAAAATTTCAGAATCTGAGATCTTTCAGTATTTTTTCAATTCCTAGATCAATTTTTTCTCCAGGGCCCCATGCAAATGGAATTAAAATAATAAGGAAGGGTGAAGTAACAAATTCATCAACTGACCATAGAATCCCCAGACCATCAAAAATGTCATTGCCGCATAGGCAAGCACAACAGACCACCGGTATTGACCCCAGGTGCGTAGATAAACAATGACAAACAACGGAAGAGCGACTAATTGACCCGCCAGGTAAGTAATCCCAACAATTCCTAACAGGTAAGCAGCGAACTGTAGGCTCCGATAGATTTCTGCTCCACTGAGCGCTGCTATCAACGCCGGGCTGAACCCTGCTGAAGATTTAATTGTTCTCGAACAAGCCCTGGCATCTTTCAAAACCACCAGAGCAGCCAGCGGGATTGCCGCCATCAAGACAGCACGAGGAAATTGAGCCGTGGCTGCTTCCTGAAAATCCATCGAGACTAAATATGCAAAAACAAAAATGAATGCCATGCCGATGGCTAAAGGCAAGGAAACCAGGGGGTTCTGTGCTGCCCCTTCACCACCCTGTGGGCGTTTTCCAGATTTTGGTCTTAGGGCACCGCGCGCAGCAAAAAAAATGGTGAGAGCGACCAAGACCTCAATCACGATGACAATCGGGCGGTTAAATAACCAGTCGTAACCTCCATATATTTGTGTACTCAGTTGCAGGTTGTTTTCCATCAACCCCCCTAACACAAGGGCCAAAATCAATGGCGGTCGCGGCCAGCCACCCTGCTTCATGAGGTAACCCAGCGCACCCATGGCTAAACAGGTCCACCAATCACCAATCGAACTGGTGGCAACCCAGGTACCCATTAAAAGCACGACCATCACGCCCGGCACAATGAGGTGACCGGGAACAAAAGCCATCTTCTGAATTTGCCGACTAAAAAGCATTAACAATCCGGCCGCAACGACATTGGCAACTGCAATTGCCCAGACCATACTGAAGGTAATCGGGAGGTTGACGGTCAGCATATCAGGCCCCGGCCGGAGTCCCTTAATGACCAATGCGCTAAGGAGGATAGCGGTGCCAATACTTCCCGGAATACCAAACGCAACAGTGGGAATCAGTGCACCCGCCTTGTGAGCATTATTAGCTGCTTCCGGAGCAATCACACCACGGATATCCCCGCTCCCGAATTTAGAACTATCCCGTGCGCTCTGAACCGCATGCCCGTAAGCGATCCAATCCACAATGGTGGCCCCTAATCCGGGAATCATGCCAATGTAGGTTCCGAGCAACGCCGAACGTAAAGCAAGCCACCGGTGACGAAAGGCATCCTTAATGCCCCGCAACATTTGATTGTCACCAGACTCTTCACGGCTAACCCGGGAAATGGAGGTGTTCTTTACGGCCAACTCCATGAGCTCAGGTATCCCGAACAAACCAAGGACAATGGGAATGATCGGAATACCGTCGAGAAGGTAATTAACACCAAAATAGAAGCGTGGAACCCCGGTCGCATTAGCGTAGCCAACCGTTGTTAAAAGCAAGCCCAGCAATGCGACAGAAAGTCCCTTTAAAATTGACCGGCCTGACAGAACGCCGACCATGGTCAAACCGAGAACGGCGAGCATAAAAAACTCGGGCACCCCAAATGCGAAAATAACCGGAAGGATGACCGGCAATGAAAAGGCAAGGAGTAGTGCCCCCAGGACCCCGCCAAAGGCGGACACGGTATATGTTGCGCCAAAGGCCCGGGCCGCCTGCCCTTTTTTTGCCAGAGGATAACCGTCCAAAATCGTAGCCTGGGAGGCTACGGTACCCGGGATACCTAGCATGATCGATGGGATGCTGTCGCTAGTGGAAGTTACGGCATACATGCCCAACAATAATGCGAAAGCAGGTACCGGATCCATGCTAAACGTAAAAGGAAGCATCAACGCCAAACCCACGGCTCCGCCTAAGCCGGGCACTGCGCCTATCCACATTCCCAGAAAAACGCCAAGCCCCAAGTAACCGACAGCTGGCCAGCTGAACGCGAGCGCTAATCCGCCCAGCATGCCTTCAATCATGCCGCCTGTTCCCTGTTATTGTCGCGAGAAGATTAGCGCCCTTCTGCAATGTAGCTTTCCAAGAAGGCTGACACATGCTCGGGCACCTCATAGAGACTCTTGATAATCTCAGTTCCATCCACCCAGTTTATTAAAGGTAAATGGAACCCGTACATCTTTTCTTCCTCTGATTGATAGGTTGCGTCTTCTGTGACCCTTACAAAACTATCACGCAGTATATTTAGGTACTCCTCAGGCGTTCCTGGAGGTAAAAACGCTGCGTATACGATATCGTTTACCCGTGGTAACAACCATTTGTAAATTTCAAATTCTTCACCAGAGGGTTCAGCGCCCGTGAGATTTCTGTAAAACTCCATGTAACTTGGGATGTCTGGCGCAACCGTTAGTGGGCGTAGGTTTCCGTCTGAATCCGATATTGGGTTGTGCCATAACGGGATAGCTAGTCCCTGCTCAACCAGGGTAGGCTCAATAGAGAAACGGTATAGCCCGAGGGATGCTACCTGAAGGTCGACTTCTCCCCTCCGTACTGCATTAAAAACATCGGCCGCCCCCTGAAAACCTGTCACATACTGATAATCAGCCCCAACTGCATCTAACGCCAAGCGGCCCAGAAGATCAAACCGATGGGCCGGATTTTGGCCTGCAAATTTCAGGCCCTCTACTGTCAACAAATCCTCCGCACCTTTAATTTTATCCGTTCGAACATAAGCCATATTTGGGCTTGATAACCCACCTATAAAAGGCATCTCCGAAAAATTCGCCCGCAGACCAGGTTGCTTCAGTATTGCAGCAGCTCCTGAGGTAGGTGAATAAAGAATATGAAGGCCGTCTGCAGCAGCCACTTCGGTACCAAAGTTCCAGACCCGGGTTCCGCCACCACCAGGCATGTTTCTCACCACTATGGTTGGTTCGCCGGGTATAAATCTCCGCCAAAATTCAGCAAATACACGGACATGCAAATCTGCCCCACTGCCCGGGGTTCTACCAACGTATAAGGTAACGGTCTTACCGTCATAATAGGGATCCTCTTGACCGTACACAGCAAAAGCCCCAGCCAATCCAACTATCAGCAACGCAATCTTCGGTAACATCAGCCTAATGGGTCCGATCACTCAAAAGTTCCTCGTTTTGTTTGCGTCAACCCGAAAACCTACGCTTAATATACCCTGTTCAAGGGTTGCTCGCCGTCATTCAATACGCGGAACACATTCTCCCAAGCAGTACGAAACAGGTAGGCCCAAGCCTGGCGGGTTACCCCGGCAATGTGGGGAGTGAGTAAAACTCGTTGAGCAAACTCCTTGTCCAGCTGAAGAAGGGGGTTAGATTCGGATGGGGGCTCTTCGGAGTAGACATCAACTACTGCGCCACCCAAGGCGTCTGAAGCCAAGGCCTCTGCGAGGGCCGCCTCGTCCACGATTCCGCCTCGTGCTGCATTAATCAGGATAGCTGTCGATTTCATCTGGGCCAGCTCAGCCCCAGAGATCAAACCCTCGGTGGCTGGTATCAGTGGAACATGCAGCGTTACGATGTCTGCCGTTTGCAGTAATTCATCTAAAGTCATGCGACGGGCACCAAGTTGTTCGGCTGCCGCTGGATCGGCCAGCTGGGGATCATAGAAAACGATATTGCTACCCATCCCCTGAAAAGCTTCTGCAACAGCCAGTCCGATGTTGCCAAGGCCAATGATCCCTACCGTGAGCCCCATAAGCCCTGGGACGCACTCAGAAATCATCTGCGTCCTGCACGCTATATACCGATCATGGTGAATTTCATGTTGTGCCCAACCAATACGGCGGAGTAGAAAAAGTGCAGAGATAATAGCGTACTCGGCAACAGCAGCGTTAGAGCCACCGGGTACATTCGCCACCGGAATTTTCAAGCT
>CAJWKT010000137.1 GCA_913041665.1 uncultured Gammaproteobacteria bacterium | reverse complement strand
TCTAGGCGGGCGTAGTATTCGCGCTTTAGCCGAGCGCCCAAATCCGGACCGATTGTTGTTAGTGGTTACCAGTAAACTGGGTGAGGCCGCAAAGAGTGCTTGGGTAAAAGCGATTGAAGCCAACGGTGTTTTGGTTCAGGTATGGCCTGTTGAGCGCAGACATTTAGTTAGTTGGATTCGGGATAGGGCGGCACGTTCAAAACTCGAACTTACAGGCGATGCTGCGGAGTTTCTTGCAGATAAGGTAGAGGGCAACCTGTTAGCTGCGGACCAAGAGCTTATAAAGCTAGCTCTTGTGCGCGGCGAAGGAAGGCTCAGTGTGGAGGTGGTGGCAGAGAGCGTAGCTATGAACGCTAGATTTGACGTTTTCAGTCTTACTGATGCTTTAATAGGAGGGCGAACCCGACGGGCGTTTGAAATTCTCGATGGACTCAAAACCGAAGGTGTAACGCCGGTTTTGATATCATGGGCGCTTATTCGAGAGCTTACGCGGTTGGCACGCATGAAAGTTACACTCCGGCAAGGTGGAGATTTGAATCAGATATTTAATAAATTTAAAGTCTGGCGTCAGCGCCAGCCAATCATAAAGAGAGCATTGGAGAGCCACAGCGAGGAGTCTTTAACAGTATTGCTGCACCAAGCGGCCGAAGTTGATCGCATCATCAAAGGTGTAGATGTAGATAAGGGACGACCCTGGGATGCGCTAACCCAGTTGGTTCTAGCTTTCTTTGAGGCGAGTCGCCATAAGACACAGCCTCTTGTCTAGTTGTTAGTGTGGGTTTTGTGATGCGTCCAATTGGGATTTTTGGTGGAACTTTTGACCCGATTCATTATGGCCATCTCCGGACCGCATCAGAATTACTACAAGCCTTAGATTTATCAGAAATTCTCTTTATACCCTGCGGAGATCCACCTCATCGTTTCAGTCCGACTGCATCTAGTGATCTTCGGCTGTGTATGGTGGCAGCAGCAGTAAAAGGATACCAGCGCTTTCTGGTAGATGATCGAGAATTGAGGAGAGATGCGTCGTCCTATTCTGTGGACACTTTGCGTAGTCTAAAATCTGACTATCAAGATCGATCCCTTTGTCTTCTTGTTGGGATGGATTCTTTCCTCAATTTTCAGGAATGGCATCAATGGTCGGAGATTCTCAAACTTAGCCACATTATTGTTGCTCACCGGCCAGGGTGGAAAATTCCTGTGGCGGGGAAGCTGGAAGAGTTAATGAGTGAAAGAAGCACTCATCGCGCTGAAGACCTTCATGAGAGAAGGTCCGGATGCATTCATGTACGTTCGGTTACTCAGCTGGAAATTTCCTCGACCGAGCTTCGCTCGTTAATTAAAGCTGGGCTTGATCCTAAGTATCTAGTCCCTGATGCTGTAAGAGATATTATTGCTGAAACGGAGTGTTATGGTGGAGACATACAAGCGTAAGCAGCTTAATAGCGATGAGCTTGCGGCTTTGGTGGTTATGATCCTCGGTGATCTAAAGGCGGAATCGGTTAAGAGCCTAGATGTTGGTCATCTTACGGCATTGACTGATGTCATGATTATTGCGAGCGGTCGTTCCAGTCGTCATGTAAGTTCTCTTTCGGGTGCTCTGGTTCAGCGCTGTAGTGCTGCTGGCTACCGACCAATTGGCGTAGAAGGGGGGCGCGCCGGTGAATGGGTGTTAGTCGATCTTGTGAACGTGGTAATACATATAATGCTCCCCAAGGCTAGGGAGTTTTATAATCTCGAGGCACTCTGGGACCTGCAGGAAAGTTAGTAGAACAAGGAAGGGAAAAAAATTGGACCGTAACTTTGTTCTAGGACAGCCGCAATGCGAATATTAATTTTGGTTGCCAGTAATCGTCAGCCTGTTTGGGTTTACAAGGCGTACCAGGAATACGCTAAGAGATTTAAGGCAGGTTGCGTACTTGAGTTTCAGGAAATTCCTTTAGCTAAGCGCGGTGGTGTAACGCAGAATAGGAAGTCGTTTGAAAAAGAAGGGCAACGTATGCTTAGAGCAGTTCCAGATGGTGCTCACGTGGTAGCACTTGAGCAGGGTGGACGACCTTGGAGCACCCATGAACTCAAGGGACGTCTGGAAGTATGGATGCAGCTGGGGCAGCCACTGTGTTTCCTAGTGGGGGGGCCGGAAGGCCTACCTGAGGCTTGCTTGGCGCGCGCTAAGGAGCGTTGGTCCCTCTCTAATCTCACATTGCCTCACGGCTTGGCGCGCGTTGTGCTAGCTGAAGCTCTTTATAGGGCTTGGAGTATTCTCCAGCATCATCCCTACCACCGTTCTTGAATAGCCGCTTTTAGGGGGAGGATTTGATTAGCTGTAGGTAGTCTTATAGTCACTCGCTGGGGAGCGTACTATTGTGCTAATTTACAATGGAGAGATGATTGTATTCGTTTTAATCGAGTGGCTGTTGCGATCATGCAAAACTAAAGAACCATGTGGGTATTGTTTAGAAAAATAATAAAATTTTTGGCCGCTGTGTTGGCGGTTGTTGCAGTATTTGTTTTCGTGGGGCTAGGCACATTTCAGTTTTTACTCACCCAACTTCCAAATTACCAAAGTGAAATTCAAGATTGGGTTCGGGATGCGCTTGGTTTAACGTTGCGTTTCTCCCACTTGGATGCCAGTTGGACCTTGAGTGGCCCAGAGTTGATTTTCTATCAAGCCAGTATTGGTGATGGAGGATTTAGTGTTGGGGAGGCGAGCATTAATCTTAATGCAATTAAATTGCTTACTCGACGCCAGTTGATTGTAGACGAATTAACTCTTCAGGGAACCCATATTACGGTTGAACAAACTTCCGAAGGTCTGCGACTGCAGGGCATTACCACAGAAAATGATGTGCAAGTTGAGATAAATCTAGAAGATATTCCGCCTGTACGAGTAGTCGTGCGCAATAGCAGTGTTCTTTACGTTGACCAAACGCGTGGTGAGTCCCTTTGGCAATTTGATAGCGTGACTATGACCCTTGATCGGGATGATAAGAGAATTCTCTTAGAGGCTCGCGTAGATGCACCACACGATCTCGGCAGTCGCATCGAACTTTCCGTAGAAGGGGAGCTACAAATTCCTGGCATTTCTGATAATGAGCGTTGGCGGTTGTTTATTGATTTACGTCAGGTTGACCTAGCAGAGCTAGCCCAATTGTTACCAAATAATAACGGTGTATTACCGGGGACAGGGATGGGAGATTTTTCCCTTTGGCTGTATTGGCAACAGGGCGAGCTTTTGGAGGCGACTGCACAGTTGGCGGCCAGCAACCTAGTTTTAGTGGGAACAAATGAATCGGGATGGCAAGATTTTTCCTACGATAACGTGGACCTGACAGCTGAGTGGAGCCGAGCCGATAGAGGATGGCAGCTTGCGCTTAGCAACGTAAACGTGGCTCGTAATGGTAGAGTCTGGCCAGATGATAGTCACGTTGATTTAAAGGTTGGTGTAGGGTCTGAAGGACTCGACTTACTGGGCTTACGAGCAGACTTTTTGAGGCTGGAGGATATTGGTCCATTCGTAAATCTACTGCCCAAAGATCTCAAGAGTTATCCGTGGGCAGAATTAGCGCCACAAGGTGATCTTGTAGATGTTGCTCTCGACCTTATTCAAACGACGGGGGAGAGGTGGGAATATCAGCTTGCAGCAGGCCTTCGTGATGTTGGTATCCAGTCCGTAAATAAGTTGCCGGGTTTCTCCGGACTAACCGGGGATTTGCGCGCCGACGAGCGTAGCGGTCGATTTAACATTTTTACCGAAGATTTACAGTTTGACTGGTTAACACACTTTCGTGAACCGTTGAAGATGGATCTTTTTTCAGGAATTGTTTTATGGCGGCGTGGTCAATCTAATATTCGACTGGTTAGCGATGACTTGGTTCTAGAGAGCCGAGATGGCTCTATTAGTTCAGACTTGGAGCTAACGATACCAATTGATAATGGTTCGCCGTATCTTGAGATGGAGTCAGATATTGTAAGGTTTAATGCAGCCTCCCTAAAGCGGTATATTCCGGCCCACAGAATGCCACTAAAAGTGGTGGATTGGTTAGACCGTGCGATTGTGGCAGGGCAGATCAAAGAGGGGCGGCTAAGTTTTATCGGTTTTCCTAACGATTTTCCTTTGATTGCAACTAGACTTGTGCAGTAGAATGATGCTCAAACAAAAGGA
>CAJWKT010000136.1 GCA_913041665.1 uncultured Gammaproteobacteria bacterium | reverse complement strand
TTGGCGCTCCCTAGGGGAATCGAACCCCTGTTTCCGCCTTGAGAGGGCGGCGTCCTGGACCGCTAGACGAAGGGAGCGCAGGTGCCTCAACAGGGCTAGCACTGCTATCATACCGGCCTCGAAAACGCGGTTAAACATACAGATGGAATCTGATTGAACAATAATGAATCTCAGCCGCGCCCCGGTCCGAGGATTGTCCCCCGTTCAGAGCACAATGTCAGCAGGGCTAATATCTCCGATAACGCTCTTAGGGTGCTTTATCGCCTAAAAAAAGCGGGTTATGGCGCCTTTCTGGTTGGCGGAGGGGTTCGTGACCTTTTGTTAGATCGGCGCCCAAAAGATTTTGATATTGTGACAGATGCCCATCCTGAGCAGGTGCGCAAGCTTTTTCGTTATTGTCGATTAGTTGGCAGACGATTTCGTCTTGCGCATGTGCGGTTTGGGCGGGAGGTGATAGAAGTAGCAACCTTTCGTGCGAACACTACCGATGAGCACAAAGATCGGATCCATACGAAAAAGGGTCGGATCATCCGAGATAATGTCTACGGCACCATTGACGAGGATGTTTGGCGACGAGATTTCACAGCAAATGCCCTCTATTACAACATTGCGGACTTTACAATTTGGGATTACTGCTCGGGCATAAGTGACATTAAGAGTGGAGTACTCAGGCTTATCGGTGACCCGGTTACGCGTTACAAGGAGGATCCGGTTCGGATGCTGAGAGCGGTACGGCTGGCTGCAAAGCTTGATCTGATTATTGCGCCGAATGCGGAGGCGCCAATATTGGAGTTGGGAGACCTCCTTAATGAGGTGCCCGCCGCGCGGCTATACGATGAACTTATAAAGCTTTTTCATGCTGGCCATGCTGCTCGAAGCTTTGATCTGTTAATTAGGTATAACCTCTTTCAATATTTATTGCCGGCTGTTAATAAACGTAACCAAAAGGATAGAAGCCGGGAGGCATTTAAATTTATCCGTGAGGGCTTGCAGAGTACGGATGACCGAGTTTGCTCAGACAGGCCTGTTACACCAGCATTTCTTTTTGCAGTCTTTCTATGGTATCCCGTGCTCGATTTAGCGGGTAAATTGGTGCGGGAGGGGCGAAGCGAGGCGCAGGCAATGCTTGATGCCTCGAGTCTGATTATTAGCGAGCAGCAGAACCAGGCTTCACTTCCAAGACGTTTCTGGTCTCCGATTAAGGATATATATCTGATGCAGCGGCGTTTCATGAATCGGCGTGGTATTCGGTCTGCTCGCATTCTATGCCATAGGCGTTTTCGGGCAGGCTATGATTTTTTGCTACTACGGAGCAAGCATGGGGAAGTGGATAGAGAGATCGCAGATTGGTGGACAGATGTGCAGCAACTGGGGCCCGAGGCCCAAAAAAAAGCATTCTTCGTTAAAGACCATCATCGGAAATAAGAATATCGACCGGGGAGGGCGAGTGACCAATAAGAAGTTTAGGGTGGTATTTACTAGATGGGTGTGCAATAACATCTCATCAGGGGACAACAATGGCTGACAACCACATGTTGCTCGAAACCAATGAACCACGCTTTATTGTGATCGAGGGGCCAATTGGCGTGGGAAAGACCAGTTTGGCAGCTCGTTTGGCACATACTTTCAATAGTGATCTTATTCTGGAGAAAGCTGAAGATAACCCATTTTTAGAGCGCTTCTATAGTGACCCACGGCATGCGGCACTGCCCACACAGCTATTTTTTTTGTTTCAGCGGGTACGTCAGATCGAGCAGTTGCATCAAACCGATCTTTTTTCGCCAGTTCGAGTCGCAGATTTTTTGCTTGACAAGGATCGGCTGTTTGCTGAGCTCAATCTAGATCATCACGAACTAATTCTCTACGATCAGGTAGTTGATTCATTAGGCCTTCGGCCACCTACGCCAGATTTGGTTGTGTACCTGCAGGCACCAGCCGATGTGCTAATGCGAAGGATTATGAGCAGAGGTATTCCCTACGAGAAAAATATCAACAAGGATTACTTGGAGCGACTAGGGGAAGCTTACGCAAGATTCTTTTACAATTTTGATGCGGCCCCGCTTCTGATTGTGAATGCCGCCACCATAGACCCCATTCATCACGAGGTAGAATACGAAGAGTTACTTTGTGCGATCAATAATGCTAATCGGGGAAGGCATTTCTTTAACCCAGCGGCACAGTCCATTGCTTGAGAATTTTTGAGGAATAACCATGTACAAGCAATTACAGCAACGTGGAATGGAATCACCACCTACAAACATTTCTATGCTGAGGAAGATGAAGGAGGATGACCTGCCCATTGCTTGTTTAACGGCTTACGACGCAAGCTTTGCTCAACTTGTGGATATGGCTGGCACAGATGTAGTGTTGGTTGGTGATTCTCTTGGTATGGTAGTTCAGGGGCATGACACCACTGTGCCTGTAACTGTAGACGACATTATCTATCATACTGCAATGGTTGCTCGCGGTCTGACCCATGCTTTCCTCATGGCAGATATGCCATTTATGAGTTACACGACACCCGAACAAGCCCTAGACAATGCAGTTAGATTGATGCAGGAAGGTGGCTCGATGATGGTCAAGCTTGAGGGTAACGAGGGACAGGTTACGGTAGTGGAGTATCTTGCCAAACATGATATCCCAGTGTGCGCACATTTGGGACTAAGGCCCCAATCGGTCCACAAAATTGGGGGATTTAAAGTTCAGGGCCGAGATAATGCAATTGCCAAAAAGATGGCACAGGATGCCAAGACACTACAATCTGCCGGTGCAGATATCATACTTCTCGAGTGCGTACCTAATGAAGTAGGGCAAAACATAACGAAACTAGTCGATGTCCCGGTAATTGGTATCGGCGCAGGTCCTCATGTAGATGGTCAAATTCTCGTGCTCTATGACGTACTTGGTATTACACAAGGGCGATTGCCCCGTTTCGTAAAGAACTTTATGGACGGCGCTGAGTCTCCTCTAGCTGCTTTGGGGGCATACGTAAATGCTGTAAAGACTGGTGCTTATCCTACTAAGGAACACTGTTTCTCCTGATACAATGCTTAAGGCCCGGTAAAAAAGAGCTGCGTCTTGCGTGAAGAAATTCGATCTGTATTAAGTGGGGCAGAGAGCATTTTTGGTGTTCGCGAGCGTGTAGGTCAGTGGCGCGACGCTAAAGAGACGATTGCGTTAGTGCCTACTATGGGAAATCTGCATGAGGGTCATTTGAGTCTTATCAGGCTTGCTTCTCAACACGCGCGCCGAGTCATATGTAGTATTTTTGTTAACCCTACTCAGTTTGGTGGTGGCGAAGACTACACATCCTATCCTCGGACCTTACAGGAGGACAAAAAAAAACTTGGCGCGCAGGGACTCGTAGATCTGCTTTTCTGTCCAAGTGAGCGGGATATCTACCCTTTGGGGGCAGAAACCAGCGTTGAGATTAAGGTCCCAGGCCTCAGTAGTGAGCTTTGCGGCGCAACTCGGCCCGGTCATTTTAGTGGAGTTGCTTCAGTGGTATGCCGATTTCTTAATATCACAACGCCGGACACTTTACTTTTGGGAGAGAAAGACTATCAGCAGTTACTAGTATTGACTCGAATGATCGAGGATCTCAAATTTCCCGTGACTGTGGTTTCTGCTCCTATATTGCGAGAGAGTGATGGGCTAGCTATGAGCTCCAGGAATCGTTACTTGGAGGTGAGGCAGCGTAAACTGGCACCGAGGCTTCATGTCGAGTTAGAGCAAATACAAAAAGCTCTGCGCAAAGGCGCCTCTGATTATCACCTTCTTGAGTCGGAAGCTCTTCGTTCCCTAAAAAAAGTTGGATTTAGGCCAGAGTATGTTGAGGTCCGGCGTGCCAGCGACCTAGCAAAACCCAATGGCAAGGCAAGGCGGAATGAACTGGTAGTGCTTGCCGCTGCATGGCTGGGTAAGGCTAGGCTAATTGACAATGTTCGTGCATGACTGTGCTCCGATTGCCCTTGTTTCTCACGCAAGATATATTTTTTTGTCTGGGTTGGTGGTTTTTTGTTAGGCTGTTTTTTGCTCCAAGGCCCAGTGTACGTGTTCACGTACTAGTACAGATGAGTGATTTACGCGGCTAACTAGTGCTGCCCCAATTTGTGAATCAGTTGGAGCATTGCCTAACGCCACCGCAATATTTCTAAGCCAGCCCTCGTACCCTGCCCGACGAATTGCACTGCCTTCAGTGCGCTTTGACCATTGCGTTTCTGTCCAGCTAAAAAGACTAATCAGGGAAGAGCTATCAAATTTATGGCGAGGTTTAAAGTCATGCTCGGGGCTTGATTGGGCAAATTTATTCCATGGGCAAACAAGCTGACAGTC
>CAJWKT010000135.1 GCA_913041665.1 uncultured Gammaproteobacteria bacterium | reverse complement strand
CTGTACTGGTTGCGTGTTTGCCGTCTTCCTCTGCTCGGTAGAGCACTCCTATGTCTCCATATGTTTCTTTGATAGTGTCTGTATAAGCAAATGTATGGGCTGGTGTTTGATGATAACCCCTCAGATCAGTGAAATATTCTATGGCTTTGGCCTTATTAAGTACTATTTCTAATTCTTTTGGTCCATTATCAGGATCTCCCATTAAAACATAGTATTTATTATCTTTCTTCCAAAGCATTGTTAGGCTCTCGTCTCTCTTGTATTCATCCATAATCTTTCGGACTTTCTCGACTTCAGACTTTTTTTCCCAATTGAAATCTTTACTTACAAAAGTAAATTTCGTATCATAGTACCAATAAAATCCATCTGAGGTTTGGTAAGATCGCCATCTAATTTCGAGTTCCGCAACTTTATCATATATTTTATCTTCTGTTATATATGCAATCGGATTATCAGACACCGGCTTGCGCTTAGGCAACATGATCAATATACATACTGCAATAATGAGGGCAACAACCGTATAAATCACGACAGTTACCACCCCCCGTTTCGATTTTGCACTGCTCCCTCCACGGTAAGCACCCGCAAAATCCGCCTCTGTTCCCACGGGGGTTCCTCTATGGGCAAGTCGAATCTTCTGCTCTTTGAGACGTTCTTCGCGCTCCTTTTCCAGTCGTAATTGCTCTGCTCTGTTGTGCTCATTGAGTCCGTCCTTAAAAACTTGAATGCCCTGGGTCAGTTCATGGTTTGTCTGGGCGAGCCCGTTTGCGATCTCACGGAGGTCGTTTTGGTAACTGGGGTTGATGCCGGTCGCGGGAGATTGACCGGACTCAAGTTGGCTTTTCGCAGCTTGGTGTTCAGCCTGTGCTTTTCTGGCTGTGTCCTGGCCCTTGGCCTTAGCAGACTCAGTTCTTTGCTCCGCAGGTTTTATGTAATCAGCCAGACAGTTTTGATATAAACGGGAAGGATCACCGGTCTCACAGCGCGTCTCGTACTCCTGCCTGTAAGCATCCACTTTCCCCTGCGTCTCGACGACGGTTGCTGCTATTCGCTGGGCCAATTGTTCAATTGCCCGAAGTTCGTTATCTAGTGACTCCCTCGCTTGGCCAAGCGCCTCCTGTTCGACTGCTTGGCTTCGTCGGCCCAACGCATAGGCGAAGATGTCCAGAAGCCGGGTCTCGTCGCCGTCCGGTGCTGAGATGAGCCCCGGCATCTTCTCGAGTGTTTTCGACTGTTCCTCCGGGCCGGAACCGAATAGTTCAGCGATTTTTTTGCCCGGATCGGGGTCGTCCCGGGTGCCCATCCACTCGAAGTCTGCCTGCGAATCCCCGTCCTGAAGGTAGGTTGTGAAAGGTGTGTCCCATCCTTTTTCCAAATACGTGTCGTTTGCAGCGGCCGGAATGCCCTCCACCTGGCCAAGAGTCCTGAGTTCGTCGGGAGAAATCTCGTCGATATAGGTGGGATCGCCATCCCAGCGGTCTTTCCATCCGGGCCAATACCGCAAAATGACGGCTGGGGACGGGAGCCCCCGCCAGCCGTCCTCGAAAATGAGGTGATGAGCGACAAAATTTGAACGGCCAGTGTGATCGGCACCGGCATCCACGATCCGGCTTAGGATGCGGTATTCTTTTCCGCTAATAACGTGCTTGCGATAAAGGTGGATGGTTGGGTTGCGAACTGTTGCTTCCTGCCCGGGCAAAACCAGGTGGGTGTAATTACTGTACTGCTCAATCGGCAGAATGAGTCTCTCACGCAAGTCGCGGCTGCGGGCCACAGTGCAATAGCCGCTCCGCCCGGCCTGCAGACCCCGGGGTGCACTGGTGTAGATGAGTTGGTGAGGCATGGCAGTTGGGTACGATGTCAGGTTTGGGTGGGAACCAACTCTGGCGTGGTTTGAGAGAGTATCCAGAGCACCGGGGCTTCGGCCATAAATGGGTCCAGCCTGGTAGGATCCGGTGCCTGGGAAAAACCGTCACCCGTTTGAACAGCAACAGGGACATGGCCGAACGAACTGACGGCGAAGTATTTCACGTTGGAACTGAAAGACTCGCTGTTGGCCACCACCTTGGGTGCTTTCTCCATCAGGAATTGGCGCAGCATGGCCGAGTTTTCATCCATGGCCAAATGGTTAAACCGTCCGTCGGCATTCAGGTCTGTGCGGAGCGGAGTGGGCAGGGCGTGGAGCCACCCGTCGGCCTTGGCGAGGATGATCGCCATCGGGGTGTCCACTTTCTCGTTCCCAGGCAGGTTGCGAAGTTTTTGCACGCGAACCTTCATTTCGGAAAGAATCACATCATGCTGGTCGATGACCGGGTTTCCAAGCTGCGGGTCGCCTTGGTCTCTCATCAACTCGCGGAACTCAGGAGAATGGAACGGGTCAAACATAAACAGGATGCCTGCAGCATGAGAAACATGCTGGGCGCCCGGCTGCAAGTTGATATCTATCCCAGGCTGAAAGTGCTCTCCCGCGTTGTCATAAAAAACAATTGTGGGACGATCCGAACACCCATCCTTGGACAGGTTGTACATAAACGGCAGCGGCATATAGACCGTGTTATCATATCGTTGACAACGCGCATACATGTCATCCTCGAGTTCTGTCTTGGCGAGAAAAGCAGCCTTCGGTTCACTGGCACCGAACAACTTATTGCGCAAGGCATTCAACCGGGCGTTTCCGGTCGGATTGGCATCCTGAAAAACCACGTTCATGTGTCGGAACATGTATTCCGGCAGCAACTTGGTGAGTACAGCCAGATAATAAGTTTTACCCGCTTGAGCATTGCCAACGATGGATATGATCCGGGACGGGCAGGTGATAATATCAAACGGCAACTCACGTCGGCAATGGGGGCAGGCGATCTCACTGCAGGGCGAACCCTTGGGGTCGAGCGCTCGATTGCGCTCGTCAAATCGGCGGGCATGAAACCGGTTGAAGGCATCCTCACCCAGCACCGGATCGCCTAGCAACTCCGGATGAGTGGCCACGTGCATGATGTCCTCGGGGTCAAACTGAAGCCAGCAGACCGGGCAGGTGAGTTCACCCTTGTCGGGAGCTATCTCCCTGTGCTCGGGAATCACCCCACCGGAACTCTCCGGTGGAGGAGAGGGTACCTGCTCCATTGAAATCTTCATCCCCTCTAGCAATTGCTGAACCCTCAATCCAGTTTCCATTCCCTCAAGGTGCACCAGTGAGTCGAGACTGTGAGTATTCTTCCGGGCACCCTCGATAATGGCCGGGACTGAGAACGGGCCGCTGGATTGTCCCGTGGTAAGGTTATACACATTCCACCGGTCTGGGTTGAGCGCAGAGAGCCAATCTTCCAGCCCAGTGCCACCCCGAATCGCCAAGGTCGTTTTGCCCAGCATGATGAGATAATCCTTGTCCGGTGCCAGAGCTTCACCCTGAACAGCCTTGGCGTTGACGATGATGCCGGGAACTCCCGCAGCGCATCGCAAAGTCATGCCATCGGTGACACCGTTCTTGATGGAGCAGTGGACGGCGAGCAAATCCGCATCCTGCAGCTTGAGATCCGCGCCGCTCCCGCTGCCGATCTCGAACGGGAACTTCTCCACCGGGGAAATATCCCCCGTCTGGCCGTTGAATATAATCCAGTTGTTGTTAGTGAGCATGGTTGCCTAAAGTGTTGGTTGTGAAATTACTGCCTTAATTTGTAACAATTATTATAAGGCCCCCATAAAAGCTAGTACGAAAAAGACTACGACGATAACACACATGATAATGCCGCACCACATCCCGGCTTTGGTGGTCCCTGCCCCGGCGGGATCCATAATTCCTGCCTCCATCTTTTTTAGGTCACCACTGCCCATCACCCAGGCTGGTATTGCCGTAAATACACCACACAAAACGAAACCAAGAATACCCAGCGTAAGAATCAGAGCGCCTCGGTGGGGCCACAAATTCCCTGTAGCAGAACCCCCGGAAAAGCTTGGGGGATCAGCCCTGTTATAGGCCGCTTGCCGCAGTTCTTCCCTCTGCATCTTGATTTCCATTTGACGGGTGCGCTCCGCCTCCATCTCGAGTTTTGCCTGATCCCTCCTCTGTGCTTCTTCCGCCTTAAGTCGGGCTTCTTCTTGCCGCTTGGCCGCTGCTTCTTGCTGAAGGACAAGCTGCTCTCGCTCCCCGCGTTGCTCTTCCTCCAGATTCTCGATCAACTCGGCAACGGTGATCCACTGCCCCCCATCGTACACCTCCGCCATCATACCGATTTGATGATCGTCCAGCTTCGCCTCGATCTGCTCTAAGCTGAACGAGCCAATCTCACGCCCTCGGTCTCTAATTGTGTATTCCATTAGTTTTTGCAAAGGGGCATCACTGGATA
>CAJWKT010000134.1 GCA_913041665.1 uncultured Gammaproteobacteria bacterium | reverse complement strand
TAATATTGGTCGGGATTTCCAATTTGACCTTTCTCATTCATTAACCAGCCCCGTATTTTACTCATAAGAGGTCTGGAGGGGGTAGTAATCCTATAAATCAATGGTATTTTTAGCTGAGCCAAAAACCAAGGTTGGTTTAAATTTATAATATTCTTGTGTAAGGAAATTCCTTTGTCCGATACTCACCTAAAGTATTTCAAAAAGGTAACCCTAAATGATAATTCTTCATGAAAAATATAAAAATTACCAGGGAAAAGGTATTCAAGAACGTACATCCGGGACTTGCTCCAAAGGTAAGCCAACCCGAAAAAAAGGAGCGAGAAAAAGCACTGACGGCAACCCGAAGGCGACTTGGTAAGTTTAATCAACCTAATCAATTTATTGGTTCGCGAAATTCGATTGGGTGTGTTTCCGTCGAGATCAGTCAACGATGCAATTTGGACTGCTCTTTGTGCTATCTGTCCGAGAATTCCAATCAAGTCAGCGATCTCCCCTTAACCGAAATTTTTAAACGGTTGGAAGGGGTACGCCGGAACTTTGGCATCGGGACGAACGTTCAAATCAGCGGAGGCGACCCGACTATGCGGGATCGCTCGGAGTTGGTTCAGATTGTCCGGTATGCACGAAACCTGGGATTGAATCCATCGCTACTCACCAATGGAATACTTTGCCCTCGCGATTTACTTATCGAGCTTTGCGAAAACGGGCTGAGTGATGTGGCATTCCATGTGGACTTAACCCAGAAACGCAAAGGGTACGTGACAGAAAGAGAATTGAATACCATTCGCCTCGAATATATTGAACGAGCCCGAGGCCTACCCTTGATGGTTATGTTCAACACAACTATCTTCACAGATAATTATCATGCACTCTCAGACCTCGTTCGGTTTTTTATCGATCAATCCGATGTGGTGGGTTTGGCGTCGTTTCAACTTCAGGCGGATACCGGGCGTGGGGAAGTGCGGGGTCGGCCTGATTGTATTAGTTTGGAATCAGCAAGGAATTTGATCAGCCTGGGTGCGGGTTCTGAATTACCTTGGGATGTTATCCTGGTTGGACATCCTAAATGCCAAAGTTTTTTGCCCGCTCTGGCCGTTAATGGAAAAGCATTTGGTCTCATTGATGATCCGAATTTATTTGCTGGTTTTCTTCGCGAATTCAGTGATGTGATGCATGATCGGCGTCAAAGCACTCCGGCTATCGCCTGGTCTTATTTTAAAGTCATGCTACTAAAACCCCGTTGGCTATTGAAGGCCCTGGGATATGTTCTGACCCGGCTGTGGTTTATTCGAGGTGATTTTTGGGCCGCTAGAGGAAAGGTTCGGCCTATCACTTTAATGGTGAAAAACTTTATGCACGCAGACCATTTAGACCAGGAGCGAGTCGATGCTTGCGCCTTTATGGTAATGACACCCGACGGACCGATGTCGATGTGTGCGCACAATGCTAAAAGGGATGAACATATTTTGCGTCCTCTGGAAATCGAAACCGATAGCGGCCCAGAAACTTTTTATCCGCTTTCTTCCAATAAAACTTTGATTAAGGACTCGGTCGCTTGATTCTTACTGCAATACCTCGATATCTATTCTTCCGTTTTAGCATTATTTTGCTCTCCCTAATGACTTTGGGAGCCCTTCAGGGATGCACAAAGAATATAAAAATACCCATTGGTTCTCCGGGGACCCAAGAGGATTGGGCACCGGAACAAGCGGACCGCTTATGGGCCGTTATCCTGGAGCAAGCGGTGGATGCTCAAGGTCGAATCGATTTTGCAGGATTGGCCCAAAACCCCAGTCGCCTGCGTGCTTATGTGGCGTACATCGGACACACTGCACCGCATAACCGTCCTGACTTGTTTCCGGACCAGAATAGTCGGTTGGCGTATTACCTGAATTCCTATAACGCCTTGGCCATGTACGGGGTGGTGAAGCTTGGTGTTGAAGGTGGATTTGAAAGTCTGTTGGCCCGCGCAAATTTTTTTAAATACACTCGGTACGCCGTTGGGGGAGATTGGATATCTTTACTGGATTACGAGAATGAAGTCATCCGCCCACTGGGCGACCCGAGGGTTCACTTTGCTTTGAACTGTATGGTGGTGGGTTGTCCTCGCTTGCCCCGTGTCCCCTTTCAGGGTGATCAATTGGACCAGCAATTAGAACGCGTTACTCGTGAATTTTTAAACCAATCACGCAATGTTCAGGTCCAGAAAAAGAAAAAAGTAGTCTTCCTGTCAGAAATTTTCGATTTTTATACGAAGGATTTTCTGAACCGAAAACGATCCCCCACATTAATCATTTATATCAACAGGTACCGCAAAACGTTGGTTCCCAAAAATTACGATATCGAATTTTTGCCTTATGATTGGACGCTTAATCGCCAATAAAACCTTCGGCCGCGGTCTACGGTTGTTTATTGCGGTCGTTCTGTTGACCACGGGGCTGGGTAAGGCATTGGATATTCCGGGTTTCGTCGAAGTCCTGATTACCTATCAGGCGTTAGCAGACTGGATGCTCTATCCTGTCGCCTTGGGCATGACAGCTACGGAGTTGATTATATCGTTTTGGCTATTCAGCGGACGCTTGGTATTCTGGGCGGCACTGGCTTCGTTGGGGTTGCACGTGGTGTTTACGCTTTGGACCGCAGTGACGTTTTTGAGAGGACTCGATATTCCCAATTGTGGATGTTTCGGTGTATTTTTCGCCCGGCCGTTGGACGGCTGGACTATCGTGGAGGATCTGGTGATGGTGGCTTTTTCGCGGCTGTTGATTGTTTCCTCACGAATGGATAAAAAATAGCTTTTAAGCTATGCGCTGGTCGAATCGGTGCAAGCCCTTTTGCAGGGCGATGTTTTCCGCAGCATCTTTCTCGCTCTGGGTGATGCGGCGGTTGATTTCACCGTATTTTTTTTCGCTCACTTTGCCTGCGGGAAAATATTGGTCCATAATGTTGATGTAGGTATCCCTAGAGATTTCTTCGGCCAGATAGGCCATGATGTTTTCGGTATCTTCCACATTATCCGGCATTACCAGATGTCTGACCAGAACACCACGTTTGGCCAGGCCGTTTTCATCCAGCACCAGGTCTCCAACCTGGCGGTGCATTTCCCGGATAACTGTCCGGGCGGTTTCAGGGTAATCTTTTGCTTTCAAGTATTTTTGTGATCGATCATTATCCCAGTATTTGAAATCCGGCATATAAATATCGACAATACCATCCATCAATCGCAGGCTGTCTAGGGAATCATACGCCCCCGTATTGTAAACAAGAGGCAGGCGCAATCCCATTTGTACGGCCAGGGGCAGTGATTCAAGGATTTGCGGGACCACATGTTCCGGAGTGACGAAGTTGATATTGTGGCAACCGCGCTGTTGTATAGCGAGCATCATTGCCGCCAGGTCTTCTGGGCTCACTTCAATGCCCTCTCCGTCCTGGCTGATATCATAGTTCTGGCAGAACACGCATTTAAGGTTGCATAGGGAAAAGAAGATGGTACCGCTCCCTCTTGTACCGCGCAGGCAGTCTTCTTCCCCGAAATGCGGACCGTAACTGCCAACGGCGGCATACCGGCCTGTCTTGCACACGGCTTTTTCGTTTTCAAGACGGTTGACTTCGCAATCCCTCGGGCAGACCTTGCAGTTTTCCAAATGGCGCAGAGCCTGCCTCGATCGGCGAAACAACTCTCCGGATTGGAACAATTCCATATAAGCCGGTTCAAACTCTTGCGAAGATATGCGGAATGATGAAGTACTTTTTAGCATACTCGTTTTCCGTAAGTGGATTTAACAATTATATGATTTTCCGGTAACCGGGTCCATCATGCCCTGTGAGCTTATGAACCCACAACGCGGTCACAGTGTGGCAGTTTCCCTCCTGTTCGACACGGCTTCAGTTAATATAAGGGCCCATATAGTGAATAAAAAACGAAAATAGATGGTAAATAAAAACCCAAGTCATAGGATTTGCTGGAATCTCTGATGCGGCGGCGGTTGGATTTTCCCCGTCAACCCAGGTTTGGTCTGTATTTTGGGAGAGTCTGAAGTTTCGCTCATTGGGCTAGGACGGCTGTTTGCATACGGATAGAAATATGTGTGGGTAAAAGGAGTTGACAATAAGAGGGGAACTGGATAGACTGTATAGGCTCCAAGAGCTCCCAGACAAAAACCCCTTATAAAGCCAATCAGTTATCCATCTAAATTTTTTCGTGCTTTTGCCGCTAATTATATAGAACAAACTCACAATATATAAATACCCAACTATTATCGAGTCTTCCCCGTCTTTGAATCTGTGCTCCATTCCAAGGGCGTGACATTTACGAGAACAAATCATTCCTAATCTCCCTCAAA
>CAJWKT010000133.1 GCA_913041665.1 uncultured Gammaproteobacteria bacterium | reverse complement strand
CCTAAAATTGAAGCAGATGAAGATTTGCCATTTTTATGGAGAGAAGGTTTATACAAGATTGATAAAGTTGCGTTGGAAAAAAAAATTAATAGTAAAATTTTTTATGGAGATGTGCAAAATACGTTAAACGATTTTATCAAGATAAACAAAAACAATATTTGTTGTATTTTTTTTGTAAACCTTCCGAAATAACTCTGTGAATTCTGGTCCACGGTGATCAATAGTCGGCCGATCAATAGCCCGCAATACCCTGTCCGGAACGTTGCTGGGGCCTGGAATTTGCAGAAAATGACGACCGGTTCTCGTAACCACAGTTACTCCTTCTTTTATCAACAGCTCAAATAAACGTGGAATTCTAACACCCCACCTCTCCAATGCACCGCTTGGTATTGGGTACCGTAATCACCTACAGTATGATGGACTAATCTGGATAGACAGCGCTTAAAATAGGAAAAATCAAAGCTTGCTAAAAACAGGTGACAAAGCACCAGAATTCAGTCTGCCAGACGAAACCGGATTAGAAATCTCTCTTTCCGCGTTGCTGTCCAAGGGACCCTTAATTCTATATTTTTATCCGAGTGATTTTACCCCCGGTTGTACAAAGGAAGCCTGTATGGTGCGCGACTTCTATTCCGAATTTGAGGCAGTTGGCATTACAACCGTTGGCATAAGCCCCAATAACGGGCAATCTCATCAGCGCTTTAAAAGCAAATATTCCCTGAAACATGTGCTTCTTGCTGACACCAAGAAGCATGTAATTCAACTATTCGGCGTGGACGGCCCATTAGGAATTGGTGTAAGACGGGCAACCTTTCTCATCGATCCTAACCGAAAGATTCTGGATACTTTATGCGCTGACTTCAGGCTAAGCCGTCACGGCAATTTTTTTCGCGAGGCGATAGCCAGACATATAAACAAAAACTTTTCTAATCACGAATAGTAACGACCATGCGCCTGCGGTGTGGTTGTTTGCGGTGCTCCCACAAATAAATCCCCTGCCACGCGCCGAGTAACAACTGTCCTTTCCGTAACGGTATAGTAAGATCAGAGTGCGTTAACACGGTCCGAATATGTGCAGCCATATCATCGGAGCCCTCGGACGTATGAAGATACTTGGGATCCCCATCTAGCACTAGGCTGGTAATAAATGTCTCTAGGTCAACCTGAACCGCCGGATCGGCATTTTCGCACAAAATCAATGAGGCACTGGTATGACAAATAAAAATATGGCACAGCCCAGTTTTAACCTGAGCTTCCTTGGTTACCTCTGCCACCTGGTGCGTAATTTCATAGGTTCCACGCCCATGAGTTTCTGTGAAGAACTCTTTTTGAAACAACTTCTCTTACCTCATGAAATAATCTTGATTGAGGGATTTTAATGACACCAGAACGTTTTTTAAAGATTAAAACTGTACTTGGTCGGCGGCAACCTGACCTTACTGTACTGACTGATAGCGTTCATAAATCTCATAACATTTCCGCCATACTACGAACCTGTGATGCTGTTGGCATTCATCGCGTTCACGCCGTTTCCTCGGGAGGAGATCTCCGTCGTCATCACATGATATCCGGCGGAAGTCAACGTTGGGTAGATGTTGTAGTGCACACCTCATCAGAAGAGGCTACTTCAATACTAAAGAGTCAAGGCTGGCGGTTGGTAGCTGCACATCCTGAGGATAGCGCTAAAGATTACCGGGACATAGACTACACCCAGAAAGTGGCCATTATCTTTGGTTCAGAACTTGAAGGGCTTACGCCCAATATTACAAAAAAAGTTGACGATGTAATCGCTATCCCTACCAATGGCTTTGTGGCATCCCTTAACGTATCCGTAGCAGCCGCGCTTATTCTTTTCGAGGCCCGTCACCAAAGAGAAACCCAAGGCTTATATGACCAGTCTCGGCTCAGTTGTGAAGAATTTAACAATACTTTGTTCGAGTGGGCGTATCCACAAATCGCGGAACGCTGCCGAATGCGGGATCAACCTTACCCTGCCCTAACGCAGGATGGAGCACTTAGGACCAATCCATTTGTAAGCTCTAAAAAGGTTATTAAAAATAATCACTGAGCCGCGGACCTAAACCCGTAGGCACAGTAACACCATAATGTAACCGCAAAGTTTTTACCTTCCCAAACCAGGGAATAGTGACAATATAGATGTTGTGGTATTCGTTTTGTTCAATCTGCGGAATATTCTTACTACCGTGCAACTCTTCCACCAGCGACGCAATAATGTCACTGTGACTTACTACTAAAACAATATCACCCTTATGTGCTTTAAGAGTGTCGGTTATAAAAGCCCCTACCTGATAGTGATCCGCTATATTGACCTCAATCCCAAGCCTTTTTGACAGAGGTGCGGCAGTTTGCTGGGTTCGACGCAATCCGCTGGCATAAATTGCATCTACACTAGCCACGACATCGATATCCTGAAGAAAATCTGCTAATAATTCAGCTCGCTGCCGGCCAAGCGCATTAAGGGGGGGGTCACTGTTCGCTGACATTGCCATATCAGTGTCAGCGTGACGAACAAAAACTAAAGTGGTAGTTGCCTGAGATTCAAAAAACCAAGCAAGACCAAGGCAAACCACTAAAAATCCAGAAATAGGGATTAGCCGCGACCGCCTCCGTCCTGGAATTTGTCCAGATCTTTTTCGGCGACTCGATTTTTTTTTAAAAAATGCCACTACAACCTCATAGACTCTCTTTACTGGTGATCTTGAGAGCTACGCTCCTGAAGAACTTGATACTCACCCTCAACAAATCCTTCTTCGCGTGAATTACTGTGGTAAGTTTTTTTCGTCCATTGCTTACGTAACCACCATAAGCGCAAATAAAAACAAAAACCAATCACCACAACCACCCCCAGAAGCAAAGACAACATCACGGCACCCAGTAAAATTGCCCCGATAGCTAATAGAGCAGACGCAATCACAGTAAAAAGTTGAATCAGTGGGTTTCTAGAAAACCTTGCACGCTGAAATAGATTAGCCATCGGCTACCATTCTACCTTACGGCTGTATCTGCTGGCGGTAATAACCGTCAAACCATGCCTGCCAACCACCACTAGCAACATCGAATTCTTCCAATAACTGCCGTATAACTCCATCAGGGTATTTCATCCAGCTGCTGCGGAATGCTAGTACTTGCTCAGGACGTACATATTCGATGGTGCCTTCCATGTGCATTCCATTTTCAGTGGAACCACCGATCATATCAATCAGGGTACCATTAGAGCCTACCCATACTTGGCGCCACTGCCCTAAACTGGGGATAAAATAATTAATACTTGTTCCCGTAGAACCGCCTGAGCCTCTCCATTGCTCCAAGACAGCACATCCACCATCTTGCCGTGTAACCTGACTGCGCCCTGCCAAGCTACCATCGGCTAATCGGACCTCCCAGTCCCCCACCCAAAAATTGAGATCTTCAGACCCAGCAATCCCTTCGCAAGGAAAGACGCGTCTTCGTATAGCGCTGTAAATTTCCTGAAATTCACCCCGAAGACGTACTGCTTTAAATTCTTCCGCACCCTCCAAGGAAGATAGCGCCCTTAATCCACTTTCATTCGCTCTACTCAATGCCACTAGTGAATCCTCGGTACGGCCCAGATTAGCGAAATTTCGGGCCCGTTCAAATTCGATCATTGCTTCTCGAGCGCCTACGATAAACGCACTTTCGAGTGTTTTAAGCGCCTGTACATATAATCCTAGGGCTCGCTGAGCTTGGGCTATTCGCAGCCACGCATGCCCATTGAGAGAGTCGCTTTCCAAAACAGCCTGATAGTTGCGAATGGCCAGACTCCAATCCTTCTGCTCAAATGCCAAATCAGCGTGAGAGGGGATCTCAGCTGGCTCTTGGCTAAGACTGGCTACTAAAGGGATAAGCCAGATACAGAAAGCAACGGCTATTCGCACACGCGTCTCGTGCTTAGTCCCAAACTTAACGCGCTTGCTGCAACCAGTCGTGTGTCGCAAGAATTTTTTCGTCTAACCAAGCCTCAAACTCATCGGGTGCAACCCACGGATGAGGGTCTCCCGATTGACGTGCCGCAAGCCGCTCAGCCCGTTCAAATATATTGTCAACTCCCTGAGCATGAATACGGGCGTGGTTACTGATCTGAACCTCAATGCCCGGAATCTCCTTTATACGCTCAAAGTCGGCCAGAAACCTTCTAGCCACCTCAGGGTCATCTGATCGGAGCGCCGAACCACCATGAAAATGGGCCTCATGTCGCCGCCCATTATCAAATACCGGAAATCTCATAGAGATCGTGCCAGGAGTGTGTCCTGGGGTATGCTCAAAATGAATCGTTAACTCCCCGAGCGTCAGCGTATCACCGTCTTCGATGACCAAG
>CAJWKT010000132.1 GCA_913041665.1 uncultured Gammaproteobacteria bacterium | reverse complement strand
ATTCGCCAAAAGTGTTCGTACCGCTGACAGTCCTGTGCCGGGATGTCTGCCATTATTGTACTTTCGCAAAGACGCCCCGGAGTATCGGAAATGCGTATCTCTCGCCGGAACAGATCGTCAGTATTGCCCGGGCCGCGCAGGCGAAAGGCTGTCGAGAAGCGCTCTTCACTCTGGGGGACAAGCCGGAGCTCCGATACCGTGCGGCGCGGGAAGCATTGAATGATCTTGGCTTTGGGTCAACCCTGGAATATCTGGCTCATGCGGCCGAGCTGGTGCTACAAGAGACTGACTTACTTCCGCACCTAAATCCCGGTGTACTGACCTTAGATAACTATCAAAGCCTGCGCTCTGTATCGCCGTCTATGGGGCTGATGCTCGAATCCTCCTCCTCGCGTTTATGTGAGCCCGGTGGGCCTCATTACGGCTCCCCGGACAAGGATCCACAGATTCGACTAGCCTCTATTGCGAGTGCTGGTAAAGCACGTGTACCGCTCACCTCTGGCATTCTTATTGGCATTGGCGAGACTCGAGAGGAACGCATCGATAGCCTGTTGGCGCTCCGGGCCCTGCACGAGCGTTACGGACATATACAGGAAGTCATCGTCCAAAATTTCATACCAAAACCAGGCACGATCATGTCCAAATTTCAGCCCCCGGACAGCAAGGAGTTGCTATGGACAGTAGCGATGTCTCGACACCTGTTTGGACCGGACATGAATATCCAGGTACCCCCAAATCTGAACCCCTCGATTCTACTGGAGTTGATAGAGGCCGGAATTAATGATTGGGGCGGCATATCCCCGGTCACCCCGGACCATGTCAACCCGGAATCACCTTGGCCGCAGATTAAAAAATTAGAGAAAATGGCTGCCACGGCCGGGAAAACTTTGGTCCAGCGCCTGACTATTTACCCAGAGTTTGTTCAGCGCAGTGAGCACTGGGTTGACTCCAAATTACTCACCCGTGTGCAACATTGCTCTGATAGCGACGGATTCGCTCGAAGCGATGAATGGTCACCGGGCGCAGCACTGCCGGCCCCGTTCTCGATCAAGAACAGAACACGGAATCGAAGTCAGCACGGTAAACTGGGAGAGTTACTGCTTAGGGCCAGGAGTGGCGAGTGCTTGGATGAAAGTGAAGTTACAGCCCTTTTCAGCGTCCGGGGCGTGGACTTCAGGCTCGTTTGTCAAAGTGCTGATGATCTGCGCCGTGAGACCTGCGGTGATGCCATTACCTTCGTGGTCAATAGAAACATCAACTACACAAATGTCTGCAAATACAAATGTCAGTTCTGTGCATTCTCGAAAGGGAAAGCATCTGAAGACCTGCGAGGTATGCCCTACGTCTTGGATGTTGACGAGATCAGCCGGCGCACGGAGGAGGCGTGGAGTCGGGGTGCCACAGAGGTCTGCCTGCAGGGCGGTATTCATCCGGCATTTACCGGCGATACATATTTGACTATCTGCCGGGCCGTTAAAGAGGCGGTGCCGGATATGCACGTTCATGCCTTCTCGCCATTGGAGATTAGCCACGGAGCCGAAACGCTCGACTTGAGTATTTCGGTATTCTTGCAGCAACTGCGCGAGGCTGGGCTCGGTAGCCTGCCTGGTACCGCAGCTGAGATACTGGACGATGATGTACGCCGGATCATTTGCCCTGACAAACTGTCAACAGCTGAGTGGATTGATGTGGTTCGCGCTGCCCACGAGTTGGGTATTCCTACGACCTCAACCATCATGTTTGGCCATTTGGAGACGCCAAGATCTTGGGCGAGGCATCTCTTGCTAATACGGAACTTACAGCAGGACACGGGCGGGCTGACTGAATTCGTGCCTCTGCCCTTTGTGCATATGGAGGCCCCGATGTATCTGAGGGGGCGGGCCCGGAAAGGACCTACCTACCGAGAAGTGCTGCTCATGCACGCCGTCGCACGACTGGTACTCAATCCGTTTGTGACAAGCATCCAAACTTCGTGGGTGAAAATGGGGGAGGCCGGTGCAGCTGACTGTTTGGCTGCAGGGGCAAATGATCTCGGCGGTACATTGATGAATGAATCTATCTCGCGGGCCGCTGGGGCCAGTCACGGCCAAGAGCTTGGGCCCGCTAAAATGCATGCTCTGGCCAACCGTCTAGGGCGGTTTGCTCAGCAACGAACGACTCTGTACAAGAGTCCCGACCAGGAGCGTTTGTCGATGGCACATAAAGCAGAGCCGTTGCTCCCTGCCCAATATCGGCATGCCAGTGAGTACCGCCCACGCAGCGCATTGAGAACGTAACATGCTAAAACTTGGATATAAGGCTTCCGCAGAGCAGTTCGGGCCCAATGAACTTCTCGCTTATACCCTCTTGGCTGAAAAAAAGGGTTTCGATTCGGCCTTCGTGAGCGATCACTTTCAACCGTGGCGCCACCACGGCGGTCACGCACCCTTTGCGCTGGCCTGGCTGGGGGCAGCCGGTGCACAAACTTCTCGGATCATGCTTGGTACAAGTGTCCTCACGCCGACCTTTAGATATCATCCCTCCATCGTCGCTCAATGCTTCGGCACGCTGGGGACAATGTTCCCGGGCCGCATCATTCTGGGCATTGGAACGGGAGAATCGTTGAACGAGGTCCCGGCCACTGGCATCAAATGGCCGGAGATTAAGGAACGATTCGCACGGCTACGTGAGGCCGTCAGGTTAATCCGTAAGCTCTGGTCGGAGGAGCAAGTGAGTTTCGAGGGTGAGTTCTATAGGACAGAGAATGCAACTATCTATGACCGTCCCGACGAGACACCACCGATTTACATTGCTGGTGCCGGGCCTATGATTGCAAAATTCTCTGGCAGGATCGCCGATGGCTTCATCTGCACCAGCGGAAAACCAATGGAACTCTATAGCGAGAAACTGCTGCCTAGCGTCGTGGCGGGTCTAGAAGCGGCCGGGCGCAAACCTGACGATATCGATCTTGCGATCGAGTTAAAGGTGTCCTTCCACACCGATGAAAAAAGAGCGTTGGAGGACACCCGTCACTGGGCCGCCCTCGCACTATCCCCGGAAGAAAAAATGTCGGTTGAAAACCCTTTGGAGATGGAGCGGCTCGCCGAAAGTCTGTCAGTGGAGCGCGCAGCGGCACGGTGGATCGTATCTACGGACCCTGACGAGCATGTTGAGAAAATTCGGAAGTACGTCGACCTTGGTTTTCGCCATCTTATTTTCCATTCCCCGGGCCCGGACCAGGAACATTTCATCCACCTCTATGCCAAATCCGTACTCCCTAAGCTACGAGCTGCCTTCAGTTAGAGGTGCCGGCCAGTTGATTGATCTAACCGCATATGGCCACCCATGGAGCGGGCCAGAACTGTGACGGTGCGTCCGGGTTCGGTGGTTGCCCTTTCCGGGGGGGTCGGCGGCGCCAAACTTGCCTTGGGCCTCCACCGGGTCCTTGATAATGGAAAGCTCACGGTTATTTGCAATACCGGAGATGATTTTCGCCACCTGGGACTTCACATTTGCCCAGACATCGATACGATCCTTTACACGCTTTCCGGGCTGGCGGATCCAGACAGGGGCTGGGGCCGACATGATGAGACATGGAACTTTATGGAGGCCCTCAAGGACTTAGGCGGCGAGACTTGGTTTCGCATCGGCGACAGGGATTTAGCCACCCACATAGAGCGGACACAGCGGCTTGAGCACGGTGAACCACTGTCAGTGGCCACTGATCATTTTCGGCGGCGGCTGGGGATCTCTACACACATCGTGCCTATGAGCGATGACCCGGTACGCACACAGTTACTCTCTGAAGCTGGCTGGCTTGATTTCCAGGACTACTTTGTTCGTCAGCGATGTAACCCGGTAGTAAGGGAAATCGCATTTGCCGGTGCTGAAAAATCGGAGCCGGCTCCGGGGGTCGTCTCTGCGCTGAACGACCCACAACTGCAAGCAGTGGTGATTTGTCCATCAAATCCCCTCATCAGCATCGAACCCATTCTAGCGGTGCCGGGCATTCGTAAAGCATTGAAGGGCTGCTCTGTGCCACTGATTGGTGTATCTCCGATTATTGGCGGTCGCGCGATCAGAGGACCCGCCGACAAGCTAATGCGGGAACTCAGCTTCGGCTCGAGTGCAGCAGCGGTCGCGCAACGCTATGCTGATTTGATCGATGCTTGGGTGGTTGACAAAGTGGATGCAGATACGCCGGTTCCTAGCGGTGTCAAAAAGGTGGTTACCTCAACGATGATGGTCAGCATGGAAGACCGTGAGAAGCTTGCGCGCGACGTTTTAGATGCAGCCCAGCAAATGAGTTTCAAACCAATAAGCGCTACGAAGGCCACAGATGTGTCCGCATAACAAAAGTCCTACGGCCCAGATGGCAGCGGATATCACGGTTCACTCCGACGCCGACACTCTGGCGCGCGCGGCCGCTGAACTGGTTACTGGCTACCTCTCTTCCGAGGTTGGGCAGCTGGCCGTGGCACTTTCCGGAGGC
>CAJWKT010000131.1 GCA_913041665.1 uncultured Gammaproteobacteria bacterium | reverse complement strand
CCAAGCTTAAGCAACCGGGATGAGGTCGTAATGCTTGAGTATTGGTTCCTAGAGGAGATCGGCCAAACATCCCTTGGGCAAATGTTGGTTGATAAAGATGGCATCAGTTATGATGTTCATGAAACGGAAAATGGGGAAATATATTTCCGTCTACCGCCGCAGGAATGAGGAAATCCAATGACCCGCCTCATCATCCCCGCGCATCAAAACGAAGACAGACCGTGCGGATAGCCCGAATTAGCGACACGTTTGTCGGCGAGATCAGCGGTGTTGACCTCTCGCAGGCGATAGCGGAGATGGATTTTGCGGCCATAAGTGATGCCTTCCTCGATCACTCGATCTTGCTGTTTCGTGATCAGACGCTCAGCAAACGCGAACTTATCGATTTCAGCAGTCATTTCGGCGAACTCCTGATCCACGTTCTTTCTCAATATCTCGCCTCCGACGTTCCACAGGTCATGCGGCTGTCAAACACGGACGAAAAAGGCATCCACGCCGACTTCAGAAACGGGGCGGAAGCGTGGCATTCCGACCTTTCCTTCATGGCAGTTCCCAGCCTCGCCACGATTCTCTACGGCGAGGCCATTCCCGACATCGGCGGGGATACCCTCTTCTGCGATTGCTACGCGGCGTACGGCGCGCTGTCCGAGGACATGAAGGACCGACTGGCAGGAATGGCTGCCGTGCACAGTTTTCGCCGATACCAGCGGCGGCGGTTTCCGGAACGACCGCTCACCGAAGAGCAGAAACGGTCAACGCCCGACGTGGCTCATCCAGTGGTCCGGACCCACCCAGTCAGCGGACGCAAGTCCTTGTTCATCGGGGCGGACGTAATCTCCCATGTGGTGGGAATTGAGAAACGGAAAGGCAAGAAGATTATGGACGACCTGCTGGAACACGCGACCCAGGAAAGGTTCGTCTATCGGCACCGCTGGCGGAAAGGCGATCTAATCGCTTATGACAACCGCTGCACCTTGCACCGGGCGACGGAGTTCGACAACGACAAGTACGAACGGACGTTGCTCAGGACATCGATCAAAGGCGACGTGCCATTCTGATTGTAGAAAGAGGTTCGCTTTTTAGTTTGAAAGCCAAGTCCTAGCTTCCTCCGCCTGGCCGGGCCCGAAGCATATGATCTCGGCCTTGAATAGGGGGGCAGTGAGCTTCACACACCATTCCATCCACTTGCGTCCACCGACAACGGCCAGGCGGTGGAAGTCCCGGGAGTGACCAATACCGAACTTCAAATCACACCACATCGCAGCAATTTCCATGCCGCTGAATTCAGACATATCGCAAAAAAGGCACAGCGGACCCTCCCGGTCGATGGCCATTTCGAGATAGGGTACCAAGGTGTCGTAGTCCTTGGCGGTGATTTTTCCCATCGCTTTGAGGGCAATGAAATTTCCCGAACTTTCTTCTAATACTTGAAACATACTCAACCCTATCGGTTTCCTAACCTCTGCTGGTTCTATAGGTGTGGGGTGCAGCATGGCTAAATGTTTGGCGCTAACGCCCTCAATCAATAAATCAAATTTATCTTTGGTTATTTTTGAAATAACCAAAATTACCTTGCGACCATCTAAGGCCTACTCAGGCGATCCGGGGGTACCCCGCCCCCGAAGTCGATCTCTCGAAGACCCCCACCCCCATCGTTGACTTAGGGCGGGCCTAGCATTGCCTAGTTTTGCTGTTCCCTGGCGGGTGGATGAGTGCCACGAGGAGGCCAGGGCAGGGCTGAAGCAGGCCGAGGGACATCGAAAAAGGATATCACGTGATATCCTTTTTCCCGGAAATTCACAGAAGCTTATGCGGGCGGCCCTAACCGAGTCTGTAGGAGTCCAGGATGGCCGCTGATGCGCCTCTTCCCTTCACGGGCACCCAACCTCACTCAAACCACACCACGAGTCTCTGGTGGTCACAGGAACCAGGCCATGGATGGGGGTGACTTTTTCGTCAACTCTCCAGAAATAGCCTAAATGGCACTTAAGCTGTCCGTGGTTATACGGGGGTGTTTATAGGCGTCTTTGCCGTATATTGTGCCGTATAATTGGAAATAGCTGCCCGACATGAAAGCCAACTCATTGAAAAGATTGGTGTCCCCTACGGGAGTCGAACCCACTTCTGAAACGCCACTTTTCCGCAGTTTTCTGCGTGATTCAGAGCACCAAAAGCACCCTAATCGTAGCAGTTTTCGTAACAATTTCGTAGCAGCAAATTCATCCCAAGACTTATAAATATCACCCCATATATATGGCTCGGCACTAAAGAAGAGCACAACATATAGTATGGATATTGAGGGTATTTGAGCAAATGACCTCTCTCGTCGAGCTCAGGGCCAATTACCCGTGTCATGGGTCACCAAGTCCACCATACAGACTCCTCAGATGCCCCAGGATTCGCGTTAGCACCTCCCTTGACCCAAGGCCCCTCGCCACATAACGCCCACCAGTGAGTCATTTAAGGACTCACAGAGCCATCGCTGAAAACGCAAAGGGAGGAGCCTTAAGAGGGGGGGGTATGACTCTGGCGTTGGTGGTGAGGAGCATACTCTATGCATCCTCCAAGCATTCCACCAAGGATTACCCACGCATTCCTCACTCCATCGTCAGAGCATTCCTTGCAACATACCTATGGCTATGCCGTTGCCATTCCTTGTGTATTAGTCACGGTATCTGAGTGAGATGATGGTAACGAGCATACCATGTGTATGCCTAGAGCAATTCCTGAGACATACCATGGGGATGCTTGGGTGGTACTCGTTACCATCACCTACTTCCTCACCTGAAAATACAAAGGCATGGGATAATGGGTGACACACAATGGTGGAACGTGGGATGGATTATGTGGTCAGGACGGTAAAAGCAGTCTTCTGAAGCCAAAAGCCTAATCGTGGTAAGATGAAAACAAAATTTCATGAATTACAGGAGGATAAGATGACAACAAGCACCCATTTCATCAGATCGCTTTTCCTTTTTGCAATTCTCGTATCGTTTATCTCAGGGTGCGCGGCGACAGGACCAAGCTATACCTCAGTCAAGTCAACGATTCCTCAACTCAAATCAGATAATGCCCGAATATATTTTCTCCGCGAAGGAAGTTTCGTGAACTATGAATTAACTGCAAGAGTTCATCTTAACGGGATAAAAGTGGTGGGCTTAAATAATAATGGATTCGCCTACGTTGATCGTCCTGCTGGCAACGTGTTGATTATGGTAGCGGCAACTTGTTCCATAAGCCAATTCGGGCTTGCCGCCGCCTATTGGGATCTGTTGATCGGCTTTTGGTGTACAGACGACCCCCTGCGCAAGGATGCTCCGCTAAACTTTGGTGAAGCCCGGAAAATGTTCACCGTAGAAAATGGCAAGACGTACTATTTCTTAGTGGCTAACGACTCTAGCAATGTAATGGCTGGGTTGATCGGTGGAGCTATTGGTGCGGCATCAGAAGGCGGCGGCCGTTTTGCCTTTTATCAAATTCCGGAAGCCATGGCCCTTGAGCAACTCAAAACGAAGAAGTTGAGTGGCAAGTAAGGGTAGAAACTGACGACTAGATCCTAAAAATGCATTACCCATGGCGTGTGTGCCACTAAGACCAGGTGGGCACACATACGTTTAGGCCATTTGGTCACTCGTATTAGGGGCCACGGGTATCACCCATTTAGAGGTGTACCCGTATAAGTGTATGTATCTTTGACACATTTTATATGATCTGCGCACCTGAATGTTCGTAGATGCTTACGGAGATTCCGGTATTTGCCGTCAAAACGGGAAAATCAGGGCAATAACTGGTCCAAAACGGTAAGACTTATAGGTAGTTTGGGGTGAGTTGGTGTGTGTCAAAGCGTCCCGGAGGGACACGCCGTTTTCTCTGAGGTCCGAGGCTTAATTATCTGTAGTTTTTGTACACCGTTTCAACATAAAAAAGCCCGCAACAAGTGCGGGCTTTTAACTTTTAGGGAGGAGATGAAGCATCAAAATCGTTGGGTTAAGCCGATCCAGAAGTTATGGCTTAGATATTCACCATCGATCGTAACGGTCGGACAAGATCTGAAATCGTGCCGTCCCTTGAGGTCACGTGGTCTTATTTTCTGTCCCCATTTCTCAGCCTCAGCTACCGCGACTAAGACATGATGGTCGGGAAGCTGAAATTCTCTAATTACCAACTCGGTATCTACACCTGGAGAATCCAGATTTCCTAATACCTCAGTCACTTCCCCAACGGGGCCTCGGGTCGATGTCGGCCAGCGAGTCATATTGTTCGCCAAATGCGCTGGTGGTTTTGGTCAATCTTGCGATCCGACCATCCAATCCATCAAAAATCATTCCTATAACTATGGCCCAGGCGGCAAAATAAAATTCTTCATTCAACACTGCGACCGTTGAGTAAAAACCACAGAACACATTCCCTGTGGTGAACAAACTGGGAAGTATATGAATGCCTTTTTTAGGCTGCATGATTTTATTTTTTTTGATAACC
>CAJWKT010000130.1 GCA_913041665.1 uncultured Gammaproteobacteria bacterium | reverse complement strand
ACCTCGCTCATAAAACAGGGGCCATAGCAGCTATAAAGTACTATCCGGCCGGAGCAACTACCAACTCGGAAAACGGGGTCACGAATATACAAAACACCTACCCGGTACTGGAACGCCTGGCAGATATTGGTATGCCGCTACTGATCCATGGCGAAGTATCTAACGGTAGCATCGATATATTTGACCGCGAGCAGCAGTTCATCGATTCTGTGCTGACGCCACTGCTTAATCGATATCCCACGCTAAAACTGGTGCTGGAACACATTAGCACCAGTCACGCTGTCGAATTTGTACTCCAGCAACCCGAAAATGTGGCAGCCACCATTACGGCCCATCATCTTCTATTTAACAGGAACGACCTTCTTTCTGGAGGGGCCAGGCCTCATTTTTATTGCCTGCCTATTCTAAAAAATAGCAATAATCAACAAGCCCTTATTGAGGCGGCTACTAGTGGTAGCCCAAAATTTTTTCTGGGAACTGACTCAGCCCCACACCTCAGATCCGACAAGGAGGCTCAGTGCGGCTGCGCTGGTATTTACTCTGCGCCGGCTGCTATTGAGCTCTACGCAGAAGTGTTCGACAACCAAGGAGCGCTAGATAAACTGGAGTCGTTTGCGTGCTTCCACGGCCCAGATTTTTACGCATTACCCCGTAACAAAGCATCTATTAAGCTTCACCGCAACCCCTGGCAGATGCCCGAAAATTTTCTTTTTGCAGAAGACGCGGTAGTCCCGATAAGAGCCGGCGCCACCATTAACTGGCAGCTGGAAGAAACCACCTAAGCATGTTTACGGTTAAAAACCCATGAGCGTTATCAGCGGCCAAACAAGGCCCGATTCACTACTAGCCAGCCGGTTCCGAACTTATCTGCCCGTAGTAATAGACGTGGAAACTGGAGGCTTTAACAGCAAAACCGATGCTATCTTGGAAGTGGCAGCTGTAATGCTCGCGATGGACGAGAAAGGTTTTCTATCTGCAGACCAGACTTATTTTCATCGAGTAATCCCATTTGAAGGCACAAACATAGAGGAGGCCGCCCTGAAATTCACTGGCATCGATCCCTACCATCCACTACGCATTGCAAAATCCGAGAAAGAAGTCTTTCAAACCATGTTCAAGCTAGTTCGTGAAGCCGTGAAAGCAAGCGACTGCAAACGTGCAATTTTGGTTGGCCACAACGCCCACTTCGACCATGGCTTTGTAAACACAGCCAGTGAACGCCACAATTTAAAACGCAATCCATTTCACCCTTTCTCCTCCTTCGATACGGCGAGCCTCAGCGGACTGGCTTACGGACAGACAGTGTTATCGAGAGCCTGTGAAGCCGCCGGTATAGAATTCAATGACAAAGAGGCCCACTCCGCACGCTATGATGCAGAAAAGACGGCGGAGTTGTTTTGCCGGATAGTTAATCGATGGAGAGATCTAGGAGGGTGGCCAACACCTTAGAAGCGTCCCCACACTTTAGTGTCATCGCTTTTTTATTCGCTGTCTTTCCCAATCTCGGTGCTGGCTCCATCCACCAACGACTGTAACTCACCTTTCTCATACATCTCAGTTATAATATCGCACCCGCCGATTAGCTCACCATCGACGTATAGCTGGGGAAAAGTCGGCCAGTTTGAGACCTTGGGAAGCGTCGTACGAATTTCCGGATTACTAAGAATATCTACATAGGCAAAGCGCTTCCCGCACGCCATCAATGCCTGCGTGACTTGAGCCGAAAATCCGCACATCGGTTGTTCCGGATTCCCTTTCATGTACAACAGAATAGTGTTGTTCGCAATTTGCTCTTTAATAGTATCTTCAATGGCGCTTTCTGTGCTCATAGCATAGACCCTAACAACTTATCAGTTCAAAAAAAGTGAGGCGGCAATTTTACAACGGACATTGCCAAATTGTCATTATATGCTCGTCACTAGGCTGCGGTGACTTTACTGCTGGAAGCACTCATTCGTCTTCTACCACACCACCCCAACCCCCACCTCCGGGGGATTGTATGGTCAACCGGTCACCGACAGCCATCTCAACAGTACATTTCCCAGGTAAAATTTGGCCGTTGTGAAAGTTGGCTCCCCGGTCACCGTCCTTGCCTCCTTGCAAACCCCATGGCGCAAAAATCCTGCGCTCGCTTAGGAGGCTAAGCTGCGTAGTTTGCAAAAACTCATATTCGCGGACGATCCCGTCCCCACCGGAATGGTGGCCCACACCTCCACTACCCCAACGGACCGCATAGCGGTGTACTCGCAACGGATAATGCATCTCAAGACTTTCAATTGGGGTATTAAGGGTATTCGTCATATGACTGTGAACACTGCTCAGCCCCTCTTGTGTCGGACCCCCGCCTAGCCCCCCAGCCACAGTTTCATAATAGTCCCAACGAGTACCCGCAGCATGATCGATGTAGCCCATCGCAATATTATTCATCGTTCCTTGACTGGCTGCTGGGATCAGCTCCGGTGCGGCCTGAGCCAGGGCCCCGAAAATCAAGTCAACGATTCGAGTGGAGGTTTCTACATTCCCAGCGGCCACAGCAGCAGGTCTTTGAGCGTTAACGATGGATCCTAGCCGGGTCTTTATATTGATATGGCGAAAAAGTCCTTCACAGGCGGGGGTTTCATCCGGCATAAGGCAGCGGAAACAATAATACGCTGCTGCTGCCACCACCGATTCAGGACAGTTGAGGTTACCGCGGACTGAGTCTGCGGATTCTGACAGATCTACCTCCACTCGCCCGGCAGCAATGGTTAGAGAGACCTTCAAAATGATATCGCTAGATCCACATCCATCGTCATCTAGATAGTCCACAAAGCGGTAAAGACCAGGTTTTAACGATGCAATGGTGTCGACCGCGATCCGTTCGGCATAGCTATTCAGCTGCTGCATGCCCTGCCTATAAATGTCTAGCCCTATATTGCTGATAAATTGTTGCAGGCGTAATAGTCCGACCCTGTTGGCCCCTGCCTGTGCCGCTAGATCACCGATAAGGTCGCCATCAGCTACATCTGGTAAGTGTTCGACACCCGGTTGCAGCTTGCCATCTCTTAACAAGAGGGTAGGAGGAATAATGATCCCTTCCTCCGCCAGACAGCTGGAAACCGGCATCGAGCCCGGAGTATCACAACCTATATTAGCGTGATGTGCGCGGTTAACTACGAAGCCAAGCAGGTTAGTTCCTTCAGTACTAAATACAGGAGCAACGAGAGTCACATCTGGCAAATGAGTACCCCCAAGGTAGGGATCATTTAACACCAACATGTCTCCAGGCTGCCATTCACGATCTTTAACAAGAGGCCCCATAGCAAAGGCCATACTACCTAGATGAACCGGCATGTGATCGGCTTGGGCAAATAGCTGCCCTTCAGGACCAAAAAGCGCGCAGGAAAAATCTAGGCGATCCTTAATATTCGGCGAAAAAGCGGCGCGCCTTAACACCAGCCCCATTTCTTCGCAGATTGCGGCTACACGGCTGGCGAACAGCTTCAATTCAATTACGTTCATGGCACCCATTATTTATTGCAGCCTAACTAATGAACTGATTGAACACAATTCCCGAGAACCATGAACATCCAAATATCCTTAACAACCAAAATTGCCCTAACCGAAAGAAATAGCTACAATGGGCACAAGACAGGGTGGCGCAAGCTACCCTTTTTCTTTTTGGCAGAAAGATAAATAGCGATGAGCGTACAGCATTTTTTGACCCTCCAAGATTTGCCGAAGTCCGATATATTGGCAATTGTCGAGAGGGCTACCATCTTAAAACACAACCCAAAGCTAGCAACCAGTCAGGCGCGAAAAACATTGGGTATGATTTTCGAAAAATCTTCTACCCGCACGCGCGTTGCCTTTGAGTCCGCAATGACCCAGATGGATGGCGCGTCACTATTTCTCAATTCGGGAGACTCACAATTGGGCCGAGGCGAACCAATTGCAGATACTGCAAGAGTGTTATCTCGTATGGTAGATTGCCTCGCCATTCGTACCTTTGAGCACAGAAAGCTCGAGCTATTCGCTGAGCATTCGACCATCCCTGTAATTAATGCACTGACCGATGATTTCCATCCTTGCCAGCTGCTGGCCGACATGCAAACCTATAACGAGCACCGCGGTTCCGTGTCCGGGAAACGGGTTGCATGGATAGGTGATGGAAATAACATGTGCCAGTCTTACATCAATGCCGCCAGTGTGTTTGACTTTGAATTGATTATCGCCTGCCCGGAGGGCTTTGAGCCTCACCCCGATCTGGTCTCAAAGTATAGCGATCGGGTCTCGATACTGTATGAACCAAAACAGGCCGCAAAAAATGTGGATTTGGTAGTTACCGACGTATGGGCCTCGATGGGCAAGGAAGAGGAACAAGTGAAACGGCGGGCAAGTTTTGTTAACTATAAAATTACCGCAGAATTAATGGCGCTAGCCGCTAGCGACGCTCTTTTTATGCACTGTCTACCTGCACATCGAGGGGAGGAGGTAAGCGCGGAGGTCATCGACGCAAACGACAGCATAGTGTGGGACGAAGCCGAAAACAGACTACATGCCCAAAAAGCGTTACTCGAGTTTC
>CAJWKT010000129.1 GCA_913041665.1 uncultured Gammaproteobacteria bacterium | reverse complement strand
ACGAACCGACGCCACCCCGCCGCTGACGCCGGCGAACCCGGGTATAACCGCCACATGTACGCCCCACTGCCGCTGACAGCGCCTTAGAAGCCGCCTGACGGCCGCTAACGCCCCGCCCCGCCAGCTTTGGGATGCGACGGGGGCTTCGCTTGTGCGGCGACAGCGGCGTTCGCAGACTACGCGTCCACTGACGTTGATGGCGATTGCGAGCTGCGCCATGATGGTCCTTTTTTAAGGCAGGAACAGCTTGAACAATTGTGGCCCATAATCGGGAGATTTTAATGCCTGATTTACCTCATTCAAATCCCAAACAGTTTATACAGGGCTCGCCCGTATTACATGTGGTGGACGTATTAGCGACAGCATCATATTACCGAGATAAATTAGGATTTCATTGGGATTTCGGTGACGAGAATTACGCCGTTGTATGGCGCGACAATGCCGCGGTTCATTTTACACGAGGATCGGAAACCCCGAGTGGAGTTCATCTTTATTCTTTGGGTTCGAGATGTTAATGCTTACTACGAGGAATTAAACGAACGCGGCACAAGGGCTGAAATCGCACCCACTACACAGCCATACGGTATTCGAGAGTTCAGTATTTTAGATATAAATGGTGTCTCTATCGTTTTTGGTCAGGATGATGAACTGATATAGCGCTGATGTTTCTTCGTGGCTTGCGAGTAATCCGTTAAAGCAGCAAGGCCGAACGCTTCAGCGTGGGCCGTGATGCGGCGCATGCGGCGCAGGCTGTTGGCACGGTAGACCGCGCCGTGAACGAGCCGGTCGGATTGACTCTCTTTTCTTCCTCCGTCCGGTAGCGCCACAGTCGACAAGGAAGAACATATAGAGTGGCGCCATATCCATCACCGTCACGTTGTAAATCGCAAAGCCATGTTCGATCAGCGCGCCGAATTTATTTTTCCGGCGATTAAACGTCAGCTCTGAGATGTTGTGCGCTCGGGAAACGGATTGAGCGGTTATACCGCCATCGGCTTGTCGCAAAACCGGATAATCCCGTCAGTGCTATGCGTTTTGCCTTTCATGAGTAGTTCTCCAGTGCGGTTACGAAATACTTACAACAATACTGGGGTCAACTATCGAAGGTCACACTTGGACCATGCATGGCTATGAAACGCGCCGGAGGCAGCACTGTTTCTCAGGTAGGGTTGCGCAGATTGATGCGGTAATGGGCCAATCCCAAGCCGGCTTTCTCCAAGCCACTTTTCAACGTATGAACTAACAAAACGCAGCCCCGAAGAGAGACGGTAGGTTCGCATGCTTGATCGATTCGCAATAAAACGCAACTGCTTGCTAAAGTTCAACTCCTACTACACCCGTGGACGACGGAGTCTTTTTGAGTGTCAATACGAGCGGAAAACCATTGACGAATATTGAGAAATTGTTATAGTACAAATTTGCGCGTGCACCTTTTCGGTCTACGTGATGATGCATTCTACTCCCATTATTGATTTTATTTATTTTTCGGCTATCCCGATGCTATACGCATCGGCGTGTCCGTAGATTTGCCCCTTACTTAACAAAAATCTTCGGAATAGAGCCACCGAATAGAGGGGAGGAAGTTCATCCAGTGACCGGATTGTATAATTTGAGATACCTATTTAATGTTGTCCAATAATTGGGGATAGATAATGGAAATAGATTTTTATTCATTATTACAAGATCACATGGAAATGACCCTGTTCATGATAATCGGGATAGGCTATCTCTTAGGTAAGTTGGGGATCGGTAATGTCAAGATAGGCTCTTCGATCGGCGTCTTATTTGTAGCGCTGGCTTTTGGTCATTTAGGATTCACCATGTCCTCCATTGTTGGTACAATCGGCTTTGTTTTTTTTTATATATTCTGTTGGCTATCAGGCGGGGCCGCATTTTTTTCAAGCATTCAAGCAAGATGGGGTTCGTTATATCCAAATCGGTCTTATAATCGCATTCGCTGCATTTGCGACTACCTTGCTGGGCAGAAGTTTGTTCCAATTAGAGCCTGGATATGCGGCGGGGGTGCTCGCAGGTGCCCTGACCTCTACCCCGACGCTAGCAGCAGCCCAGGATGCGCTCTCATCAGGTTTGGCGACGATTCCTATTGGTCAATCTGCTAGCGCTGTAGAGGCTAATCTAACTGTGGCCTACGCCGTCACCTACATATTTGGACTTGTTGGCTTAATCCTTTTCCTGCAGATCGCTCCCAAAATTTTCGGCTTTGATTTGCACAATGAATCGATAGCATATGCTAAGGAAATGGCTACCGAATCTATAGACGACGACGACGAGATGGGGCTTGGCCATCGCGGTTTTCCCAATGGACGCTCATACGAGGTATCAAACCCTAAAATTTTTGGCAAATCTCTGCTCGAATTGAAATTTCTACAAACCACGGGTGCCGTAATCGCTCGACTAGAACAAGAATCAAAGGAAGCTACAATAGGACCAGAAACCGTCCTGAATGAAGGTGATAGGATAATGGTTCTTGGATACAGCGAAAATCATTTAAGCGTCGCTAGCCTGATAGGCAATGAGATCGACTATAAAGAATTTGAGCAGACGCCCTTTGAAACACACAGGATTGTCGTCACTAATGAAGAGGCCATCGATATGACTTTGCGTGATACCGGTGTCACCAACCAATTTGCCTGCATCACACACAGCGTGATTAGGGGTGGAGTCAATCTTCCGATTTCATTGGAAATGATAATCAAAAGAGGTGACCATCTAACTATTTCCGGATTCAGTTCTAATCTTAATAAATTGGTTAACCACCTCGGCCATCATGAGAAACCAATACACGAGACGGATCTCGTGACATTCTCAATGGGAATACTGGTCGGACTTTTTATTGGCTATGTGACCGTTAAGTTGGGCGGAATACCGCTGGGCATCGGCTCAGCAGGCGGCTTATTGGTGGCCGGTTTGGTCGTCGGATGGCTGCGGATGCGAAACCCACTGTTTGGACGAGTACCTGCCGCTGCCCGCTTTATACTGATGGAATTGGGGCTCTTGTTTTTTTTAACTGGAGTAGGTCTTCGTGCTGGGTCGGGCTTGGTCGAAGGCATCCGTTCCGCTGGCGTGCCACTTTTTTGCACCGGCGTGATCGTTACCCTGGTTCCAGTGATTATCGGTGTATTATACGGTAGGTTCGTGTTGAAAATGAATCCCGCAATTTTGCTGGGAGCTATTTGCGGGGGGTTAACTAGCACACCGGCATTAGATGTTATAAACAAGCAAGCAAAGAGCGACATACCAGCGATGGGCTACGTGGGTGTCTACGCCTTTTCAAACATAATTCTTGCTATAGCAGGTCAGCTGATTATGATTTTTTTTATTTAGAGAAGCGATCTCATAACGACCTTAGCTGTTCCAAAGATTAAGAGTAGTGCACTCACAGAATTTTAGCAGCATCTTTTAGCCGTACTGGTTATCTCAAGCGGCCCTGCCGTCTGATCCACTCGGGATGACCTGCAATAGTTGAACCATGCTGAAGATAAGTATTTCTTACTCGGGCGGAGAATTACTTATGAAAGGCAAAACGCATAGTACCGACGAGATTATCTGCGTTTTGCGGCAGGCCGATGGCGGTGCAACCGCTCAATCCGTTTGCCGGTGAGGTGAGTCAGGTAATCTCAATCTCACTACCGTCTTCAGTGCCCGCCGTCAAGGTCGATTTTCGGGTCAATGTATTCGAGAACCCTTATGTTTTCAACGCCTTTGTCGGCCATACTGATGCTATGGAGTTCTGGCAACAGGTCGACCCGGTTGTTCGGGCGACCACAACAGTCTTCCTGCCCGAAGTACCTTTGGCTTTGAATTTAATCGTCAAGATCGAAATGTCGCATAAGGTGCTCCCGCCGAACGGCGACAAAATTGGGGATCAGACCGAGATTCGTTTAGCGATCCTGAAGTCCTATGCGCCGGTGGTTGTCAACATCTATTCACTCGACGGTCAACTCGTGGGTTCTCTTACGGGCGGTCGTGGTAACGACGGTTTTCGGATTTATCCGTGGAATGGCGATGACGCCCCATGTCAGAGGGTTCCGCCGATGATTTATCTGGCGCGAATCGACGTCGCTGCGCAGACCGTTGCCCAGAGAATATCGCAGATCGTCAGTGTAGTGTATTAGGCTCTACCCCCCCCACGGCGTTCATAGTCGTTCGCCGCAGTCATGTACAGCCACTACCACCAACCTGAATCGACTACAAAGACAACATGCTGTACCTCAATCCGGGAATCATTGGACTCCGTCGTTTTAAACTACCGGTGAGCTACGCCATGCTGAGGATCAACGACGGATCACTGGTGCCGGAATTGATTGAAATTCCAAAATAATACGCAGTAAATCCACCGCCCCTTGTCCGCTTAGACTCTATCAAACCGCAACCTCCACCATTTCTTCATCACACGAATGCTGGACCTTGGCGTCCCCATCGAGCAGGTCAACTACCTCGCCGGTCACAAGTCGATGGCGATGACCAAGCGTTACGACCATGCTAACGAGGAGCGCTACGGAGGGGCTATCGAGGCGCTGGATGAGGCGGGTAGGACGGGCAGTGCGGAGGCGCTGGCGGCGGCGAGGTGGAAGCAG
>CAJWKT010000128.1 GCA_913041665.1 uncultured Gammaproteobacteria bacterium | reverse complement strand
CCAAAGCAGTTAATTCTTTCAAGTGACGTGCGGCTCGAGTACTAACGGCATCTGGAAAAAAAGCCCAGCCCCCCTCCGCTGCTGCTGTAACATTTTTCACTTCTAAGTAACAGTCTGGGGCCGTTGGGTGCCCTTGTAAGAGAAAATCAAGCCTTGCCCCCTTGCCAACTAAGCTTACCTCACGCCTAAAGCCCTGATACCCATCTAGAGAGCCAATCAATCCCTGATTTAAAGCCTCTGCTACCAGATGGTTGCTGCGATGAGTATTGATGCCTACTATAGCGCCAGAGCTAACCTCTACCATCTCCCAACTCAAAGGATATTTGCGGGTAGAATTATCTACCCGCATTAACCACACGCGTGAACCTGGCTCTTGGCAACCAAACATGGAACCGGTGTTAGGGCAATGCGCAGTAGCTTGCTCTCCACCCTTAAGCACCACATCGGCTAAAAAACGCTTGTATCTACGGACCAGCTTAGCCTCGATGAGGGGGGACTCAAATTCCATTTAGTTTAATTGATTCTACCTAGATCTATGACCCAGCTTTATAGCAGCCCAAAAATTTATTAGTCTCAAAGTCTTTCTTCGCGGAGTATGCCATGGGCATGATCCATTTTCTGTAACTTAGTGGTACGACATCCTTACAGCCATACTAAACACTTCTCAACCTGGTCTATGGGATAATTCGTCCCTTTTTTAGGCAAAAAGAGAACTAATTTGCATAACAACCTCCTTGGGCTCTCTCTACCAAAAATAGATCATCCGAGGGTGGCCCATAAAGGACTTTATGGTGCCGCCAAAGGCTTAGCTATTGCTGAAGCCATAGAGCATCACTCGGGACCCGTGTGCGTAGTCAGTGAATCAGTTAACGCTGCTGACAAGCTACAGGGTGAGCTCCAATTTTTCTGTCCTTCGAAACCTGCCCAGAAGTTCTCTGACTACGAAACACTTCCCTATGATGCATTCTCGCCGCCCCAAAAGCTTCTTGCTGAGCGCCTGGAGAGCCTCTATCAATTAGCGAATGAAAAATGTGAAGTCGTAATTGTCGTAGGGGCGGCATTACTAAACCGCTTGCCACCACATGAATTTCTTTTAAATAAATCCATGATTCTGAGTGTCGGCGAGAAACTTGACTCCCAAAACATTCGAGATACCTTGATTCAACAAGGTTACCTGCGCGTTGAACAAGTAACAGACCCAGGTGAATTTGCAGTGCGTGGCTCCTTATTAGACATCTACCCCACCGGAGCCCCACACCCAGTTCGGGTAGATCTAAATGATGAAGAAATTGAGAGTCTAAGAATTTTTGACTCTTACACCCAGCGGACAACCGGAAATGTAAAACACATTCGCATACTGCCCGCGCGTGAATTTCCATTCGACAGAAATGCCATTCAACGCTTTAGGAAAAATTTTCGAGATTACTTTTCTGGAGAGCCAAGTCGGTCTTCCGTTTACCGCGATATTTCGGAAGCTCACCTTCCCGCGGGCATCGAGTATTACATCCCGCTGTTCTTTAAGCGGACCTGCTCGTTCCTAGATTATCTACCAGAAAAAACACTAGTTATCTTGGCGGAGGGAGCTATGGACGGAATGGAGGTTGGGTGGAATTTAACGCAAGAACGTTATGAGCGACTTCGCGGAGATCCGGAAAGACCGATCCTAAACCCTGAGGATGCTTTCTGGGAGCCTAATCTAGTAAAAGATCAAATCAAAGACCAATTGGTAATAGACATAAATCCAAGAAATCCGTCTACTAGTCATGGATCGGTATTCTCGGCTCATAGCGTTCACCCAATGGGCGGAAACGCAGACCTGGATCAGGATCCCATCTCACGGTGGCTCACCCAAAAACCGACAGGGAAAACCCTTGTTGTTGCCTCCTCGGCAGGACGCTGCGAAATAACGCTCGCGCTACTCCTGGAACGCGGACTCAAACCTATCAAGGTGCGGGATTGGAACGAGTTCATAGACAAGGACTCACCATTAGCAATTACCGTGGGACAGCTCACAGAAGGACTATTCCTGCCAGAATCAGATCTGCGTGTCGTGACAACGCAGCAGCTGGGAATAGAGAAGCCCAAACAACACAGCCGGAGGAGAAAGTCAGGCCGGTATGCAGGCACCATAATTCGCGAACTTAGCGATCTACAAGTAGGGGCGCCGGTTGTTCATGAAGAGTATGGCGTTGGTCGTTATCACGGCCTAAAAAACCTAGTAGTGGACAGTATTGCGACTGAATTTTTACAGATAGAGTATGCAGGTGGAGATAAACTCTATGTGCCTGTTCATAGCCTGCACCTCGTATTTCGGTATACTGGCGCTGCGCCAGAATTAGCGCCACTACACCGATTAGGGTCTGATCAGTGGACCAAAGCGAAACGCAAGGCTGCATACCAAGCGCGAGATACAGCGGCGGAACTTCTCAATCTTTACGCGCAACGGGCCGCAAAAAAAGGCACTGCGTTTCCCCTATTGGAAGATGCATACCAGCAGTTTTCTTCGCAGTTTTTGTTCGAGGAAACGGATGATCAACTCGAGGCGATACAACATGTTCTGAGTGATTTACAGTCCGAGAAATCCATGGACAGAATTATTTGTGGAGATGTGGGCTTTGGTAAAACTGAGGTCGCGCTACGAGCAGCATTTGCTGCGATTCATGCAGGGTATCAGGTTGCTGTTCTAGTACCTACAACGCTACTCGCCCAGCAACACCACCGAACGTTCACAGATCGATTTACCAATTGGGCAGCAAACGTAGAACTATTATCACGGTTCCGCAATAAAAACGATACTAAAAAAGTTTTAAATGGACTTGGTGACGGTAGTATCGACATCGTCATTGGTACACACAAGCTCCTGCAGGGTAAGGCAAAATTTAAGCGTCTTGGTTTGGTAATAATTGACGAAGAGCATCGTTTCGGCGTTCGACATAAAGAGCAGTTAAAACGGCTTCGCGCTGAAGTTGATATCCTAACGATGACAGCAACCCCAATTCCCAGAACCCTCAATATGAGCTTGGGGGGACTTCGGGATCTTTCCCTGATTGCAACTCCACCGGCTAACCGTGTTTCTGTGAAAACTTTCATTAGTGAATGGAGTGACCAAATAATTCAAGAGGCGGTGCTTCGGGAAATAAGGCGCGGAGGTCAAGTCTATTTCGTACACAACCGAGTAGAAGATATTGAGCATATCGCCGAAAAAGTGCGAAAACTGGCGCCCGAAGCTCAGACAAAGGTGGCTCATGGTCAGATGCCAGAGAGAGAGCTGGAAAAAATCATGCTGGATTTCTATCATCAGCGCTTCAACCTATTACTGTGCAGTACCATCATAGAGAGCGGTATAGACATCCCCTCTGCGAATACTATTATTATCAATCGGGCCGACCGCCTAGGCCTTGCTCAGCTGTACCAGCTCCGGGGCCGTGTAGGGCGATCCTACCATCAGGCCTACGCGTATCTATTCGCGCCGCCGCGCCGCGCCTTAACCGCCGACGCACTCAAAAGACTAGAAGCCATCGAGGCACTCGAAGCATTGGGCTCCGGGTTTACATTAGCCACTCATGATCTTGAGATCCGCGGAGCTGGTGAATTACTCGGTGAGGAACAGAGCGGCCAAATACAAGCAATTGGCTTCACCTTATACAACGAATTTTTGACGAGAGCAGTCAACTCATTACAAGTGGGCAAGGAACCCGACCTGCTCGACCCCTACAATCAGGTACTGGAGCTTGATCTAGGACTAGCTGCCCTGATTCCTGATCATTACATGCCAGATGTCCATATGCGCCTTGTACAGTACAAAAGAATCGCCAATGCAGAATCCCAAAACGCCTTAAGAGAACTTCAGGTGGAATTCATCGACCGCTTCGGGCTCCTCCCATCGCCAACACGTACCTTATTTGAGATAACCCGACTCAAACTGCTGGCCCATCAACTCGGTGCGGTTAAAATACAGGCCAGCTTATCTGGCGGACAAATACGTTTCGGTGAACATTCCACGATGGATCCGCTTGCGCTTTTAAGTCTTGTAGAAGATCAACCTGAAGACTACCGTCTGGACGGGCCCTTCAGACTGCGCTTCAAATGGGATCAAAAATCAGGAGAGGACCGTATTAGGGCACTAGAAACGATACTGGCCCGACTCGGTGCACATGAAACAGACTAGGCTCCGTTATAATGGCTCCATGAGTGTATGTGTGCGCATACCCCTGTTCTGTCTGGCCATCATAGTCCCCTGGGTGGCCGGGGTTGCGCAACCGCCTACCTCAACCCAAGTAGGCCCGCCCTTTATTGGGCCTTCAGTGGACGAATCTCAGTCGAGTCTGCCCATGTTTCAGGTGGAAGTCATCGCGTTTGCTTATGCCCCCTTTGACCCGAGTGAGGAAGAATTCCCGGCTGGACGTAAAACAGATACTAAAAGTCTTCCGGACGAGAATATGCGAAGAGTCCCTTCGTTTGGCCTGAGCAAACAAACGATGGAAAACTTGTTCGGCCCCGCACCTCAGCCTGCATCCGAAGAGTTGTTAGGTGAGCTTGAGATTTTTCCAAAAAATCAGTTCATTGAGATCGAAACAATAGAGCAGATCGAAGCGGAAGAGACCGTAGAAACACCAGATAGC
>CAJWKT010000127.1 GCA_913041665.1 uncultured Gammaproteobacteria bacterium | reverse complement strand
TAAAATTTTTCTAGTGAAACTTGAATTTCATCTCTAGAATGATCAGTATGTGAATGCAGAATGTTAAAAATCTCTGCTATAGGAATTGAATGTTCCTTTATAAGTCTATCGTCTCTTTCCCCCTTGATTGTCTCCATAGCTTTTTTTGGTTTCTTGCTCTATCTCCGTTTGCTTGTTGAGCAGATACATTGTTAACACAATGACAAAAATAGCCGCAAATGATGAGCCTATTACTGCTCCGGTAACCCCCCCTTGAACAAGCTCATACAAAGGCGTGAAGCCCATGTATACAGAAAGCCCGATGATCACAATTGCAATTAAGGTTCTTTGGCCGGATTTCTTTGCTTCTGTTAACTTCGACATATCCCACCTTTTTCTTACTATTTTTTCAATGCTTAAGCTTTCTCTCAGCGAAGAAAGCAGTTAACTATCTACTAATATCACTAAATCTCTCTAAGTACCAATTTTCAAGCGGTGCTAAATGCGGGCCAAAATCTTGCAAGCAAGTATCCAATTGACACAACTACGACTAATGCGATCAGGCAGGCCCAAAATCCTTTGACCGCCATCGTTTTTAGATTGATGCCATAGCCGGCTGCCACTGCGGGACCTCCTGCAGATGTCGGTAGCATGAATCCGCAGTTACCGATGGCCGCAACGATATAAACAAAGGGTAGTGGGTTTAGACCTAGGCTATCAAAAGTGCTAATGGTGATCGGTACAGTGATAGCAATAGCGGCGGTGTTGCTTGTAATTTGTGTCATTAATAATGTGAGAGCTGCAAACACCAGGACTGCGACAAAACCCCCATTGCTGGCATAAGGGAGCAGCATATCTGCGATGTAGGCAGCCGTACCGGTTTCACTGAGGATCCGCCCAAGCGCGGTTCCTCCGGCAAAGAGATAAAACAGTCCCCACATCATTTTTTTCTGGGCGTATTCCCAGGTCATGAGGTTCTCGCCCCGTGCCCGAATCAGAAAACACAAAAGTGCGAACGTCAGAAAAGCATAGGCCGGACTGAATGCAGGAAGTAGATTGGCATAGAGTGGGCGGGTAAAGGCTAATAGTGCCGGAATTAAAAATAACCAAAAACCCCATTTTTCATGAATATTCATTGGGCCTAGTGATTTAAGCTCATTGGTAAAAAATTCTCGGGTTCCTTCGATCTGTGCAATCTCGGGCTTGAAGGCAAAACGAACATAGAGGAACGTGGCAACCATGAGGCACAAGCTAAGGGGCAGAAAACGTGTGACCCATGTGGTGAAAAGGAACTCCTCCTGCGTAACCATTTCTTGAATAAATTCCACGGTTAGTAGATTAGGGGCACCACCCAATGGCGTGGTTGCTCCGCCAGCGCTGGTTCCCCAAGCCACCGCGATGACGAGTGCGGTTCCCAGGTTGCTCTCCCACAGGTCCTCAATTCCGATGAATTTAAGCATGGCTACCACGATAGGAATCATGGTTGCCGCGACAATGGTGTTAGGTAGAAAGGCACTTAGAATCATGCCGATCGCAAACCAGGCCAGTATTTGATGGGTAGTATTGGTTCCCACGCCAATCAGGGAAGCAAGGGCGATCCGACGATCCAGGCCCCATAGGCTCCAGCAGGTTGTAAGTACATTTGCCGACAGGAGCAGAATAACCAGTTCCGATGCGTATGCGGGCAAAATACGGGAGAGTGGGACGAAATCGAACAGAGCAGCCGTCGCTAGTGGCAGGAAGCCCGTCACTGCCAAGTGCACAGGTCTGGTGATCCACCACCAGGCCATCCACAGGAGTAATCCGATGCTGCACCGTACCTCGTAGGTCATGGAGTCCACTGGAAGCAGAATCATAAGCCCAAATATGGCTGGTCCCGCGAGACTGTGGATTACTTTTTTGTTACCCAAATCAACCATCTCTTATAACTGGTGGGGACGTTTGTGAAGCATTATCTACCTGTCGGTGGGTTTAGTCTTTGTATAAGAAATTCCGGATTAGCTCCTGGGCGGGGCGTGAATTTTTGGACACGTGCGCCGTCTACTTCTCCTGCGTATAAGTTCCCCTCTTGATCTACATCCAACCCGTGTACGCCCCACATGCCACCGGGGAATTCGCCCCATGCACCCCACGAATAAAGGAGATGTCCGTCTAGGCTGTATTTCATGATTTTACTGGTGCTTCTGTCCACGGCCCAGAGAGAGCGGTCTGGGCTATAAACAATCAGGTGGATATCAGTGCGCGCATCACCGGTGGACCAGTGATTAAGGAATTCACCGTTTTCCGTAAAAACCTGAATGCGGTGATTATCACGATCGTTCACAAAAATCTGCCGGGTTTCGGGGTCGGCGGCTATGCCATGCACATTATTAAAATAACTGGGACGCATTTCATTGGGCGGTTCTCCCACCGAGCCCCAATGCATAATGTAATTTCCGTCCTTATCAAACTTTACAATACGGGCGTTACGACCTTCGACAAAAACCGAAGCGCCACCATCGGCAACAAAAAGAGTTCCATCTGGCAGCCAAGCTAGGAAGGTGGGCCAGGACAAATGTTTCTCATCGGTACCTGTCTCATCAACTACGCCGAGTGTTTGCACAAGTTTTTTTCCATCATTAGTAAATTTAAAAATCGCATGACGCTGATCATCTACGATCCAAACATGTCTCTCCTCGTCATAGGGATTGATGTGTACAGCATGAGGGGTACGTACCAAATTATCCCACTGGGTCCATTCCTCTATGATCTTTCCTTCTCGATTGAAGACGAGGATGGCATGTTCAACTCGCCGGTCGACCCCCATCGTGCCGGGGCCGCGCCCGCTGCGCCATGGCAGTCTTTCAATTGGGAACACACTGCTCGCACCAACCTCCGGCAAGTTTCGTGGCTCAGGCCGCTCTATTTTTGGTTTCTCGCTAACCTGAAGTACAAATATCCGATCCGGACTTTCAGCAAAAACACCCCGAACGGTACCAAAAGTCCAATCGCCATGACCTGGTAGCGTAGCGATATCTGTTGGCCAATTAGCCACTACATCGTAGGGCCCGGTAATGTCCTGCCCGCCTTTTTCTCCAGGAACTGCCGCAAAGCCCGTGCCGGGTAGCCCGGTTACTTGACTGGCCGCCGTATGCATGCACAACATCAGGAAAGCTGCTCTAAACATGGCTTTCATTTGTATTTCTCTGGGCGCTTCTTAAGGTAGTTCGAGGATACTTCGCGCAGCGCCAGTCAATTCCACTATGTGAAGTCCTGTATTTGCGCGATCAACGGCGTAGATGAATCCCCGATCATCAATATTCACATTGTTGGTTTGTATGGCACGGTTGCAGTGCTCTGTTTCGTTGATTGTTATGCAGTCCTCGGCGGTGTTACTTGTGATTTCTGGAATAAAATAGCCCACCTCAACCGGTTGAAATGGATTGCGGATATCAACCACTCGAATTCCGGCATTGAAATAGGACAGAACCACTAGGGTTTTATCAAATTTTGGGTGATATGCATCGTGGACGGAGTGAGGCCCGAATCGTCCTCCACGCTCACAAAAATTTCCGGGTTGCGCGGGCACCTGAAAACTAGAAATCGGAAAGGGCATTGCCTCTTCCGTGATATCGATTAAGAACATGGCATCTGGCGTTGCCTGGCATCGGCGAGCGCTTCCCCCGGCTTCTGAGACTACAACCAACAAGTCCTTCATCCTGTACTGCTCATGATGCCCATCGTCCGGTATCAGGACGTTGTAAATTGGTTTAGCAGTGTGCACACCCCAATAACTCGGCATGTCCAGTCTTGCGATTTGGGGATAGAGGAGATTCTCTGGTGTTGGCTCAAACGGATCGCTGGAGGTGGGGTTACCTTTAAGAAATTTTTCGGTATCAAGAATTTGCAAAACCCCATTGTTTCCACTTCCGTAGCCCAGGAATATCCTATGGCCCACAACGAAAGGTTGATGTAGGCCTGAAATTTCGTAGTCAGGCAATGCTCCTTGCGAATCAGGCTCCCAGCCGATTAGCCCGAAATCACGGATGTGGTGCGGATTTTCTGGGTTACCAAGATCAAAGGCCTGCAGCAGTCGGGTGACGCGCCATCCTTCCGGGGTTCCATTAAAGTAAGCTATTCCAGTTGTGCATTCCCACTGGAATTTATGCGTCTCTCTTATCCCGCGGCTTGATTCGGGGCGAGAGGAGTTACCTGTTTCAGCGATAGTGCTTAAGAATTGCGGCGCAACAGGATCGGTTACATCAAACAGTTCATAGCTCAGTAAGCCGTTGGTGCGTAAAAGATAGGTTTTATCCGGATCACCCTCGGGTAACTTTGATCCATCACAAACTTGTACATGTTGGGTTCCTCTTGCTGGGCTCGTGGATGGTATATGACCCAATAATTCTGGTGTAGTGGCATCGGTAACATCCAGAATGGACATTCCATTGACCTCTACCTCGCCTGTCTGGGTATTTAGGCTTTCCCCGGCATGATGTCCCACAAAAAGTATCCACTGATCGCCATATTTGTGCGGGATCGGTTGATACGATGAACGACCCTGTAGGTGATGTTTACCGACAAGCTGCATATTGAGGGATTCACTCTCATCGCCCCAGGCAGTCGCATTAGCAGCAAACAGCACAACAATGCCGGGAATCCAAAAGGCTAGACAAGGATTTCTGACTGTTGTGTTCATTACGGATCTCCTGAGGATAGCGGTAAATAATATCTTCACTCTGGGGTATTTCTTACATCGACTTCTTCGCCGTTGGGAAAAATTACCGTGCTGGTCCAAATGGAGTGGGCATCGGGTCTTCGGTCCGGGTTGCCCGTGATAGTGATCGTGTCTCCTGTCTTAAAGGTATCTTTGTTCCATCTAAAAAATCTGTAAAGGTC
>CAJWKT010000126.1 GCA_913041665.1 uncultured Gammaproteobacteria bacterium | reverse complement strand
GGAACGAAAGCCGAAACCGGAGTACGAAATAGTTGGCATCGAGCCCCCGCAACCAGCGTTATTTGCACCCAGGACTCCTTTGATCCGGGGTGTTTGTCTTCCAGGGCAAAAGCCAGCATTTCCGCCAGACTTCTTTTCAGATGGATGCGTAATTCGCCGTCGACTGGAACGAGGCGTATTTCCTCGATAAGACCTTGAAGTATGGAATAGGCTTCTGCTCTGGAGCCTTCATTGTTCAACGCTTCTCGCAAGTTGGCCAACTTCTGCCGATAAAGCTCGCCCAGGTTCGGATGTATTCTGACGGGCGTTGCGGGCGTCCGGTCTATTTCCTTTTTCAGGCCCTTCGATTTCGTCTCCAGGACGATGAGTTCATCGGTCATGCGTTCCGTTCGCATACCCGCCTTGACGGCATCGATGATGCTGCGAATGTCCTGTTCCGTCCGGCTCAGTTCCGCCTTAAGACGATCATGGGCGGTATTGTTGAGAGCTACCTAGCCTCACCACCGTGAATGTATCACACGCACGGGCAGGACATCTCGCGAACTGTGGCGTCAGCGGATGAAGTTATTGACTTGTTCAGTTAATCTTGGTGAGTCGAGTTGCACAGTTCGGAAATTTCTAGGAAAGAGCAGATCTTATCATGAAATATCGAATATCGGTGGACACGGGGGGAACCTTTACTGACGTTGTCATTGCTGATGCCAAGGGACAATTGGTTGTTGGCAAGTCGCTCACGACAACTGACCAGGTGTTTGATGGCTTCTCTGCAGCACTGTCAAACGCGACTTCGGCATTCAACGTTTCCAACGACGATATATTGGCTGAGACTGCCCTAATCATCTATGGGACTACGATTTCGACAAACGCCATCGTCACGTCTTCCGCGGCAAAAACAGCCCTTTTGACTACAGAGGGCTTCCCAGACACTCTTATCTACCGACATGGTGGTAAGCGTGAGCCGTTAAATTTGAAGATGGAGTTCCCGCAGCCATATATTCCTCGCCGGCTTACTGAAGAAATTCGTGAAAGAGTAAACTCAGAGGGCGGCGTTGAGGTACCCCTGAACGTTGAACAAGCGTCCAATATTATCGAGTCACTTGCGGCAAAAAACATTGAAGCAGTTGCCGTCAGTTTTTTGTGGTCAATAATGAACCCGGAGCACGAATTGCTGGTAGGCGGGCTTATTGAAAAGCTTTTACCCAGCGTGCCATACACGCTATCGCACCAGCTCAATCCAATAATTCGTGAGTTTCCGCGGACGTCCTCAACAGCTATCGACGCATCTCTAAAGCCTTTAATGCAAAAGCATTTATCCGAATTTGAGGCTGACTTGCGAAATTCCGGGTATGAAGGGGAGATCTTGGTCGGCACATCATCGGGCGGAATCAAGCATATTAGAGACGTCGCCGAAAAGCCGATTTTCACGGTAAAATCTGGCCCCGCAATGGCCCCTCTAGCGGGGTTAGCCTATGCGGAGGCGGAGAGTTTGGGTAACGACGTAATCATTGTTGATACGGGTGGTACAACTTTTGATGTGAGTATGATCAGGGCGGGAGAAATAAAATACACCCGCGATACTTGGCTGAACGGAGAGTTGATCGGCCATAACCTTGGTATATCCTCGGTGGATGTTAGAAGTGTTGGAGCCGGTGGTGGCTCCATAGCTTGGATTGATTCTGGTGGGCTTCTGAGGGTTGGGCCTGACAGTGCCGGAGCGGTGCCTGGTCCGGCTTGCTACGGACAGGAGGGAGACCGGGCTACTGTCACAGATGCGGCCGTGGTGCTTGGTTACATAGACCCAAACTTTTTCCTTGGGGGGCGGATGTCATTAGATGCGGGGGCAGCGCGAAAAGTTATTCAAGAGATTGCAACCCAAGTAAATATGGATATTGAGGAGACTGCAGCCGGGATTCTAGAGATTGCTGGCGAGCAAATGATAAAGGCAATCCAGGAGATTACTGTTCAAGACGGTGTTAACCCGGCGGAAAGTATATTGGTGGCTGGAGGAGGTGCCGCGGGGCTCAACATTTTGCCCATTGCGCAATCTTTGGGATGCTCACGAGTTCTGCTTCCCAAGACTGCAGGAGCGCTAAGCGCCTGTGGGGGTCACTATTCCGACATTGTCTCAGAATACAGCGCGAGCCGATACTCTGCGTCAGATGATTTCGATTTCGAGGGTGTCTCCACCATATTTGATGAAATCACTAGAAAACTTGACGCGGAACAAAAGTCTCTTAAGGAACGCGGAATAACTAAATTCTCAAGGGAATTTTTTGTTGAGGCGAGATATCTGAATCAACAATGGGAGATGGAATTTAAAATTCCCATGTCTAGAGTTGGAAACAGTGAAGATGTAGAGAAATTAATAGAAGAATTTCACGCTGTTCACTTTCGGAGATACGCCGTCAAAGAGGAGGGCGGCGTGATAGAGTGTATAAACTGGAAGGGTCGCCTGATTGCGGAACTGGCCAAGCCCCCCCACGCGCAGGTGGACGCTACCAATACCTCTGAAATTCTCCCCGGTCGAACAGTTTCTGCTTATTTCTCCGGGCACGGAAAATGCGAAACTTCAGTCTACATGGGTGGTCAATTACCGGTTAATTGCTATATTGCTGGGCCAGCAATTATTGAGGAGCCGACTACAACTGTAGTCGTATACCCAGGGGCGCAAGCAAGCGTATCTTCTGGAGGCCATTATGTGCTCAGTTTTAGCTGATTGGGTTCTCATTTCTGGTGCGCTAATTATTGGGAGCTTCCGTAGTATATGTTAACCTCGGTACAATTGTCCATTATGTCCAATAGGATGGACGCAGTCTGCCGCGAAATGACAAACACGATCATGCTGTCCGCGCGGTCATCCGTCATTGGCATGGCTAGAGACTTCTCGTGTTCAATTATAACTGAGGACGACGAAGTTTTGGCAGCTGCTGAGGGCTTCCCAATCCACGTTTGGGGCAGCAATTTGCAGACTGCTTCCATGCGCAGAAACCACCCAGATTTTAAGGAGGGTGACGCGTATCTCCACAATGATCCCTACGATGGCAACAGCCATGCGGCCGACCACACTATCCTTGTTCCCGTGTTTTTTGAGGGTGAGCACATTTTTTCGACTGCCGTAAAGGCGCATCAGGCTGATACAGGTAATAGTTTGCCCACCACCTATATGGCTCAGGCAGCGGATGTGTATCAGGAAGGATCCCTGATATTTCCCGCGGTCAAAGTTCAGGAAAATTATCAGGATATTGATGATATTGTTCGTATGTGCAGGCGCCGAATCCGTGTTCCAGATCAGTGGTATGGGGATTACCTTGCCGCCATTGGTGCAGCAAGGATCGGTGAGAGAAGCCTGAAGCAGTTTGTAGAAAAATACGGCAAGGACACTGTTCGTACCTTTGTCCGTGAGTGGTTCGATTATTCGGAACGTCGTTGTATTGATGCAATCAAAAAACTGCCAAAAGGCCAGCTTGAGGCTAATCAGTCGCATGACCCAGTTGAGCCCTGGGCTCCCGAGGGTATACCGGTAAACGTTAAGATCGATATTGATCCTGATGACGCCCTGGTGACGGTCGATTTGAGGGACAATATTGATTGTATCGACGCGGGCCTAAATTTGACTGAGTGTACGGCTACGATGGCCGCGGTACACGGTGTTCTCTCATGCCTTGGCCACGACTTGCCGACAAATTCTGGCACCCTACGGCGGATCACTGTGCTGCTAAGGGAAAATTGCGTCGTTGGTATTCCGAGTTTCCCACATAGCTGTTCTGTAGCAACCACCAATCTCACTGACATTATTATTAACGTCACCCAGTCATCTTTCGCAGAACTGGGTGACGGCCAAGGTTATGCTCATGGCAACTACTGTAACTCAGCGGCTGCTGGTGTTGCGTCTGGTAAGGATTGGAGACGTGGTGGAAAGGCCTATATCAACCAGATATTTTTGATGGGTGGTGGTGGTCCGGCATCAGCGGAGACAGATGGCATGCATTACCTTTTTATACCGGTAACAGCGGGTCTTCTTTACAGAGATAGCGTGGAGATAGACGAACAGAGGTTTCCAATCCTCGTTAAAACAATGCACCTCATGACAGACTCAATGGGCCATGGCCGCAGGCGTGGCGGCCAGGCGACCGAGGTCGTTTTGGGGCCTCGTAAGGACCCCATACACATATTGCATGTGTGTAATGGTTTAGAGAGTGCCCCAATAGGAGTGCGAGGCGGCACGGGTTCCAAGCTAGGAAGCAACGCCCGCATCGACAGGGATGGTAAAGAACATCCATACCCAGCGGTTATGGTGTGTGACCTTGAAGAGGGAGAACTTCTGAGGGCTCGTGATCAGGGTGGGGGCGGCTATGGGTTGCCCGCTGAAAGGGAACCAGAACGAGTTCTGCGTGACGTTGAAAACTATGTGATTAGCGAAGAGACTGCGCGCGCCGTCTATGGCGTCGTTATAAGAGGATCTAGACTAAGCGACAATCTAGCCGTCGACCTCGAAAAGACGCAACAAATACGATCCGAGATGATGGCTGAAGCATAGGCCCCCACCGAACCTAACCCCAATTATTCATGACGGCCATCGGATTTGAGCGGGGCGAGCGCTGGCGGCCGGATTGCCCGCGGTTTTCGAATTGGCTTTTCAGAGCAGGGCTGGAGGTTGGCGTTCGGGGTTCATGCGGCGGCATCTGCCGCCCGGTTCAGGGGCCTTGGGCAGTGATGCGGCCGGCCAACGATATGAGGGTTTTTTGATATGGATAGGTCGAAGGCAGGGCGAGGCGCACGGGTAATTCACGCTGGAGGCGGCTGACAGAAGAAAGGGCCGGCGGCGCTGCCGTGTCCTGCCCCCCTATAACTGAGCCACGAATTTCGTGA
>CAJWKT010000125.1 GCA_913041665.1 uncultured Gammaproteobacteria bacterium | reverse complement strand
TCACCATGGGACAGGACGAGGAAAAATTATCGGCACTCATGCCTGGCTCTAAGGTCTCTCTGGCCCCTAATGGGGGTGTAGGTGTTGATGGGGATCTGAGAGTTTCGGAGATCAGTGACTATCTCAATACCGGGACACACCTTTCTGAAGAAGATGCCTATTTTTTAATAAAAACCATCCACGAGCGCTGGGAGGAACTTCGCGCTGATTATCCAGTTTTGAGCAGTACACCTCCGGACGGTCTGGCCCCACCTGACAATCCTCATCCCTACCATGACGGAGCGATTCAGTACTATAAAGATGTAGGTCTCTGGACTGAAGAGCACGACCAGAATCGGGCTCGTTTTGATATTGAGTAGGTTTCATAGTTAGGCTGGAGGGGTGTACGGTGAGCCCTACTGATTGTGCTGCCTGTTCGCTGTATGATTTGGGGCAGATACAACACAGAGACCGGTAAGCAGTCAAATTTACGGGAGATCCAGGCAGCATTATGTTCTCAGGCCGTTTAATTTTTCGAATCTTTTTTGCTGTCCTACTGGGGATCATCGTTAGCGCTTGCGTGGACACAGAGCCTGAGGCTGAGCTAAGTGCTGAAGCCATCGTTGTGGGTGCGGGCATTTCCGGGCTTTCGGCGGCTGTAGAGATGGGCCGGGCCGGCGTTAACGTACTTGTACTGGATAGAAATTCTGTAATGGGCGGACACGCGGTTATGGCCGGTGGCTTTGCTGTTGTTGATACACCGATTCAGAACAAACTTGGATTCCAGGATACGCCTGAGCTTGCCTATCAAGACTGGATGGACTGGACTGAGGATGGTGATCCGGGCTGGACTCGTTATTATGCAGAAAATTCCAGGAGGATGATTTATGACTGGGTTGAGGAGATGGGTGCGGAATGGGTTCGGGTCGCCTCTGGCTGGGAAAATAGCATACCCAGGTTTCACTATACTGATCGCGGGGCACTGGGCGTTGTGTTGGCACTGTTTCGTACGGCCTTGGAATTACCCAATATAACGTTCCGATGGAATGAGTCTGTAGAGAGTCTGGTTGTTTCGGAGGGCCGAGTCACCGGTGCCGTAACCCGTAATCTCCGGACCAGCCACGAGGAGACCCTGAGCGCAAGATATGTTGTGCTTGCTACTGGCGGGTTTGCAGGAAACTTAGACCGAGTGCGTGCAAACTGGAGCCCGGACCTTCCAGAACCTGGCCGCCTGCTGATTGGTTCTTCTGTTCACGCTACCGGCTCTGGTCACGATTTAGCGGTACAGGCAGGCGCTGCACTCACAAAAATGAACCGCCACTATATTTACAACAACGGTATCGTTGATCCAAGAGATCCGGCAGGTACTCTTTCAATCACAGGGGGCAACGAAGATTCTCTCTGGGTAAACGCTCAAGGGCAACGCTTCACAAATGAGACCGGTCGCGACAAACGGATTCTGGTAGATTTTCTGGAACAGAACCCTGCTACCTACTGGGCAGTCTTTGATGAGTCAGCCCGCGATACATTCGCTATGCGTGGAAGAGAATGGGTTAATAATCCCATGGATGGCCACTCTGTACTCGATAATCCAGATATTACTCACAAGGCACCCACGCTCGAGACTCTCGCCTCCATGGCAGGGATCTCAGGGCAAGCCTTGCGTGCAAGCGTTCAGCGTTTTAATGAGCTGGTAGAAAGTGGGGTTGATGAAGATTTTGGTAGGTTCTCTTCGCAAGCAGATGCGCCACCCAAGATTCAACAGCCGCCCTTTTACGCGTTACAGTTTTTCCCTATGACCCGAAAGAGTATGGGTGGTATTGCAATTGACACGAAAGGACACGCCCTGAGCGAGGCAGGGGAGGTGGTTTCGGGCCTGTACGCCGTTGGTGAGGCGAACGGTAGTGCGGGTATTAATGGAAAGCATGGTATGGATGGAATGTTTCTTGGGCCTTCAGTTGTTACGGGACGTGTCGCCTGACAGACTATCGTTGAGGCTTTGGCTGGTATGGAGGCTCAGCAACCGCCCATTTCCATATCACCACTGGGGGAGGATCCATTACCTACAGAAGAAAACTGGGAAGGGAATCTTGCCCCAGAGGCACTTGAGGCAATGGTCACAAATTCCCGAGAAGGCTATTGGCACTTTGAGAAGTCCCATGAAATGGTGTTAGAGCGGGAATACGAGTGCGACTTTTGTCATTCAGTTCAGGTGCCATTCTTTCCAGTCAATAACCGACAGAGCAAGCTGGCACAGACCGAAGCCTGCGCCAACTGTCATGGTCGTTAACTTATTGGTCGCAACTCAAATCTATTGTTCGACGAGGTGCTTGCTTCTACGTCAATGCACCCAGCTTAACGCCTGCCCAGTCTTCTGCTGTCGGCAGGCGCAGTTTCTTTGGCCCACCCGATTTTTCGTCATGATGAGGATGACCTGCGTCAGACCACATTTGTCGGTCTGAGTTAACAGCCGCCTCGTATAATCGGAATGCGCCCTGGGGATCCATGATCCGGTCCGTTGCCCCATATCCGATCAGCATTGGACATTCGATCTTCTGTGCGACTCCATCCATCGTGTAATCCACGAGGGCTTTTCGAGTAGCGCTAAGATCTTCGGTCCCAATGATCCATCGTACCCGGTCCTGGATGGGAGGATAATAATCAAAAAGATCACGCAGAAGATCAAAGGATCCAGCTGTTGTCCAAACTGCCTTGATACGCGATTCACTCGCTGCAGCGCGCGGCGCAGAATAGCCGCCCATGCTTTGACCGCGCAAGCCAATCCTTTCAGCATCTACATCGGTGCGTGTCTCTAGGTAGTCAATCAGATCCGACACGTACCGCTCGGTATCGGGCTTCATGTAAAGTTGCTTGAGACGCTTAGCCGCGCCTTGGCCTGGTAGGTCCACAACTAGGCTTGCCATACCGCGCTCAGAATAATCGCCCATACCCAACACCGTACTTTCGGCCATAGAATCTGCACCTAGATAGGTGATTACAGTTGGGTAGCGCGTCCCTTCTGGGCCGCCGGGTTTTCGGAAATACCCATCTAAAGAATTCCCGTCTACATTGATGGTCACTCGTTCAAATGGTGGTGGAAGTACACTCCAGGCCTTATCGAACATCTCCTTTAACTTAAGGTAACCAGGCATCATCGTTGGGTCCGTATCTTCTTGATACACGATGGACGCACGATGAAATCGAAATGCTCGGAGGTAGAACTCATTTGCTGAAACATTCAAGTTCTGTTCCGCATAACCGTTGGCGATTTTTTCGTTAATTTTAGCTACCCGATTCCATTCTTGGTACCAGGATTGGGGGTCAAAGGGCTTAAGGCGATGTGCTACTTCTAGCGCATGGGGATCGCCTGTGTTGATCGATTGGTTCAGCCGGATTTCCATCTGACCGCCTCCGACTACGTGGTCTCCCGTAAAGAGCTTTTGATGGTCGCGTCCACCTACATCGCCCACATGTTGGTTTCCGGGTCCGAGGTTTTGTGCGGCCACCTTTGAAATTGCAGATGTACCCGCAGCAAGTAAACCCCATTTAATTGCATTTCTACGGCTAAAATTATTCTGTTGGTCCATTTTTTTCCCATTCCTCGTTATTTTTGATTGGCTTGGCTCAATCTCCTGAAGATTATCCTTTATTTGTGTTCCGACTATCCTTAATTAAAGCATAATAACCAATAAAGGAGGTGAATATGGGCGATCAATATCCCGTCGTTAAGGTAGCCGCAGTGCAGGCTGCTTCCGTATTTCTCGACCGTGAGGCTTCGACTGAAAAGGCCTGCAAGCTGATCCGAGAGGCCGGGTCCGGTGGCGCTCAGATTATTGCATTTCCAGAGAGCTTCATTCCCGGCCACCCGTTGTGGTATCACCACCATCCGGCTACCGGCGTGGTGGCCAATAAGTTTGCGGTGGAGCTTTTTAAGAATTCTGTTGAGGTACCTGGACCTGAGATAGAAACCCTTTCAGGTGCAGCTCGTGAGGCCAATGCTTATGTGGTGATTGGTATTTGCGAGAAACTACCAGATACTTTTGGCACGATGTTTAACAGCCAGATCTGGATCGGTCCGAATGGAGAATTGATTGGTAAACATCAAAAGTTAATGCCAACAGTAGGTGAACGCCTTGTTCATATGGGTGGTTTTGGGGATACCTTTGGGGCATTTCAGACTGAATTTGGCCCTGTGAGTGGCTTGATTTGTGGGGAGAATTCAAATCCTTTGGCAGTGTTTGGTTTGACAGCAGAAGGGAGTCGTATTCATGTCATGAGTTGGCCCAACCATTTCCCGCGACGCCACAAAAGAAATTACCTCGCGAGAAACGCGGTCTTGCAAACTAAATACCTGCGAAGCGAATTCGCAGAATAACATGTACATAGGCAATACCGCGCCCCCTGAAATTCGCAGCATTGTCCGCCGCTCCAATATCTTTGGCTCAACCCTGATTTAGCGCCAGGACTGTAACCATTGTCTTAACAATTGGATAGTCAATTTCAGACTTCTATCGTAAACCGCCAATCGCCGTACAAACGCAAGCCACTCCTGCAGGCTAATCCACACCGTACCAAAGCTTGCCATAGCCCGTCCCGGTCCGCCGCGGCCTTTTACGGCGGTCCGGCCGCCGATACTTTGATTCACTAACCACAACCAGAACAGCACCTTCGAACTTGGTACCACAAGCTATGCTCGTTGGCCAGATTTGTACCGCGAATTGTATCGAATTCGACACGGGTGTAGCAATTCAGTACTGTCTTCGTGACTTTAGTCGGACGTATTCCAGGTCTGCAAATAACCGGATACGGCCATTTCTTTAGTCCATCAAACTGCTTCTACACATTTTGGACCCTTGGATGAGCCGTGATCTATAGTATAATTTAAATCTAATGTACAGATTGCCGACGACTTGATAAACGCACTAACTGCGATTCAGTTCGTGGTCGAAAAATATATACTAGTGGTTCAACCGAGACGGAAGAGTCCGGC
>CAJWKT010000124.1 GCA_913041665.1 uncultured Gammaproteobacteria bacterium | reverse complement strand
CAGCGCTTTGACAGCAGAGAACAACCCACTGGGCAGTACCGGTTCAGAAACCCTTACAGCCGACATGACCTTGCCCGAGAGTGCACCGGTTGATGATTCATCCTCTTTCTTCTCAGAAGAAGATACCCTGAGCCTGCTCAGTGAACTGATCGACCTGAACCCCTCTGGTCTCACTGATGATGAAAGCCTGCTACTGGCAGACCCGGGTGATTCGGCTCCTTCGGCCCAACCAGCCACAGAGTATTCAGTGGAAACCACAGACCTGGTGGCAGATCTCCCCATGGCAGATTATTACGATGACATGATGAACTATGACATTTTGGTCGGTGTGTCGGAACTCGGCTAGCCTTAAACCAGGCCGGCCCTTAGAATCATCCAATAATAATAATGTTGGCGGCTTCAATGATGGTCATGGGCCAGCCAACTAGAGAGCCCCATTAAAAATGTATTTGTCTTCTAAGCGCGTACTTCCCTACCTTGTCTTGCTTGGTTTTCATTGCGCTGTGACCAGCGCGCTTGAGCCCGAGGATGGGCTGGTGATGAACGAGGAAGAACAAAATCATTTTGTGCTTTCCCTCAGTGAGGCCATTGAAGATCATCCGATCTCCCTGGAAGCGTTCTCTTTGGTTGCCCAAAGCCAGGCCATGCTCGACGTTGCCAGGTCCAACCGAAGACCACAGATTAAATTACAGGGAAACACCCGAAACAGCCTGGACCAGAAATTTGAGGATCCCTTCAGCACCGTTTTTGAAAGCTCCAGAGACAAGAATCGAGGCGACGGGAGTCTTGTGATTCAGCAAACCCTCTTCGATGAAAGTATTAAGAGGGAAATTGCCAAACAGGAAAAAATCACCCAGGCGGATTTGCTGGGCAGACAACAAAAAATTGCCGAGCTGACTCTGCGGATGATCTTAAGCTGCCAAAACACTGCAGTTTTTCATAGGATCGGTAGCCTGATCGAAGACTCCATCACGAGCCATCGTGAAATCTCCGAGAGAATTAGAATAAGGGTGGAGGGTGGCCGGACGGCCGCGGCCGAGCTCAGCAGAGCCAACGCCCGGCTGGCCGAGGCCGAGGCAAAAAAAATGGCCATGGACTTGAACTTGAGGACGGCCACTGCTGAGTTCACCCAGCTCCTTCCCGAAGGCGTTCCATGCAGAAAATTATTTCCAATCGAGCCCAGCTCTTTATTGTTTGAACACGCCGCGCTGCTCGTTGGGATACAAAATAATTTCTCACTGCTCCAGGCCAGTCAGCTTATTGAAGCTGCCGAGCAGGAACTAGAGCGTGCCAAGGCCGGCTTCAGGCCAAAGGTGAGCGCAGAGCTGAGAGGGGACCGTTACGATCTTAGCGGGGACCGCAATTATGATATTTACGCGAGCATTAACTTCAACTTTGACCTGTACACCGGCGGAAGAAAATCATCCATGATCCGGGTCGCTACGGAACAACTCAATGGAGCTGGTTTTAGGAAGGATGTCCTAGAAAAAGAGCTTGTCGTGCAATTAGAAGAAAATTTTGCTGAACTAAATAACAGCGAAGCCAGAATTAGGGCGTTCGCTTCAGCTTATGGTGCCTATGGAGAAAGTAGAAACCTGCTCACACTGCAATTTGAGTCGGCCAACGTGTCCCTGCTTGAACTTCTGGAGGCAGAGCGGGACCATCTAGAGTCCGCCGAATCACTACTGATGAATCACAAGTCGATTCTGTCCGCGCACGCAAGACAGCTCTTTATGCTGGGGCAACTCAACAATTACCTCAATGACTGGATTGCAAGTCATTAGCTAAGCAGTGGCGACTCCCCAAAAAAATAACAGACATTGGTTCAGGGCCGCTCTCGGGTCCCATAAGAGTCTCTACGCGAAAGTGGTCCTAGCCGCGGCCATGGTGAACCTTTTGTCTGTGGCAAGCTCTATTTTCATTATGGTGGTCTATGACCGCGTGATCCCTAACGCAGCCTATTCTTCCCTCTTTGCCCTGACGGCCGGTATGGCTGTTGTGTTGGTCTTTGACTTTACTCTTAAAAATTTAAGGGCCTGGTTTATCGACCTGGCCGGACACAACCTAGACCTCGATGTCGGCGAAGATATCTATCAGCGTCTGTTGCGGGCTCCACTGGAAAAATTATCCGGATCCGTTGGTGGTCTTGCCAATACGTTGCGCGAATTCGACATGGTGAAAGAGTTTTTCACATCAGCCACCCTGGCGCTGGTCGTTGACCTGCCTTTTGTATTTCTTTTTATCGGTGTGATTTATTGGATCGCAGGCCCATTAGCGATCGTTCCATTGCTGGCGATCCCTCTGGTTTTAGCCATCGGGTTCTTGGTCCAGCCCTTTATCGCCAAACATAGCCAGACAGTGTCTGAGACCAGACAGAATAAATATGGCCTGATGGTAGAGAGTTTAGCGGGATTAGATGCGATCAAAACCAACAACAGTGCGGAGTTGTTTGTGGATCGGTACCGGAACACGGTCAAGGAAGGTGCGTCATCGTCCAGACAATCCAAAGTGCTGTCCCAACTGGCGACCAATTCGGCCTCCACGGCCCAGCTATTGAGCCTAGTCGGAATCATTTTCTACGGTACCTTTTTGATCGATGCAGGCACGGTTTCCATGGGGGCCCTCGTTGCGGCGGTGCTGCTCTCGTCCAGGGCCTTGGCTCCCCTGGCCCAGGTCGCTAATCTGTTCGGACGGCTCAATGCTGCCCGGACCGCGTACCAAAAAATAGATCAACTGATGAGTGCGGTCTCGGCCGAACAGGCGGACTCTCCGGGTATAAAAGTGGCCGAGCTAGGCGACCTGGAATGGAAACGCTTGGGCTTTACCTATCCTGAGTCCACCCAGCCGAGCCTGACCGAAGTCAACGCGGTCATTAAAGCGGGTGAGAGAGTTGCGATCATGGGCAGGAACGGGTCCGGAAAGACAACCCTCATCAAGCTCACCGCGGGGCTCTACCGGCCCATCCAGGGTAGGCTGACCTTTAACAGAATGCCTATCGATCAAATTGACAATGACACGTTCAGGCAAAAATTGGCGGTTGTGCTCCAGGACTTTCAGTTGTTCTCCGGTACCCTAAGAGACAATATCCTGATGGGTCGGGAGTGGATCGGTGATGATGCGCTCAAAGAGGCTCTGGAGTGCAGCGGGGTGCAGCGCTTCCTCGCAACCATCCCGGGCGGCCTACAGGCAGTGCTTGCGGACCGTGGACAGTCTTTGTCAACGGGACAGAGACAGGCCATTGCCCTGGCAAGGGCACTGGCGGCAAGGCCCGAAGTTTTGCTGCTCGATGAATCTACCGCGGCACTGGATTTAAATTCCGAACAAGATTTTGTAAAACGTATCGATGATCGCATGTACGACACACTGATCCTGGTCACTCACCGACTTCCCATGCTGGAATTGGTAGATAGAATCATTATTCTGGCCGAGGGTAAAATAGCCATCGATGGACCCAGGCAAGATGTGCTCGCCAAACTAAAAACAGGCAAGAAAGATGAGTGAAACCAAAACCGTGCGTAAGGCCAACGCTATCTTATACGTAACCCTTTTGTTCTGGGTGTGCATCCTGGCCTGGGCAAACTTTGCTGTTTTGGAGGAAGTAACCAGAGGCCAGGGACGGGTGATGGCCTCCTCAAGAATACAGATCATCCAGAACCTAGAGGGGGGAATTATTAAAGATATCGTCGTAAAGCCCGGTGACCAGGTTTCTTCAGGGGACCCGTTGGTTTATTTAGAGACGACCCTCTATCAATCTGAATTAGTGGCAAGGCAAAAGGAAAAGCTGGCAGCGGAAAGGAACCTGGAGTTGATCGAGGAAGAGCGCGACATACTGGCTCCGCTGGTTGAGCAGGGGGCTGAGTCGCGCATGGAGATGATCCGCCTATTGCAACGCCTGTCCGAGGCAGAAACCCAGCTATTAAAACTGGAACAAAGCCTCCCTATTCTTGAGGATCGTCTTAACAGGTCTACTGTAAAGGCCTCTATCGAGGGTGTTGTTAATCGATTACTGGTCAACACGACCGGTGGCGTAGTTCAGCCGGGCGAAGCATTACTTGAAATTGTACCGATGGACGATGAGCTACTCATTGAAATAGAAATCAGCCCTAAAGACATAGCTTATGTGTTCCCGGGACAACGCGCTATTATCAAATTGACCGCATTTGATTTTGCTAAATTTGGTTCACTCACCGGAACAGTGACCAATGTTGGGGCAGATTCAATTCAAAAGGAAGATGGTAGTGTCTGGTATATCTGTCAGATTGCGGTGACCGGAGATGGATTCACATCGCTTGGGAAAAACATCGAAATTTTTCCAGGCATGGTTGCTCAGGTGGATATTGTGAGTGGTGAGAAAACGGTTCTGAATTATCTTTTACAGCCCGTCACAAAAATCGCAAATGAAGCCTTTAGAGAACGATGAGCTAAAACTTGCGGCCAATGTAAATTTGATCTTCTTTTTTTTCAGAAAAATATTGTTTACCTCAGTGGGTTTATAGGAATACTCATATTCAAACGATGAGTAACCTCCTGCACAACTGGGACCGGATTGTTGCCCATGCGGATATGGACTCGTTCTACGCGGCTGTGGAACAGCTGGACGATCCAAGCCTGCGCAATCGTCCTGTCCTGGTCGGACCCGAAAGCAACCGCGGGGTCGTACTGACTGCAAGCTACGAGGCGCGTCCGTTTGGGGTGGGCAGCGCAATGCCCATGGCCCGTGCACGCAAGCTCTGTCCTGATGCCCTGGTTGTCCCGCCACGCTTTAAACGTTACCGGGAGGTTTCCGGGATGATCATGTCAGTCTTCTCGGATTTTGCGCCTGTCGTAGAGCCGCTGAGCCTCGATGAGGCCTTTCTCGAAATGACCGGCTCGGAAGGTCTGTTCGGTGGGCCTGAGGCCATGGGCCGTCAATTGAAAGAGGCCGTAAGGACGGCAACCGGGGGGCTAACCATTTCGGTCGGGCTGTCCGGAACCAAGTATGTGGCCAAGGTGGCCAGCGGGTTTGCAAAACCTGACGGCCTTACCGTGGTGCCGCCGGCGGTAGCCCGTGAATGGCTTGCGCCACTGCCTGTGTCAAAACTCTGGGGCGCCGGGAGGAAAAC
>CAJWKT010000123.1 GCA_913041665.1 uncultured Gammaproteobacteria bacterium | reverse complement strand
AGGAGTAATGCTCGCCAATTTTTTTTAATGAATGTGTATTTTGAGTCTAATCTAGTTTCGTCAAAGTCAGGTCTCTTTGTTCCTCGTCTTTAGCTTGGAATTCAACGGATGTTGTACAACATTTGTTGGTACGACATTTGTTGTACGACATTTATTGTGCAACATTTCGTCGTACAACATTCGCGGTACAACATTTGTTGTACGTATGTGGTACAACAATTGTTGTACAATATTTTCGCCCGCCTGGTCCGAGTCCCCCTCTACAAAATCGATGATTTTTGTCATCGCCCTCTCCCCCATAGAGCACGTCGTCTCCCATCCCACCGGATAGGTTGTCATTTCCCTCACCCCCATCAAGGGTATCTGCGCCTCTGCCACTATTGAGGTTGTCATCGCCCGCGCCACCATCGAGGGTGTCACTACCAACACTGCCAACTAGGTTGTCATCACCGTCACCACCTACGGAGGTTACCCCTGCTGTAGGCGCTATTACATCCAAAATACTCTGAAAATCAGTATCCGAACTGACAGCAATGGCCTGGCCATCAAGCGTGATATTACTTACACCCAGCTGATCCGGCGTCACGTTTGCGATAAATAAAGAATTGCCCTCTCCAGCGCTGATCATAGTACCGCCATCAACTTCGGCGAGAGAAACACCCGGACCCTGGGCATCTACTATCCTGCCATCATTAAATGCTCTTGCCCTGTCAGCTGCACCCCGTTGGAATTCCTCAGGAGCCCTACCCTCATTTATGCTCGTAAAATCAAGCACGTCCTCGTTGGGGTTGAAGTCCGTGATTGAATCTGCGCCAACTTCGCGGAAGTCCCGAGTGAAGATTGCCATAAATAAATACTCCAAATCAGATAGCGGGTTTGTCAGACAAGCCCAATCAGTCCAACATATAACTTCATAATATCTTGGTTTTTATTTTCAGTGTAGTCAAGTGACGGCTGTCACGTTATGATGAAATACTTTTGCCTATCTGCTAATATGTACACTCAAGGTAGCATGGTGACTATTGCCGCGAGACAGGTCCCGGCAATATTCCCTTCACCAGCTGGATTATCAGATGACTGCGTACTGCATTTTACTACGAATTTTCACCTTTGTGGTCACGGTAACCGCAATGACCGTGATCATTCAATCGACAGGCAATGCAGTTGCACCAACCGACATCAAAAAAACATTGAAAACCCGCATTACACCTAAAAGTAAAGTAGATATCTCATCGATGATACAAACCTGTATCCGAGATACTGAGTGCAGCAACTCGCGGGTTATTTTTCTGCGATTTTTAGAAAATCCAGCGGATTTACAGCTAAACATTTTATATGCAAAAGACGCCGAAAAACGTGGAAAAATAGATACTGCTATAGCCACCTACCAAAGGATGAAATTTTTAGATCCGAATAATAACCGGTGGAAAGAAAACATTGACCGACTTAGTGATTTATCGCAACCACCAAAAACAAATATTGCCGCAGTTCTCGGTTTCAGAATTGATTCAAATGGCGCGTTAAATTCAGATAGAGATGTAGACATAGATGGAAACCGAGCGGAACACAACGGATCTATTGTTCTCACCCTAGATGATGAAAGAAAAATGGGAAGCTTAAAATATCAAACAACGGGCCAGATTTACGCTGATTCTAATCATAATGATCGATCGAGTGACCTCATTTTAGCAGCTCTGCAATTTGGCCCACTTTTGAACATCTCGAAAAGTTGGAAACTACGTCCAGCGCTTTTATTTGATCGGTTAGCAACGGATCGCCAGAAACGAGAATCTTTCTCTTACTCGGCGGGAACCCTTTTTAACTTTTATAATTTAGATGGCAATCCACTTAGAACAACAAATATCAGTTTATATTATGTAAATTTTTGGAACGAAACGCCCGGAAAAGATGCTTGGGTATTTACGAGTTCTGGCGAGCTTGAATATCAAGGATTGAAACCAGGTGATAAATTAAATTTATCTCCCCACATCACTTTTAATGGTGCCAGAGGAGGGAAAGGTTCAGACGGGTTCAGGGATCAATATTACGAAATAGGGTTGGCTATAGAATATAATAGTGAAGTTTTAGAGAATTTAGAAATGGGACCAACTTTTTTCTATTATTACCGAAACTACACAGATTTCGAACCTGGAGGGAGTACAAAACGCAATGATCATAATTTTAATATAGGGCTACAGGCTACGGTGATTAATATTATCCCTAATATTATAATTTTAGCGACCTATTCATTCGAGCGCAACAAATCCAAATTGGCCACCGAAACATATCGCAATCATTCCATAGGCATAAGTTTTGTTAAGGCATTTTGATTTACCAAGAACCCGCTTCTCAGCTGGACCCAACATTCCATTTTGTGAGACAGGTAGTCCTGTTTTGGGAAAAAAAATTTGGTTGCGGGAGAAGGCGGCCAAGGCGGCGAACCCCATGGGTGACTTGGGTCGGCAGACTGCAATAACCATTTCTCATGTTCGTGCTAGCGCCCGCCGGTCGTGTTTAATCAGTCAACAGACTGGTCAAAATGCCGCCGGTTCGTTGCAAAGGTACAAATGCATTCAAGCGAATTCTATCGCTGTGTCATATTTAACTGATGGTGCTCAGGGTTACTCTGAGGAATTTGACCTGGAGGGGGGAGCGGATGGTTAAATTTCTGCACTCAGCCTTCAGGTTTGAGCGGTTACTGGGAATTGCCCTGTTGGCGGTATTCCTTTTCATTTATTACGTAGATCCCTATCCAGTCGAGCTCCTGCGCCTCAAGACATTTGACTTCTATCAAGAGTTAAAGCCGCGGGAAATTCCGTCCCCACAGGGCAAACCAGTCACTATTATTGATTTAGACGAAGAAAGTTTGAATGAGGTCGGCCAGTGGCCCTGGCCGCGTACGACAATCGCAAAGCTGGTGCAAAACCTGAATAAAATGGGCGCGGCCCTGGTCGCCTTCGACATTGTCTTTGCGGAGCCGGACCGTATGAATCCGAACAAAATTCCAGACGGGGTGCTTGGCTTGGACGATGCAACCGCGGCCAAACTCCGAGCCCTTCCCAGCAACGACTTTGTTTTTGCCAAGGCAATAAAGGGAAGCCGCGTCGTTCTCGGTCAGGCTGGCTATTGGAAAAAAGTAAAAACTAAGAACAAGAAGGGGCCACCGATCAAAAAATCCGTGGCCCTCCTAAAACGGGGAAAGCACGTGAACCCGTCAGATTTTCTACCGCAGTTTCAAACGTTGGTTCGCAACATTAGCGTGCTCGAAAAGTCAGCTTCCGGGCACGGAATATTTTCGTTGGTGCCGGAATTGGATGGCATCGTGAGGAGAGTACCAACGCTGTTTGTCCATGATAAAGACCTTTATCCATCTCTTCCCATCGAAATGCTCAGGGTTGGCCTCAACCGGAAGACTATTCTCGTCAAGGCCAACAGAGCTGGAATTACTTTTCTTGGTATCAGCAATAATTTGCAACTCCCCACTGATGGGCAGGGTCGTGTATGGCCGCATTTTTCCAAGGGTGATAGATCCAAGTACGTCTCGGCCAAGGATGTGTTGAATGGCACAGTCGATCAGTCCCTAATAAAGGGTAAGCTGACCATAATTGGCACCTCGGCGGTGGGCCTTGTCGATATTCACGCCGTGCCTACAGAACCGGTGATGCCAGGCGTCGAGGTGCACGCACAACTAATCGAGGCGGCATTACACAAAGCATTTCTTTCACGGCCCAACTATTTTAATGCAGCCGAATTGGCGTTGATTCTTTTCAGCGGCTTGTCGATGGTCATCCTGGTGCCATGGATCGGTGCTAAATGGACCATGCTGTTATTTTTTACCGTGGTGGTAGGCGCTGGCGGCATCTCGTGGTACCTGTTCACCGAACACCGGTTGCTTTTCGACGCTGGCTATGCCGCTATTTCTACCCTACTTCTTTATACGATTTTGACCTATACCAGCTATACCAGGGAAGAAACGGTACGGCGCCAGACCCGGGACGCTTTTTCCAAGTATCTGTCACCCCAAATGGTCGAGCGCGTCGTCGCCCACCCGCAGCTGCTAAAGCTTGGCGGCGAAGAGCGAGAATTAACTCTGCTGTTCTGCGACGTCCGCGGGTTTACCACCATTTCAGAACAATTCGACCCCATTGGCTTAACCAGCCTTATCAACAAGCTTTTAACGCCATTGACGTACGAAATTCTAAAACGGCAGGGCACGGTTGATAAATATATTGGTGATTGCATCATGGCATTTTGGAACGCCCCCATCGACGATGGCGAGCATGCTCGCCACGGCTGCCTGTCGGCGCTGGCGATGTTAGACGAGATGGCGCCCTTGAATTCAAGGCTTGCGATGGAGGCCAAAGAGGCGGATCGCAAGCACATCCCCCTAAAATGCGGATTTGGATTGAATACGGGTTTAGCAGTGGTCGGCAATATGGGCTCAGACCAGCGTTTTGACTATTCTGTACTCGGCGATATTGTCAACCTGGCGGCACGGCTTGAGGGACAAAGCAAGTTTTATGACGTGGATATCGTCATCGGCGCAGAAACCTGCGCCCAGGTCCCCGACTTGGCGACAATCGAATTGGACCTAATACAGGTCAAGGGCAAGACCGTTGGGGTAAACATCTTCGCACTTCTCGGCGACGAGGAGATGGAAAAAACGGAAAATTTCAGGACCTTGAGGGACAATCATAAACAGATGATTGCCACCTATCGCGCCCAAGGTTGGGAACACGCCAAGGCCAAGCTCAGAGAATGCCGAATTCTCTGTGAACCCTTCGGCCTTGATCAGTTATATGACCTTTACGAGACCCGCATCACCGAACATGAAGCTAATCCGCCAGCCCCCGATTGGGATGGTGTCTACGTGGCAACAAATAAATAGGAATGCTATCTTATTGACCAGAGAATAGGCGGTGCGTTCGTGGACTTCAGAATACTTCGCTAAATTTGCACCTGGATGAAGGGTTGTGCTACACTGCTCAATGAAATCCGTAGTAATCAGATTGTGTTGCTGTCTTTGAAGGCTCTAAGAACAGTGAATCAGGGAATTAAATCCTGCGTGTAGCTCTGACGAGAGGAAAGAATGACCCGGTGGTTTTTATAT
>CAJWKT010000122.1 GCA_913041665.1 uncultured Gammaproteobacteria bacterium | reverse complement strand
CCACCAGCCTCGCCACCTCTGCCGATGCCTCCTGCTCCGCCTCCGCCTCGCGCTCGGCCTCCTCCTGCTGCGCCTCCAGCAGGCTGTCGCACCACACACGCGCCTCTGCGCCCACGCTGCCCTCCCGCACCTCGCGTGGCGCCGCCGCGAGCGCCGCCTCGAGCGCAGACAGCCCGCCGCCTGCGATGGCCGCCCGCAGCGCTGCCAGCGTGTCGGCTGTTTCCCCTGACTGAGAAATAGCCACGAAGAGAGTATTTTTTGGGACCACAGGCGATCGATATCGATACTCGCTCGCAATATCCACAGTACAAGGCAACCGGGCGAGCTCCTCGAACTGATATCGCGCCACGAGACCCGCGTGATAGCTCGTACCGCAGGCCACGATATGCATGCCGGCCACTTTGCTCAGTATCTCTTCACCTTTGGGGCCGAATACGGAGTCCGCAATACGACCCTCGCTTATTCGGTCCTCCAAGGTACGCATCAAGGCAACCGGTTGCTCGTGAATCTCTTTTTCCATGTAGTGGTGGAACCGGCCACGCTCTGTCGCGTCTGCTGTGAGCTCGCTCTCTCGGACCGGCCGCTCCACTTCATGGCCCGCGGCATCAAAAATTGTTACGGAATCTTTACGCAGGACCGCGATGTCCCCTTCCTCAAGAAATTGAAACCGCTGGGTTACGGGTAACAGCGCCGCAACATCCGAAGCAACGAAGTTCTCCCCAGAACCTAGGCCAACCACAACTGGTGTGCCCGTTCGAACAGTGAACAGCGCCTCGGGATCGTGGGTACTAAGAGCCACTAACGATGCATAACCGCCCTTCAGTTCTTTCACTGTCTTGCTGATGGCCAGATACATGTCATCAGTATCTTTCAGATGGTAGTGAATTCGGTGCGCAACAACCTCTGTGTCGGTCTCCGAGCTGAATTTAAATCCCGCCGCTTGTAGCTCGCTGCGCAATTTTGCATGATTTTCAATAATGCCATTGTGAACCACGGCGACTTTGCCGCCCGATAGATGAGGATGCGCGTTGCCTTCACTGGGTGTGCCGTGGGTCGCCCAGCGTGTGTGGGCGATGCCGATATGGCCGCTTACGTCCCGGTCCTTTAGCGCGTCCCGCAACCCCTTGACCTTGCCTAAGCGCCTCACACGTTCAATTTTCTTTTCATGGACTACGGCGAGACCGGCCGAATCATATCCACGGTATTCCAAGCGCTGGAGTCCCTCCAAAAGAACGGGGGCCACGTCCCGACTGGCCACTGCGCCTACGATTCCGCACATAAGCCACTATCCTCCCAAGGCGTCCTTAAAAGCATTATTGCCAGTCCTTTACGAAAAAGCGGGTCACACCTCTCACTTGGCGGGCTTGGTAGGGCGCTTCCAGCCCTTGACAGTTGACTGCTTGGCACGAGCCACGGTCAGTTGTCCTGAAGGGACATCTTTTACGATGACAGAGCCCGCACCGATGGTTGCCTCTTTCCCAATCTCCACAGGCGCAACTAACATGACGCCGGAACCCACAAATGCACCGTCTCCAATCATAGTGCGATGTTTCTCAGCTCCATCGTAGTTACAGGTAATTGTGCCGGCCCCAATATTTGCATCCCGGCCGATTGTTGTATCCCCAATGTAACTTAAGTGATTAATTTTACTTCCTTCGGAAATTTCGCTGCCCTTCACCTCCACAAAATTTCCTACCTTCACCTGTTCAGCCAGCTCAGTACCTGGCCGTAGTCTGGCAAAAGGCCCGATTTCACAATTCGGGCCCGCTACAACACTCTCCAGAACAGAGTGCGCATGCACCACACAATCATCGGCAAGTTTGCAGCTAGACACTATTGCGTAAGGACCGATGTGAACGCGATCACCCAGTTGCACATTCCCCTCGAAAACTACGCCGACATCGATAAAAACATCCTGACCAACACTGAGCTCGCCCCGCACATCAACACGCTCCGGATCCGCCAGCGATACGCCTGCCGTCATAAGTTCTACGGCTTTACGGTGCCGCAACGTTTTTTCAGCTTCAGCCAACTCCATCTTGTCGTTGATACCTTGAACTTCTTTTGAATCCGCTGCCTTTAGACCTTCCACTTTGACACCTTCCTTTGCAGCCATACTAACGATATCAGTGAGATAGTACTCTCTCTGTGCATTCTTATTCTCCAATTTATCCAACCAACGCCTAAGCGCGTGCGCGTGCGCCCCGATTAAACCGCTGTTGATTTCCCCTATAAGCCTCTCCTCGTCAGACGCGTCTCGCTCCTCGATAATCTGTACAACCGCACCAGCCTGATCGCGAATGATACGACCGTATCCCCCTGGATCATCCGGCGCTGAGGTCAAAATAGCGAAAGCTTTTTCTTCAAGGCTCTTTACCAACAGCTGGAGTGCCCGCACGCCCACCAGCGGTACGTCCCCGTAAAGCACTAGTACTTGATGATCGTCTGGAATATCGGGCAAGGCCTGCGCTACTGCGTGTCCCGTTCCAAGTTGGTCCGACTGAAGATGCCAAAACAGGTCTGTCTGTGGGAAAGCGGCCAAAAGCTCCTTTGCCCCATGACCGTAGACTACTCGAATGGCATCCGGCTTCAGTTGCCTTGCGGTATTCAGAACGTGAGCCAGAATGGGCTTCCCGCCCAGCAGATGCATTACTTTGGGTCTAGTGGAATGCATTCGTTTGCCCTGGCCGGCTGCCAGAACTACAACGGTAAGAGCCACAGATCCATCCTTCATTCTCCTGATTCTATCTGTCGATGATAGCGCGACAAGACCACCACCGTGCAGACAAGCCCTCAGGAAAATTGGATAAACAATGTGTTTCCGGGTTTAGCCGCGCCCACCCTTGAGTTTCTGTGCAGCCCGGTAACGCGCCTCAGCTTCCACCATCTCCGCCTGTGCTTGTTCAAGATCCACTTCGCCGTGGCGACCCTCTAAAACCTCACGCGCCCGCTCCCTGGCGGCAAGGGCAGCGGACTCATCCAGTTGATCGGCCCGCAGCGCACTGTCAGCCAGTACCGTTACCAAATGCGGCTGCACTTCAAGCACCCCTCCAGTGACATAGAAAAGTTTCTCATCCTCCTCAGCCGTCTGCACGCGAACCTCCCCAGGGATCAGGTCCGTCAATAGCGGAGCATGCCGTGGCGCAATGCCTACTTCCCCTAGCCTCGCCGGCGCAAAAACCATCTCCGCTTCACCAGAGAAAATTTCTCCTTCTGCACTTACGATTTCAACGTTGATGGTTGCCATGGTCTATATCTGCCCTACTGAAGGTTCTTGGCCTGCTCCTCTGCTTCTTCGATAGAGCCCACCATGTAGAAGGCCTGCTCGGGTAAATGATCATACTCACCATCAACGATGGCCTTGAAACTACGAATAGTCTCTCGCAGTGGCACATACTTACCTGGACTTCCCGTAAACGTCTCAGCCACAAAAAACGGCTGAGACAAGAAACGCTGAATCTTTCTTGCCCTTTGAACCATGAGTTTGTCATCCTCGGAAAGCTCATCCATACCCAGAATCGCAATAATGTCCTGGAGTTCTTTGTAGCGCTGCAGAACCGCCTGTGCAGCACGTGCCGTGTCATAATGTTCCTGCCCCACCACATTTGGATCAAGCAAACGGCTGGTCGAATCCAAAGGATCTACCGCCGGATAGATTCCCAGTTCCGCGATCTGCCGGGACAGCACCAACGTAGCGTCTAGGTGGGCAAACGTGGTGGCTGGGGATGGATCCGTCAAATCGTCCGCAGGTACGTAGACGGCCTGAAAAGAAGTAATGGAACCGGCCCGCGTGGAAGTAATGCGCTCTTGCAGCACCCCCATCTCCTCCGCAAGTGTAGGCTGGTACCCCACGGCTGAAGGCATTCGTCCTAGCAGCGCAGATACCTCGGTGCCCGCAAGCGTATACCGGTAAATATTATCGATAAACATCAGCACGTCACGACCCTCGTCTCGGAAAGACTCCGCGATGGTTAATCCTGTAAGCCCTACACGAAGCCGGTTGCCAGGTGGCTCGTTCATTTGACCGTAGACAAGTGCCACCTTGTCCAGTACTCCTGTCTCCTTCATTTCGTGATAGAAATCATTTCCCTCACGTGTACGCTCACCCACACCAGCAAAAACAGAATACCCGCCGTGCTCTTTAGCGATGTTGTTTATGAGTTCCATCAAGCAAACTGTCTTACCGACCCCTGCCCCACCAAAGAGACCAATCTTGCCACCCTTCGCTATTGGCATTATGAGATCGATGACTTTTACCCCCGTCTCCAAGAGTTCCGTACTAGCAGCTTGGTCCTCGTAACTCGGGGGCGACCTGTGGATGGGCCGCCGGTCCTCTTCCCCTATCGGCCCAGCACGGTCAATAGGTCTGCCTAGAACGTCCATGATTCGGCCCAAGGTTTTCTCGCCTACCGGGACTTCAATAGGTGAACCAGTGTCAGCTACTGACAGTCCTCGGCGCAGTCCTTCACTGGAACCCATGGCGATGGTGCGAACCACCCCGTCCCCAAGCTGCTGCTGTACCTCTAATGTTAAGTCTCGATCCTCAAGCTTTAAAGCATCATAGATTTTTGGAATCGTATCCCTAGGAAATTCTACGTCTATTACTGCGCCTATAATTTGAACTATCGTACCCGTACCCGTACTCATACTTTTATTTACCTTTTGTCTTTAGACTGCTGCTGCCCCACCGACGATTTCTGCAATTTCCTGTGTAATCGCTGCTTGGCGGGCCTTGTTGTAATCTAATTGGAGTTGATCAATAAATTTACCGGCGTTTTCCGTAGCTGCTTTCATCGCTACCATTTTGGATGCCATTTCACAGGCAACAGGCGTCAGTGAATCGTTCAACGGTTGGCCTGACGGATACCGGGCAATTCAAATTTGGGACAACCGCATGCCCAGCTACTTTTTCCGTATCTTTGGCAAGCCACAGCGGGTAAGCGTCTGTGAATGTGAACGGGGAACGGAACCGAGTATCGCTCAGGCACTGCATCTTATGAATGCGCCCGAAACGATGACGAAACTTCGTAGTCGCTTTGGTGTCGTGCGGCGATTAGTTGAATCCAATCTTTCCGAGTCCGACATCGTGGACGAGTTGTACTTGTCGACGTTGTCAAGGTTTCCAG
>CAJWKT010000121.1 GCA_913041665.1 uncultured Gammaproteobacteria bacterium | reverse complement strand
TCAGTGAGAAATTGGCTTGTTGCTGGATGCTCTCCCCTGAACCCCACAGCCATACAAACCATGTCGACACTAAGAAACCACTAAGAATTGCCAGGGTACCAACAAGTAGCGCGCTGAGAGATAACCGTTTGCCTACCCCAAGATTCATGGTTCCCCAAAAAAGCAGTGCCGGCAAGACAAAAAATGGCCCAGAACGCGCATTAAGGCCAATAGATAACAAAACCAATCCGAGACCGAACAACAGCGACGATCGGGTGAGTGCAGCTCGCCACAAGCATCCGAATGCCAAACAACCGAAGATAAATCCATGCACTTCCGTCATCGCCAAAGGCAAATGTTCGCGAATCAGCCAAAAAGAAAAAACCAGAAACACTGCGGCGCCTGGCCACCCGAGTGACGATTTCAACGCATATGCTGCATATAGTGAGGCTGCAGCACATACCACTGCCCCCAACATCAAGCTACCTTGAAAACTGCCCGCTATGTATAACCGCAAAGCATGCAGTGCCGCGTTGACTGGACGCCGCTGATCACCCTCGGAGATAGTTCCTGTTTCCAACAATCGCCATCCACCTGAAAGCCAGCTGTCCGCATCGCTGGACGGCACCAGCCCACCAATCAGGAAGTAATTCTTTTGCGGTACCGACCAAAATAACTCAAGTGCATTCCAGTACAGTAATATTGCTACGCTACCTAGAACTATTGCCATGGAGTAACAAATAACCTGTCGCCCTCCTCGTAGCACAGTCAGAACCGAAACAGCGCCGATGGCGCCCACATACAGAATTACTTCGACGGTCTCATTTTCGATAATCTCCCACCCTGATACCGGAACCCGAAAGAAAACCCAGGAAAGCAACGCGCCAACAGTAGCGCCCAGTAGGATAAGTTTTCCCTCAGAAGCTGAGGCTGGCAGAGCAAGATCGAGTGAGTACTTGGACATAGGAAATATTTAGTGCATCGCCTTCACGCGCCTCAATTTCTGGAAGTGGCAATCTTCCTGGTACAGACTGGGCCAGAATAATTACTGTTTGTTCTTGTGCAATCAACCACGACTGTATCAAAACAAACGCAACCGGATCGGCCGTAACATTTGGAGGCACCCAGAAGGCATAACGGTCTCTCTAGATCGCTTTGAGTTTGCGGTAAGCAAAGACCACCATGCGAAGTAGAAGCAATCCATGCCGGAATCGGGAAATCTGGGTGGAGCCATAACGACGGCTGGCATAGCGAACGGGCACTTCTGCAAACTTAAGATTTAATTTGCTTGCACCAAATATCAGATCAAAATCTCCAAAGGGATCAAACGTCCCAAAGTAAGTGCGACCGGCCTTGATCCTTTGGTAATTCTTTCTGGTAAGCACCTTGGTTCCACATAAAGTGTCGGTCAAACGCTGATTGATCAAGAAGGTAAAGACGAGAGCAAAAAAATGATTGGCAAGAAAATTTAGAAAACGCATCGCCTGATCCTCCATGCCATATATCAGGCGTGAACCATTGACGTACTCCCCCTTACCTGAGCAGATTATTTCAACAAATTTTTCCAGATCCTCGGGGGGCACTGTCAGATCTGCGTCCAGAATCATCAGGATATCTCCTTTGGCAAGGTCGAATCCCGCGCGAACTGCATCACCCTTACCTTCTCCTGTTTGCTGCAGAATCGATATATCCAACCCTGGGTAAATTTTCTGAACTCTTTTAACCTCTTCCCAAGTGCCATCTGTACTGTGGCCTTCTACAAAGATTATCTCCGTACCAGAGCCTAACTTCGGTAGGCGCTGGATTGCCGGCTCGATATTACCCCGCTCATTGCGGCATGGGATTACTACCGAGACACTGTGTTCTTGTAAAGAATATTTAGGCATCTTTCGAGCGACGAGATAATGACTAAGGGCCAAACGGCGAATCCATGGCAAAGGCGCCACATAGCGATTGACAAGATTGCCAAGACCAAACATTCGAAACGGAAGCAATACTCGCCATTCCTTTTTAATGGTCTCAAACCCGCCTAGGGTCATGAAATTCTCAACATCGCCCATACGTAACCAAGTTGTATCAAGCGATGGCTCGCGCAGTTGCAACTTCTCAGCAAGACGCAAGACAGGCTCCCATAAGTACCCATAGTAGACGCTAACCACTCGCGTGTCCTCGTTACAAACCACCTGCAATCGGGTCAGAAACGTCTGAATATCATCCAGATAGCCCAAAGACCCGTCTAGCAAAACTACATCAAATGGTAAATTCTGGGCAATCTGCTCAATAAGGTCAGCATCTTCCATATCGCCTTCCATAAACTGCAATCGCGGGTATTTATTCTGAGCGATCTGCAGGGCAGAGGCATCTAGATCGATACCCAACCCAAAGGCGGGGTTTAGTCCCGCCATTGTGTCTCCAGCACCACATCCTAATGACAAAATCCGTTGATTCTCAGGCACAAGAAACTTCAGATAATCCTCAGAACTTGTGCGAAAAAAGTCATTAGGCAATGACCACCGCGACTGCCTCCCGGCTTTCGTCCTTGCCCACTCTCGTATCGCTGCCACATGGTCGAGATGCTTTTTACGAGGGGCAGGCTGTTGCGGTTCTGCAATTTCGGTAGGATGTGTCACTGGTGGGAACAATTATGGTTGTGCTGTCGCATCACATAGAAAAGTCAGGACTCGTAACGACTCAGAAAATCTGTATACGCCATTTGTATTCCCTGATCCAGATCAATAGCAGCCTTCCAGCCCAGGTTCGCTATGAGGCTATTGTCCAGCAGTTTACGTGGCGTACCATCTGGTCGTGAGAGATCCCAGCTGACCTCGCCCTCGTACCCCACAACATTAGCAACCTTTAGGACCAAGTCGCGTATCTGGAGTTCCATGCCCGTACCTACATTGATTAGCGGTGGTCTTCGATCATTAAAGAATAAATCCTGTTGCCTCTTGGGAAGATTCAGTAAGAACAGACAGGCCTCCCCCAGATCATCGCTATACAGAAACTCGCGCCATGCCAATCCAGTCCCCCAGATCGAGATATTCAAAGCATCGCTTTCCTTTGCCTCATGAAGTTTGCGTATCAAAGCTGGCAAGACATGTGAGTTTTCTAGGTCGTAGTTGTCTCCCGGGCCGTACAAATTGGTTGGCATCGCCGCAATATAACGCGTACCATGTTGTCTATTATGAGCCCAACAAGCTTCGATTCCGGCAATCTTCGCCACAGCATACGCTCGGTTGGTTAACTCCAATGGACCGCTCATCAGGTGCTCTTCCTTCATCGGTTGCGCGCAATCTCTCGGATAGATACAGCTGGAACCCAAAAAAAGAAGGTGTTGAACGCCATTACGGAACGCGGCTTCAAACACATTATTCTGGATGCTGAGATTTTCCTGAATAAAGTCTGCTGGAAACTCGTAATTCGCCAAGATCCCCCCAACTTTTGCCGCCGCCAACACAACCGCTTGAGGTTTCTCGCTAGCAAAAAGTTTTTGTGTCGCTGCCTGATTGGTAAGATCAAGATCTGAACGCGGGCAGGTCACAATATTAGTGAATCCGCTCTTTTCCAAACAACGGTAAATAGCCGAACCTGCGAGACCCCGATGACCCGCGACAAAGATTCTTGTTGATCGATCTAGCATTGATTTCTGGCTACACTATCAGATGCCAAGGCTGTATCTTTTAAAGTGAGTTCTCGTTTTGCTAATTTGAGATCCTCAGCCATCATCTCCGAAACCAATTCATCGAACGTGACGAGTGGAGACCAGCCCAACTGCGCATGAGCTTGTGACGCATCACCTAACAACTGATCAACCTCGGCCAGTCTGAAATATCTGGAATCAATTTTAATTACATTGTTACCCTCGGGGTTGTAGCCGACCTCATTAATACCCTCGCCTTTCCATTTTATTGTCATATCTATTTGCTTTGCTGCCACTTCAACAAATTCTCGGACACTATGTTGCTCACCGCTCGCAATTACTAGATCCTTCGGAGCATCAAGTTGCAGCATGCGCCACATAGCTTCAACGTAATCTTTAGCATGACCCCAATCCCGCTTTGCATCCAGATTACCTAACCACAGACAGTCTTGTAATCCCATGTGAATTCGGGAAAGTCCACGGGTAATCTTTCTTGTGACAAAGGTCTCTCCGCGAATTGGAGATTCATGGTTAAACAAAATGCCGTTACAGGCATACATATCGTAGCTTTCGCGGTAGTTCACCGTTATCCAATATGCATAAAGCTTAGCAATTGCATAGGGGCTCCTAGGATAAAACGGCGTTGATTCGGTCTGAGGTTCTTCTTGAACGAGACCATATAACTCAGAAGTCGATGCCTGATAAAACCGAGTTTTTTTCTCTAATCCCAAGATTCGAATTGCCTCCAGCAAGCGCAATGCGCCAAGCGCATCCGAATTGGCTGTGTATTCCGGCTCCTCAAAACTGACTGCTACGTGACTCTGCGCTCCCAGGTTATAGATCTCATCGGGTTCTATCTGCTGGATAACTCGAACCAAACTCATTGAGTCGGTCAAGTCACCGTGGTGTAGGTAGAACCTTGTATCGGAATAATGCGGATCCTGATATAGGTGGTCAATACGAGCCGTATTAAACAAGGAAGTCCTACGTTTGATGCCGTGGACCGTGTAACCTTTGCCCAAAAGCAGTTCCGCAAGGTACGCTCCATCCTGACCAGTTATACCCGTAATTAAGGCTGTCTTCTTCAATGATTGTTACTCCAGAACCAGCCGGGATGCACCCTTAATTCTGTACTCATACCGACGAATCTTCTATTCTCCCACGAGTTTAGAAGAATACATATAATGTTGATAGCTCACTGAATTGCTTCCAGGTTAACCATCTTGGCGCTGAAAATAATGCTTTCTGTCCATATTCACACTTAACTTAAATTCTTCTGCTTATCCCAACAAGTCGTCTAGAGCAGACACGAGTTTTCTAACCTCAATTTCGGTGTTGTAGTGCACCATACTGACCCGTACCACACCGTCGTCTGGGTCTATACCCAGTGCCTCGACGCAGCGTCTGGCGTAGAAATCTCCCGCTCCAACGCCGATCCCGTGGTCAGCCAATTTCTTCGCAATCACAGCTGAGGGCATCGAACGAGCATGAAACGCCACGGTAGCGGCCCGTTGACCGGGCG
>CAJWKT010000120.1 GCA_913041665.1 uncultured Gammaproteobacteria bacterium | reverse complement strand
CTCCCGACCACCTGGTTCGAAGCCAGGTACTCTATCCAGCTGAGCTACGGGCGCGAAAACCATTATTCTTCTGAAGGCTATCGTAACCGAAACTAAAGTCCATGCGTGCCATTAACGCTTTTTCTCGGTTCCAACCAATTTTTAAAGTCATTGGCATTTTTCCATCAGGACGCAAATCTGTACTTATGCAATACCAGAACTACCTCAGCCAACACCCATTAACTCACTGAGTTGGGCAGAGTATTGACCGAACTCCGGCGTATTACGGATACTTAGACCCTCGCGCGGACGCGGCAGAGTAATAGGTACTTCCTCTATGATACGACCAGGTCGCTCAGACATCACCAGAACTCGGTCCGCCAGAAAAACTGCTTCGGAGATACTGTGAGTAATAAAAACCACCGTCTTTTGGTGCAATCGCCAGATCCGCAGCAACTCGATGTTCAGTCGATCGCGGGTCAGTGCATCTAGAGCACCAAAGGGCTCATCCATGAGAAGGACAGGTGGATTACGAATCAGCGCCTGCCCAATCGCAACCCGCTGCCGCATGCCGCCAGACAATTCATGGGGATAAGACTTTTCAAAACCATTGAGCCCCAGCATCTTGATCATCGCAACGACTTTCTCGCGAATCTTGTCATCCGGCAGTTTTTGCAGCTCCACCCCCAACCGTATATTGCCTTCAACGGTGCGCCAGGACAGCAGATTAGTACTCTGAAAGACAATGCCAACATCGTCCTTCGGCTCCCTAGCGGAATGTCCGAGAACGGTGACCGTGCCATCATTGTAAGGGATGAGCCCACCAATGATTCGCAACATGGTGCTCTTGCCACATCCACTAGGTCCCAATACCGCCACAAATTCACGATCATGAATCTGGCAACTGACGCCTTCAAGCGCTCTAATTTCTCCGTTTTTCCCGAAACTCTTTCCAACTGCGTCAAGGGAAATTACTACCTCACCAGCCGGTTTAGTGCTGTCTACTCTCACTCAATCTCCCTTACTTGATATAAGTAAGTATTACTTTCCTATTCACCGCACTCTAACACTCGGGCTATCTAGCAAGTGATACATTTAGGCATTAATTTTTTTTGTCGACGTACTCTAGTGCTGCAGCAAAGCACTGCAGAGGCACGCGGCCAAAACCTGCCCCGATTTGTCCCGCGCCTGCATTCCGATGTGCGATTCCCGTGCTGAACACTGGTTCTATGGAATGCCGAACCACGAGCTCCGTATCAATGCCCAACGGCACCCCGCGAAAATTGAGTGCTGGAAGAGTGAATTCAGGATGCTCGACGGTGGTGATGGCATACATGCCTTCGGATATCTTAGTTGCGTTTTCGAACGTTCCACCGACATAGCGGGCCAGCGCCGGTGCTGCAGCCATGGCAAAGGCACCAAGACCCATAGTTTCAATAATCTCGCTGTCGCCGATGACACTAGTGGCGTCTGTCAATTTAAAGCCCTTAAAGTATTGCCCCCTAACCTCCGGAACCGGAGCAGTGAACCACTCCTCGCCTGCGCCGCTGATTTTGATACCGAAACGTACACCGTTAGTACACATGCAAGTCACAATCGTCGAATTAGAAATGTCTTTAGCAGCCTCCATCGTTGCCTTGCATGCAGCCATTGCCAACGGAAGAAAGAAAATCTCGTTCTCCGCCAAGGTGCGCATCACAAGCATAATCTCCTCCGGCGAGTGACCACTGCCACATAGATGGGGAGCGATAATGCTCGCAAACAACGCAGACGCAGCCTTTTGGCGGCTGTGTCCTTCATCACCCATGTGCAGCGCTTGACTCAGAATTGCAAAGAGATCAATTCCGCCCGATGCCCTCACTGCTGTACCCAGAATCCGGGCGAGTTCCCCTTCTATCCACCCCAGATGCTCCAATGTTTGTGCATCGTTCGACCCGTAACGTAGCGCCTTACCCCTGCCCTCATTCAACGCTGTCAACGCAACCGTACCAGCAACCCGATTTTCAACCACGAAAACTGGCGTGCGCCGAGTGATCACGCCGGCATACGTTGCGGCGACCTGATGATCGCTCGCGGATAGAAGATTGAGCGATCCGGACCTGCTCAGTAACTCCGCTTCTTGTAGATCTGCTACCAAACCCGTATGGACCAATGCCCCCAGAATCGAGCCTTTTAGAACATCTGTCGCCTCATCCCACCCACTCAATGGTGGACCGGCATGCAGAACGTCATATTGCCCGAGTTCAGGGAGGATCTCGCCCACCTGTTTAATATCGACTAGAAAGGGTTTAGAGTCGATTATGCGTTGGGCAGCTAGAGCATTAACATGATCCCGATTTGGGTTGCTGGGCTGCCCGTCGCTAGGCGGCGGCACGTTCATACTAGAACGTTACGACATAACCCTGATAGATAGAAGACCAAAATAGACTCTCTTCCGACGGAACATATACAATCCACCCACAACAACGGATGACAGCATATGCGTCCAACCTATCTGACCACGGACGCGAATCGATATCGGGAGGAAACGGCTAAATGTCACAGAATTTCCATGGAATCATCCCTGCGGTGGCAACCCCATTCGATGAGCGCTTTGCAGTCGATAAAGCAACCCTTAGGGAGCTAATCGAGTGGTATCTGGCGAGCGGCGTGCACGGCATTTCCGTATGCGGTTCACAGGGAGAGTTTTTTTCTCTAAATCACGATGAACAAATTAGCATCATCGAAACGGCAGTACGCACTGTGGACGGACGTGTCCCAATCTACGCAGGTACCGGCGCAGTTACGACGCAGGAATCGATCCAGCTGACCAAAGCAGCGGAGAAAATCGGTGCCGATATTTCCCTAGTCATTACGCCTTACTTTCTCAGCCCATCAGCGGACGAATTAGTTATGCACTACAGGGAGATCACCAAATCCACCAAACTACCTGTGATGATTTATAACAATCCGCCCCGCACCGGCGTCAATGTTACACCCACCATCTATCGGCGATGCCTCGAAGACGCTAATGTCGTCGGCATCAAGGACAGTAGCGGTGATATTACCCAAATTTGTGAATACATTGAGGCGGGTGCACAGAAAAAACTCCTATTCGCCGGTCGCGACACAGTGATTTTGTCTACCGTGCTCCACGGTGGATCGGGCGCTATATCACCAGCCGCAAACGTATTCCCTGGCCTTGTGGTCCGGCTTTACAGCGCGATTCGTGAAAATAATATTGAGGAGGCGGGCCGGCTCCACAATATCTTGCTACCGTTGCGGAAGGCTTGGGCCCTAGGTTCATTCCCAGTTGTGATCAAAGAAGCAATGAGCTTAGTCGGGCGAAGCGCTGGGCCAACACGACCCCCAATACAAGCGCTGGGGCCGGACGCCAAGGCAAAGCTCACGAAGGTCATCACTACAATACAGGCAGCGGATGAAGCTGCTCAAAACAACATTGCAGCATAAAGGTAGAGCCTAATGGTTTGGTTCGCACTTGGTACCTACTACGACGCCTCAGAAAAAAAATCCGCTTTGGTATTGGATGATAATGTGTACGACCTCGTTGAGGCGTACCGCGTGATCCACCCTAAAGGATCGGGAGACACCACCTGGATTACCGGCGGAACGGACGAGATTATGCGTGACTGGAACAATGTGGAGAGTGAGGTACAAGCATTAGCGGAAGCAGTAGCAAAGTGGGAGGACACAGAAATATTAGCGCCGCTGGCAGATGGGGGGAAAAAACTCGCCGCCCCGATCCAGCCCGAGAGAATCTTCGGTGCTGCCGCGAACTACGTAGAACATGCCAACGAAATGGGCACCGTTCTGACAACCAAGGCCGAAAGCAATCCGTATGTCTTTCTGAAAGCAGACTCCAGTACCATTGGCCCTGGGGACACCGTATGTCTACCCAAGCAGTCCAAAATGGTGGATTGGGAAATTGAACTTGCCGTAATAATCGGCCGCCAATGCCGTCACGTCGATACGGAGTCGGCGCTCGACTATGTGGCGGGCTACTCTGTGATCAATGACATCACCGCAAGAGACCTGAATGTGCGTGCGGATTATCCCTTCAAGTTCGATTGGTTTCAGGGTAAGAGCTTCGATACCTTTGCGCCCCTTGGCCCTTGGATTGTCCCCGCGTCATGTATCAACGATCCCCAAGCATTGAGCCTAGTCTTGTCGATAAATGATGAGGTCATGCAAGATTCCTCTACCGATGAGATGATCTATACCGTGCGTGAGCAGATCGCTTACTTATCGAGCATCCTGACACTACGACCGGGCGATGTACTCGCAACCGGTACGCCTACAGGCGTTGGTATGGCCCGTGGTATCTTCCTAAAACCGGGCGATATGATCACTGCTTCAATCGAAAACATTGGTACTCTGAGCAATCCGGTTGCAGCACAAACCTAGCCCCGACCTTATGTTGAGGGGCAGACAATTAATGAGCTATCAAAAGCCTACAGATGCAAGTACAAGAGGGGCTGCCCTGATCAGGGTTTTCTTCTTCCTGATCATTTTCACGTCTTTTAGCTCCACTATCACCCACGGGGCCGATGCAGTGAGTTTTAATTTGGCATGGGTGCCACAAGGAAGCACCAGTGGCGTGCTCGTCGCGATCGAGAATGGTTATTACGAAGAAGTCAATCTCGAGGTTACTGCGGTTCGTGGCTACGGTGGCAACCGCACGATCAACGAGCTCGATCAAGGGTTATTCGATTTTGCTTATGGCAATCCCATCGGCATCATTCTCAACCGTGCCAATGGCGGCCACACTCGACTGATCGGCGTTATTAACGACGTCTGGCCGGCCGGGCTGTGCTACGTCGAGCAGGAGCGGCAACCGCGTACCATCGAAGACCTCCAAGGTTTGACAGCTATTGGTGGGGCCTTTTCACCAGTCCATGAGTTGGTGCCGATTTGGCTCGAAAAAAATGGTTTTCCACGGGATCACATCAACCTCGTTCGTGTTCAGCCCGATGTAATTGTGGCCTCACTCACCCAGGGCCGTGCCGAGCTGGCTGAGTGCTGGCGCGGCAGCGATATGCCCTTGATTAAAAAGCAGGCGGCTGCTCTCGGTAAAACCGTCGGCTGGCTCGAATACCGGAAATTTAACCTAGATATTTATGACCCACTAATTAAACAAAAAAAAAACTTCTTTTTTAGGTCTACGCCAGTTTTCAGTTGAAAATGCATAAAGTGTTAGA
>CAJWKT010000119.1 GCA_913041665.1 uncultured Gammaproteobacteria bacterium | reverse complement strand
AGAGACTGGGGCGTTCCCAGCAGAAGCAATGCCTGTATGGAAACGTAGACTAGGACCAGCTGCTGATAAGTGCCATACTCCTCCTTGAGCAATAATCGCGTCAAGGCGATTGGAATGGCCAGACTCAGGCCGAAAGCGATAGCGCGGCCATATATGAGAACGGCTACCCGACGGGCTAGCATGGCGGAGATATTGAGGGCGCAGGTTATACAAGCACTCTTGTCATGATATCATTGATAGCAACATATATGGAGAGTCCCTGGAGATGAAAATTCTACACATACAGAATACAGCTGGCGTTCCTTCTCAGATCTCCCAGGCATTATGTGAATTAGGGCACGATTCCAAGGTAATGGAAACATGGGAATCATTCGCGAAGTACAATTGCGATATTGAGAATTACTATCCTCAAGGTGGAAACCCAAGGGATTTTATTGGGACATTGAGGGCCATGGCAAGAACAGTTGAAGTAGCCAGAGAATACGACATCATCCATGCACATACTGGTATTAATTGGAAACGTCTGGACTATGTCGCAATTAGAAAACTACTCAGGAAACCCATGGTTGTACATTATCATGGATCAGAGGTCAGGCTGGGATATGGTTTGGCCTATTCAGATTTTGCAGATTCTAAGTTTATTTCTACGCCAGACCTTTACAAATGGGTGCCTGATGCCAATTTATTATTGAATCCTATTAACTCTCAGCCTATAGACTTCCCTCCACCTGGGGTCCCGACCGTTATCCACATGCCTACACACCGGCCAAAAAAAGGGACTGAATTAATACTCAAAGCAGTCGAAGAGCTCCAGGACGAACTCGAGTTCAATTTTATCCTTGTTGAAGGGGTAACGCACGCCGAAGCCATGAAACAACTTAGGAAATCTCATGTCCTAATTGACCAGGTTGTAGATGTGGCGGATACGAAAATCCCGGGTCTGATAGGAATGACCTCTCTGGAAGCAATGTCCATGGGTAAAGTAGCAATGTCCCATATAGATCCTGAAATGCTGACCTACTACAACGATATTCCCGTTGTGAATGTAGATGTAAGTAAAGAATCACTAAAGAAGGCCTTGCGACCTTTGATTAGGGACTATGATCTCTGTAAAGAGCTAGGGGAGAGGGGCTGGGAGTATGTTAGGAAAGAGCACAGCCCCATCAGTGTTGCAAAGAAATGTGAAGCGATATACCAAGAGGTGATAAATGCGTGATGATATAATGGAAAAGGTGGTTGAGTAGCTTACTGCAATTGATGAGGTCGTATGAATCTACCTCAGCAAGAAATACCCTGGACATATCAAACCCGAGCTACACTGGCGAGTGAGGGACTTGATGATGCAGCCCCACCAGCTCCAAGAAGAAATAGGGAGGAAGCCACGGAGATGCTGGAGCAGGCGTCACCTTTCCCGGCTTATTACCGGAAGATAAACTGGCAAACTTCATGGGCCGGCGCTTGTCAGCGCAAACTGGCACTGGGACAAGGCAGCTGTGACCGTTGAAGCACTGTATCATGAACTTTACTTCAGGTAATGCGTGTTCTTTTTTTTACCTTCCAGTCCCACAGCTTGGTGACAAAACTCTCCATCGTTAGTGCTCACCCTCAGTTCATCATGCTGGCATCCTTTGCCTATCGCCAGGGGAAGCAGGGCACTAAATCTACGTCCTTCATACGGGAAAACATTATGACAATGAAATATCAGTCGATTTTTGTAACGACTTCGAGCCAAGCAGGCTGGTACAATCGAATATAGGGGCCCATAATTCACTCAAATTAATGGAAATTATCTCAATTGTTGGCGCACGCCCCCAGTTCATCAAGCTGGCGCCATTCCGGGCCGCTGCCGCAGCGGCAGGCCACTGGATACGAGTGATCCACACCGGCCAGCACTACGATGACAATATGTCTGCTACATTCTTCCGGCAGCTGGAGCTGCCCAAAGCCGATCTTAACTTGGGTGTCGGTTCCGCCAGCCACGCGGTGCAGACGGCCCGGATGCTGGAAGGCATCGAAGCAGATATCCTTGAGCAGGCACCGGACTGGGTGGTGGTTTTCGGTGATACAAACTCTACCCTTGCTGGGGCGTTGGCGGCGGCCAAGACCGGCGTGCCGGCAGCCCACGTGGAAGCGGGAATACGCTCCTTTAATCGCACCATGCCGGAAGAGCTGAACAGGATAGTGGCCGACCATATCTGCGACCTGCTCTTCGTGCCGTCAGATCAGGGAATGGCCAACCTAGAACGAGAGGGTTTGTCACAACGGGCGGTACGCACTGACGATATCATGACTGACACGCTGCAGTTAGTGCGACCACGTCTCCCTGAGAGGGCACTTGAACAGGCGGGAGTCGAAGCGGGGGAATACTATCTGCTGACTCTGCACCGACCTGCCTCGGTAGACGACCCGGTCATGCTACACTGGATGCTGGCCCAGGTAGCGGCGCTGAAGCGACCAGTGCTTTTCCCGGTGCACCCCCGCACCCGACAAGCGATGGAGAGCGCGGGTCTCGAGCCGAGCGGTCTGGTGCAGCTGTCACCGCCCCTTGGGTATCTTGAGTTTCAGGCCCTGCAAGCCAGCGCCAGGGGAGTAATCACCGATTCGGGGGGTATCCAGAAGGAAGCCTATCTGTGGGAGGTGCCTTGCTTTACCCTGAGCACAGAAACCGGATGGACCGAAACCGTGGAGACAGGCTGGAATACGTTGGTTATTCCAAGAAAAGATGATTTGGAGAAGGTCGTGTCAGCGTGGCTTAGGCCCACGGAACACCCTGCACTCTACGGTAACGGGCATGCGGCGGAGGCAATGGTCCGTGAGCTCGAAAAATGGCCGGAGGCCTAATCTACCGTGAAAATCGGAATGGTTCTTAAGCAACAATATCCTCCCGATATTCGGGTTGATAAAGAGGCAAAAGCTCTCTCGGCTGGAGGTCACGAGGTACATCTCCTAGCTGAGGGACTACCAGGCCAGGCAGCTTGTGAAGTGACCAACGAAATGCGAATACACAGGGTTCGTCCACTAGATCCACTCAGTCTAAGTTTGAATTGGATAAAATTTTATGTCTTGAACAGTTTCATTAATGAACACTGGAAAAAATGCATGGAAAAATTTGTTTTGAAGGAAAAAATCGAGTGTTTACACATCCACGATCTTCCTATGTTGGGTACCGCCCTTGAGGTATCAAGTAAATATGGCCTTCCGGTTGTAATTGACCTGCATGAAAATTACCCAGAATGCGTAAAAGCAATAAATGTAAACAGTAGGAATCCGTTAGTGTGGTTCACAGAGAACAAACGCAGGTGGGCAATTAGAGAGGCGAGATGGGTGCCTCACGCAACAAAAGTAATCACAGTTTCTGAAGAGGAGAGAGAACGCCTTATCCATCAATATGACCTTCCAAAATCCAATGTTTCAGTTCTGATGAATGTAGAAGACTTTGATACTTTTGTTAATTCAAAGAACGAAATCAGAGTTAATGTGAGCTCTAATTTCATTATAAGCTATATTGGAAGTATATCTCCATCTAGAGGTCTGGACACGGCAATTGAAGCCATGGCTTATTTGACGCGGTGGGTGCCAGAATCTCGCCTTAGAATTGTTGGTGCCACAAACGACAAAAGAGCTGTATTGGAAAGTTGGGCTGAACGAAATGGGGTGCAGGACGTAGTTGAGATATTGGACTGGCAGCCTTTCGAAGAAGTTCCAAGACTGATTATGGAATCAGATGTCTGTCTTGTACCTCACCACAGGACACCAAATACAGACATCGCATTGCCCCACAAACTCTTCCAATATATGATTCTTGGTAAACCTGTAGTTGGAAGCAATTGTCCCGCTTTAAAAAGGGTGATTAATGACACGGGAGGCGGGCTTGTTTTTGAAGGGGGAAATCCTAAAGATTTAGCTGAAAAAATATTGGAAATTTATAAAATTCCTTCCTTGGCAAAAGAATTGGGAAAAAAAGGTTTTGAATCTGTCAGGGAACGGTATAACTGGGCCAAAGAATCCCGAAAACTAACAGAACTATACATCGATTTAGAAAAAACGGTAGCACCATGAAAGTGGTGATAGCCCATGGAATTGATCTTTGCGAGCCGTACCTGGATAACAGGATCGCTCTCGAGGCTGAGGCTATCATGGAGGCGGGTCACGAAATTACGGTTGTCTGCTGGGCCCGGACCGTTTCCGGAGAAACTGTTGAAGGGCCTGAAAAAGAAGTGGTTAACGGAGTAAACGTCCGGAGAGTCTTTTCTCCTGCCTCAACACCCGACAAACCTCTGCCCAAGAGAATATTCGAGCATCTCCTAGCCAAGCGAAAAATCAGTAAAATTGTCAGGAATCTGGACCCAGATATCGTGCATTTCAACGACCTTGATACTGCCGTAATAGCTCTGTTCTGGTCGAATGGTCCTGACTGGGTTTATGACGCGAGGGAGTATTACGCCGGGATGATCAGTCACCTCCCTTGGCCGCTCCCCCGTATTGCGAATTTTTTGGAAAGCTTGGTGGTCCGCAAGGCTGACGGGATAATTACGGTCTCTCCCGTAATTATGAGAAGACTGGCCAGTTACGGTGCATCTAACCGTATCCTAGTCTATAATTCAAGAGACCCGGACCGGTTTGTGGCCTCCGGGAAGTCCGGGGAACTGAGACAGCAGTGGGGTGTGAAACCTGGTAATCTGGTGGTAATATACATCGGCAGTCTTGGTCCCGGTCGCTCGATTATAGAAATGATTGACGCCGCGGATAATATGGACCGGATAAGCTTCATCGTCGGAGGCCACGGAGTATGGGCTCGGGAAGTCAGGGAATCAGCTGCTAAATCTGAAAAAACGACTTTCGTTGGTCCCATTCCATCTGGTGATTTGCCAGATTACTATGGTGCTGCTGACGTCGTCCTGGGGTCGCTTGACCCCTCGCATCCCAACCACCAGCTTGCTATGCCCAATAAGTTATTCGAGGCAATCAGCGCAGGCAGACCATTGGTTGCCGCCAGGGACACGCTGGTCGGGGATGTCATCGAAAAAGAGGGAATCGGGGAAGTGGCCGATTACGGAAACAGGGAGGGCTTGATTCAGGCACTCGAAAAATTGAGAAGCCCTAAAATTCGTAAAAAATATGGTGACAGGGGACTCGAGTTGGCCAATGGCGAGTATGGATGGCACTGGCAGGCACGGAAACTGCAGGCACTATACCGGAGCATTGCAAAAGCGTGAGCTTCGCGCCGGCGCACGTAAGTTTAACCTTCGCAGTCTGGCCACATGTTAATCCTTTGAAGATGG
>CAJWKT010000118.1 GCA_913041665.1 uncultured Gammaproteobacteria bacterium | reverse complement strand
GGGGAAAGTCGTGTGGGTGATGGGCAGACTCTTTCGCTTTGAACTATGTAGGTCTGTTATTATCGCAAATAGTGTATGACCTCGTCAATCGGCCCTTAGTGTTGCCTTTGTGGATTTCGGAGATTGAAGAGCCGATATATAACTCGACAAGAGCGTGCTATAATGTGGCCATGATGACTCTGCGGTTACAGGATTAAGCGTGTTTGGTTTATTCTCGCCGCTCAGTTGTACGGACAAATAGACCCCCCCGGCTAACACGGCTTAACCGAGGGCCGTCTATCAAAGGTATGGTTACTAAAGAGTTATCGCATTAAGATGGCGAACCAAACGAATTATCCTTACACCACCGAACACGAACTGACACATTAATACCCCAAGTCCTAGCGAACCTGAGACATTACCTGCGAAAATAGATCGTTTAAGATCGCGACCTGCGCATCTGTAAACTCAACATCCTCTTGAGTTGTAACATAAGTGGGTCCCCGCCAATTCTCTTCCAATTGCTCCCTGACCGCAGCAGTCAGGTTACTCAGTTGGCCAATATCGGCTACTCGACGACCTTAGCGGTCGTACCGATGGCCATCTCGCAAGAAAATAGTCCGTTTTTCACGGGCAGAAAGGGAGATCGCCGCACCAATCCGGAGGTCCAATAGGGCATCTTCGGGAGGATTATTTGCCGGCTCGCGTTTTTCCAAGGCCTGGAGAAAAGCCTGCGCCTGGCGAATGAAGGGCGAGCAAGTGCTTTTAAAAGAGCGGATTTTCGCCGTACCATGCTGGAACACGGTGATAGAATCTGTATGTACTTGGATTCCGCCTTCGCTGCAGACGAACCGGGTCTCTGCATCGTCCATGCCCTCCGGTCGAGCATAACTAGCCGTAGCCGAAGCAAATGCACCATTCTCGAATCCAATACAAGCCGCACAGGTCTCCTCCAATACTCGGCCAGGACCGGTCTCTACCTTGCGGTTGGCCATGGCCGTCACCGTCTCGGGTACGCCCATAATCCAACGGATAGCGTTCAAGTAGCAGTAGCTCATATGGGTTACCGGCATCCCACCACTGGCTGCTTGGTCGTAGTACCAACGCTCTGGATCCGGACTCCAGAGCGCCATACTGACAGCCATAATTGGCGTTCCGAGCACACCACTATGGATTAATCGACGGATCTCCTCCCAGGCTAAATCGTAGCGGCGCTGGTAGCCAGCCTCCACGATCCGACCGCGTTGAGCCGCCATCTCAGCGATCTGGGTCCCGCTCGCCAGAGAGCAGGCCAGACTGCCGCCGATCAGCAGATCCAAATCCTCTTCGAGCGCCCATACCGCGATTTCATCCTGCGCTTTGTGCGGAGTTTCGATCAACACCGCATCCGGGCGGCCTTCCGCTAAACAACCAATATCATCACCGTAGAGACTACAGTCTAGTTCCGCTGCGCAAACTCGGGCCGTCTCCAGGTGCTGAGAGACAACCGCACAGATTTCCGCCTGACCGGTAGTGAGGAATGCCTGTCCCCGGATTCGGGCCATATGACCAGCCCCGGCAATAGCTATGCGTTTTTTAATGAGTTAAATCCTTAGCGAATAAACGGGTGTTGGGCCCTGCACTTTCGCCCCCCTGGGGTTCTTATCTCGTCGATAGGAGTGTCTTGTTCGACTGCGATCCAGCCCTCAAACTTTAACACCTTATTCTTTGCCTTAAGAAGCCCATGCCCCGGACATTGGGCCTGAATAGGCGCGAAGATCTAGCGTGCGAGATCGACAATGAGATCCGGAATGAATATTCATTTGGCGTCCGGCACAAGTGGCAGGTACTAATAGCCAATACTACGCAAATATGCTCGATTGATCCGCATCTTCTCCTCCTCGGTCCGTTCCACCTCCCCCGGACACACCGTAACCCATCCCGCAAAACCAACGCTCTCTAATGCCCCCATAAATGCCGCATAATCACACATCGGCCCATCGCCCAGCTCCACCGTCTTGCCCTCCTTGAAATCGTGCAGGTGCACATAGGCAATACGCGAGGTAAAATCGTGCACCGCCTGCACCGGGTCGTACCCCCAGTGGACCGCGTGCGACATGTCCAAGCACAACTTACAGGCACTGAGCCGCTGCATAAAGCGCTTCCACTCGTCTTCGCTATTAACTAAGTGGTTAATATGCGGGTGAAAGGTCACACAAACGCCGAGCGTATCGCCATAGACGGCTAAGTCCTCATACACCGCTGCCATCTGGTCCAGGTCTTGGTCGGAACAGGCCCGCTGCCCTCGCCCGGGTCCCTTGGTCATAAACGTTGCAACCCCTAATTCGGCGGCAAACTCAATGCGTCGCTTGTTGATCTGATGACTCGGATCGTCGACGTTCAACGTGGCATTGGGGCCACACACAGCGGCAACCTCCACGCCGAATCGCTCGCACAATTTCCGTACCCGACCCGGCGTGCCCAGCCAGTCTAGCGGTTGCCGCACCTCCCAACCGTCCCATCCTGCTTCCTGTAGCACAGCCAATTCCCGTTCAAGGTGGGGCGCTTCCCAGAACAATCCGCTATACGCAAGTTTACAAGCCAACAGTCATTCTCCTGAAATAGATGATCCGCACGTTGTCCATGATCATTTAAGCGATTTTTTCACATAATTGCAACGGCGATCTCGACGGTGGCAGTTCGGCGTGAGCCTCACGCTCATTGTGTAACTGGCGACCTTGCCAACTCCATGCTTTATATAGCAGCATTTTCAGTAATAAACCTATGTCAATCCTTCGCGTTTGCGGGGTTCTCCACAGGAGTAAATTTTGTTATCAACCATAAGATTCCAGCCAAAATAAAAACCCCGCAATAATCGATCAATGCGATGCGGGGCAGTTCGATATAAAAGAGTGCCCCACGCTGGATCGCCACTACGCTAGCACCGGCAAGGTACAACAGGGTAAATACCCACTTTTGCAATGTAGTGAAGTTTAAACCGTGCATCTGGGTGATGATGAAAATGCCCAAAAAACCAAAAAAGAACATGCCCCCAATATTGTGTGGGCTTTCTAACGCGACGATGGTACCGTGCACGATCACCCACATTTCCAACAAGAGCGTCCATTTGCGATTGAGGTGAAATCGGGTAAAAAATAGACTGCCCTGTAAAAGCAATACGAAGATATAAGAAAAGCCCATCAGATGGCCCCAAGTAGCCTCGGTGGGGTGATACCAGAAGGTATAGATGATCGCCCACGAAAAATAATAGCCATGGTATTTTTTGGCCGCGCGAATGATGCTTTTAGAAAAGGGTGGTTTTTTGCCAAAAAATAAGCCGCGCCTAGGCGTTTCCATGAGCAAGACCCAAATTAGCATAATAGCCACCGAGACTAACGCACTCCAAATTGAAACATGTTGTGCCAGTCCATCATACCAAATATGGGTTTGGACAATGTGCAACAGGCAAAAGAAGCAGTTAAGGCCTAAGGCCCACCAGTTAATTTCATGCAGTGTGTGCCGATATTTGGGTTGGCTCCGTTGGGCGTAAAAAATCAATCCCCACATAGTGAGTTGGTGCAGACCATAAAAAAACCAGGCGCTAAAAATGCCCATGGTAGTGCGCTCGGGCAGTTGCCACCAATACCATGAGGCGCCGCTGTCGGCCAAATGAGGCACGTCTTTGAGTAGCGGGGCCATTGCCCAAATGAGCCAAGTCATCAGCAGCGTAAAGCCGACGCCGCCAAAGGCGACTATGGTGTCTTGCGGTATGATTTTTCTATTCATCAGGCGATTTTCTTAGGAGTCAAAACGCAAAGCCATTATGTTTTTCTAGTGCATCAAAATAGGCGCTGGGTCGCGAAGATCACAGGGTTAGTGTCTCCATTTAAGTAAAGCCGAAGTCTGCGCCTTAGCGCCTTGCTCTGGTGACGACCTGAGGTTGTCGATCATCGCATTAATATCGTCTGATTCGTTCGCGTTTAGCCCATTTTTCATGACGAGCCAGCCGCATAGGCCAAAAGGTACTCTTCCATTTCGGTAGGCGTTATTCAGTTTCCTAATCAACATACGAGTTTCGTTTTGAATACACTCGGGTCGATAAGACCAAGCACCTATGCGGCAGACTGAAAAGTATGTCCTATTCAGCTACTGAGATCAAGTGTCTATTGCGACAAGTTCCTTCAAATCTATAAATTATAGTGACGCAATATATAGGAAGGTTACGATTAAGATAGACAAGGTGCAGATGAGCCAACTGGGTGGAAAGAGATTATAGGACGCAGATTTAAGCGCTATCGTAACAATTTATTGATCACGAGAAAAATGCCTGCGGTGGGATCGCGAACCAATCGCCAGGGATGGGCAGTTTACGCACCTATAGCCTTGGATTGTACTACTAATCATTACACTCAGAAGCTGAGCCCGAGGCTCTATGTTTCTGCCTCTAGCAAGTTGCCAACTGTGTACGGAGTTTAACGCTCGTTGGTGTCGATGCGCATATCAAGCATTCTGACCATCTCTATAGCTTGCCGAGATCGCCTATCTATGGTGACCGCTTAGCGCAAGTATCTTGCGCGACAATGCTTATTTATGTAGGATTGCCAGTCCCGTCTTGGCATCCGCATTATGGGTGTTCGGCCTCTCTTCTAATCCTTTGGCAGGAGGTTTTCTATGAGCAAATATATACTCATATCCGTTCCTTGATCTGTGCGCGGTAGCTGTGTGTTCGGTATAGTCTCTCAATCTCGTGACAGGAGAATATACGTATTGCGAGATATATACTTTCTATGATTGGTAATATAAACCAATAGCAAATGTTAGATACTGCGCAGTTTATTTTTCCAATTCACCCGAAATCGGTCAGAACAACTGGAGAAAGAAATGTCTGAAGCAAATGTCGAGGTCATACGAAAGATTTATGCGTGTTTTGATAATGGTGATGTAGCCGGCTTTCTTGAAAGTATGGCGGATGATATTGCATTTGACCATCGAGGAAATGAGAATCCAGAAAGTCCAATTAATAAATTATTTCAAGGAAAAGATGGCGTACAAGAATTTGTTGATACAGTCCTAAGCACCCAAGATGTCTTAGCTCACGATGTACACGATTTTTTTACATCTGGTGATAAAGTCGCTGTATTTGGATTTTATAAAGGGCGCGTTAAGGCTACGGGTAAAGAGTTTGCATCGAACTGGGCACAGATTTGGACGATGAAGGATGGGTTAGCTATAGCATGGAAACTATATTTCAATTTCACAGCTGAAGCGTTGGCCTATCAACAATAGATCACTCAAGCAGCGTTGCCCCTATCCGAATGTCGATTCGGATAGGGGCTTGATGCCAGCTTTGCAAGCCAGACCAAACGGGATAGAGGTTAACAATGCTGCCATATTAC
>CAJWKT010000117.1 GCA_913041665.1 uncultured Gammaproteobacteria bacterium | reverse complement strand
CCTCTCACCGAAACTGGTCGGTATGGGCCGTGGGGGCGGACAGTGGACAGAGGAGATTGAAGGGGTGAGACCATGGATGAATGATTCCCTACCAAGGTTTATTTAAGCGTTCATTTCCCCTTTAGCCAAAGGTGCTTGGTACCGCGTACCAAGCACCCTACATCCAGGATCACGTCAGAACGAGTACTTAAATGGCGCCCGGCAGGGATTGCCATGGCGGCTGGCTTCTGCCTGGCCGGCAGGTGGTGGACGGAGGAAAAGCCCACGGCTGAAACCATAGAAGATGCTATTGAGGCCATGACCCAATACTTCCTCAACCATCCCCATATGGCCGGCTGTTGCCGGCGCCAATTGACTGATGTTTAAGGCGAGTTCAACGGCATCTATACGGACGATCGCAAATTGAAGTTTCATCCGGTCCGCTTGAAAGAGATCTTTGGAAAGGCGCCAGCCGGAAAAAGGGATTGAGGGAGAAAATGGGCCTGACCGCACCACATAGGGCGCGCTGGACCTCATGGAACTACTTCCGATTTGTTTTTCCTTCGCTGATCGGTGTGTTCCTGTTTCTTTGCCCGGTTAAATATGGTAGTGAACTCACCATACCTGTTGGCATTCTTGCCAACGAGCTGCGTTGGGCGATTGGTGAGTTCATGGCCACGTTTACCACCTGCATATTTGTTTCCGGCGCCATCTTTACGGCATTATTCAATCTCAGATCAACCCAATTAAACGGCAGGTTCCCACAGCTTCACACCCTTTTTTCCACAAATTGGACGTGGTTCGCCCTGCGCATTCTGGGTGGTCTATTGGCCCTCCTCACCTTTCTCGAATTGGGACCGGAATGGATTATCGGCGCAAAAACAGGGCGAACCGCCTACATCGACATTGCGGGCATTATTTTCTGCATTCTGGGCGTGGCGAGTTTGCTTCTGCCTCTCTTGACCGATTTCGGTTTTCTCGAGTTCGTCGGCGCCATCATGCGCGGGGTGTTTCAGGCGACATTCAACCTTCCCGGCCGGGCCACCGTCGACACGCTGGCTTCGTGGGTCGGCGCTTCCAGCGTGGCAGTCCTTGTGACGATACGACAGTACCAAGCCGGTTTACACTCGGTCAGGGAAGCCCGTGTGATCGCTACAAACTTTTCTGTCGTTTCCATTCCATTCGTGGTGCTTACAGCCCAGATCGCCGGCATCGGCGATCTGGGCATGGCTCTCTATGGTTCGATGGTCGGTATTGGCATTGTCTGCGCTATCGTAACTCCTCGGTTGCCGCCTTTGTCCCGACTGACCGATCGCTACTATGAGCCAATCGGCCGTCAAATACACGAGGAGGCAGCTGCAGACACCTCCAGGCTGCGTTGGGCCATGAATCAGGCCGTGTCTCGGGCAAGGACGGCACCAGGGCCGGGTCAAATGGTGAAAGGGGGATTGTCGGGAACAGCCGACCTTTTTTTCACTATGATGCCCGTCTCTATGACCATCGAGTTCATTTGCCTGGTCACCTACCACTACACACCGGTGTTTCAGTATATCACTTTACCACTGGTTCCAGTTCTGAACTTACTGCAAATACCCGAGGCTGCAGCGGCTTCACCAGGACTGGTAGTGGGCTTGCTGGATCAATTCGTGCCGGCCCTTATCGCCGCCTCTATCGACGACAAGGTCACCAGTTTTGTGTTGGCTGGTCTGTCCGTGACGCAATTGATATTTTTCGCCGAGACGGGCGTCCTGATTTTGCGATCGGCCATACCCCTCAACACCCTGCAGTTGATCGGTATTTTCTTCCTGCGCACAGTCATTGCCCTACCGATTCTTGCTCTGGTGGCCCATCTGGTGGTTTGAGAATTATGAAAATAGGAATTTGCAAAGCTTCAAGGTTTGGGAATACAGGTTCAACCGGTTCCTGCACCCTTTCTCGCCATGATGACCAGGAAATATCATGAGTATTTCACCATCACCCGTATCACCGCCTGATGACGCCAATCGGGACGGACAGGCAAATCAAACAAGCGCCGTGCCTTCAATCAGGTTAGCAGCTGGCATGACACCCCGGGCCGTCATACTCGGCCTCGTCCTATCCTTCGGGCTTGCCCTTTGGACAATCCACGCCGCTTTCATGATTCGATCATCCCATCTGACCATTGGCCATTTGCCTATCGCTGCTCTTTTTCCCTTCTTTCTGGTGGTGTTCGTATTCAATGGCCTTTTAAAACGCTTTGCCCCTAAACGAGTTTTTACGGCCTCGGAACAGATTATCATTTTCTTTATTGTCTTTACCGCCTCCGCTGTACCAGCCTGGGGTATTTCTTCTTATTGGGTTGCAGTTCCATCCATGCCATATTACTACGCGAACCTGGAAAACAGGTGGGCCGAGCTGTTTTTTGATGTGCTCCCCGAATGGCTTATTGTACCAAATAGTGGGCCGGTCCTCCAGTGGTTTTACGAGGGCCAACCGCCTTTCAGCGGTGGGATGCCCTGGCGCCATTGGTTCATTCCTATGGCGTGGTGGGGAACCTTTCTTCTCGCCCTTTTCGCCGTCAGCTCAGCAATTATGGTTATTTTGCGCAAGCAGTGGGTAGAGCGGGAAAGGCTTACCTTCCCTCTGGCAAATGTGCCTTTAATGCTGGTCCAGGAAAGTGACCAGCCCTCTTGCCTGCCGCTTATCGCCCAGAATCGGCTCTTCTGGATCGGTTTCGCCTTTCCCCTGTCCGTGATATGTTGGAACATCGTGTCCTACTGGGGCGTCGTCACCCCGATTCCCCTTGGCGCACCTTATCCCGCCCAGGTTACCCTTGCGGAGTCCTTCCCGGCCCTCCCCTTTAAACTGCACTTTGCCTTTATCAGTATCGGGTTCTTCACAGAACTCAACATCCTCTTCAGTGTATGGATATTCATCCTCCTCTCTACCATTCAAATAGGTATTATGAGCCGATTCGGTGTTCCTCAGACTGCTGAAATTGTCCTTGCCCAACACCTTGGCGGTTTTTTCCTCTATACCCTATTCGGGCTATGGATGGCACGGCGCCATCTACTTGACGTCCTGAGAAAAGCTCTCGGACGGGGACACGACGTAAATGACTCCATGGAGTTCTTTTCATATCGTACCGCCGTCCTCACCGTCCTTATCGGCCTGACATACATGGTGCTGTTTCTCCACAGCGGCGGCATGGCGTTGGGGACCATCAGCGTCCTGCTGACCACGGCGCTGTTGATGTACATCGGGATCACCCGAGTGGTGGCGGAAGGGGGATTGATCTATCTTGATCTTCCCTATAGCGCACACGACTTTACCGTATTTGCTCTGGGATCTTCCAATCTCCACCGGTCGGATCTTGCCATGCTGACCCTATCTCAAACCTTTTCCCGAAACTGGCGCACGCTGGGCATGTGCAGTATCGCCCACCTGAACAAAGTAGGTGAAGCCTCCGGTGCCACAAAAAGAGGCACATTCTCGGTGATCTCCGCGGCGCTTATTCTCGCGGCCATGATTTCCTTGATCTACACCATCTATCTGGGATATGCCACAAATGGTGCGGTTCAGTTCGTCGGTTCCTTCGGGAACGCCAAGGCCAGCTATACCACTCTTGCGTCCTGGATCCAGAACCAGATGCAGCTCACAGGCTCGGAATTTTTCAGCCTGAGCCTGGGGGGCCTAATGGGTTGGTTTCTGATCCTGTGTCACCACCGGTTTCCCTGGTGGCCACTCCATCCAATCGGCTTTGCCGTTGGCCAAGTCTGGGCCCTTAAAATGGTCTTTGGCTCGGTAGTCCTTATCTGGCTGGTCAAGGCGCTCATCCTGAGATTTGGCGGTACTAAACTGTACAGGGAGGCCCAGCCGTTCTTTATCGGCATGCTGGTCGGCTATGTCCTTGGCGTCTTTATCTCGTACGGAGTGGACGTATTATGGTTCCCGGGCAATGGCCATGTAGTCGAGACTTGGTAGAATCTGCCACCGACCCCGAAACGAGAGAATATCGTATCGGGCGGGGCGGTTGCCGGCAACAAATCAACAGATCAGTCAGTCTCCGGAACCCAACCCTACCATAATTCGTAAATTAACATACCTGACCACTAACGAATTTCCAATCGCCGTGTACTTCAGGAATATTTAAATGTACCGCTTTCGATTACCTCGATTAGGCAGGTCCGTTCTTCTTGCGCCCGTTACGACGACCTCGTGCGGTGGCAGACCCCAGGTGCAGATTCTGCCGGGTTATCACAGTGCCTCATTGAAGCACATCTTGATTCTACCGGTGACCAGGTGCCGGATATGGAGTTCGGATTCATGACCTCGATCACATCCAAAACATTCGAGGCGCAAGGGCACTATCAAGTCGTGGTTTACCATACCGGCCAACCCGAACAGTTTGATCGGATTAATTCGCTCTCCCGCCAGGTAAGCGGCGCTGTTCCCCTGGGTATGATTCCGGAGCTTGGCCGTCTATCCGGAGCGGATGCCGTTGTCGTAACCCATCAAACGACCACGGTACCCGTTGAAGGCGCAACAGATCGTTTTGAATCACGAACAGGCGCGATCACAAGAAACCGGTTGGTCAGCGGTAACGATGGGCCGATCGCCGTATTTTATCCCGGTGGGCAGGTACACGCCGTGGATAATCGCTGTCCGCATATGGGATTTCCTTTGCATCGAGGCACCGTAAAAGACGGCATCCTGACCCGATAAAATGTCTACGAAATCTTAAGCTACAATCAACCAGTCCTTACGTTTTCTGCAACCCGGATGGTAGCGGCTTTCATGACATCAGAGGAAGCTTCAATGCCACTGTGGAACGGGCAGGCATAAAACACCTGACGTTTCATGAAATGCGACACACCTTCGCATCACATCTCGTAATGAATGGTACGGATCTTCCATCGATACAGGCATTGATGGGACACGCGGACATCAAGACCACCATGAGATATTCCCACCTGGCCCCGGAACACCTCCACAGAGCTGTCCATAAACTGTATTGGGTGCCGTCGAGCGATGATGAAGACCTGACATAAGTGCCCACAATTTGCCCACAATAGGTAGTTTAAGCATTAAAAAAAGACCCACGCTATATTAGCGTAAGTCCTTGGTGTTCTAAGATGCCGAAGAGCGGATTCTGACAGGGCGGTGCTGCCAAGTACCGCCCTGTTATGTTGTATACTCCATGTTCCGTAACATCAACGATTTACAGTATCAGGTTGTATTGTCGTGTCCTTGCTGTTATGTAGAGTTCGTTAGCTAAATGTTAGCTAATTTGCACGACGGTTCATCAATTCACCGACAATACAGCCCCACCTACTTCAGCAGCGTCATCCGCTTCGTGTCTACGTACCCGCTGCCGCTGACAATGCGGTACAGGTATATGCCGCTGGCCACTCCGTGATTGGAATTGATCTCATAAGGATGTGCTGTTTTATTTTGTTATCGTTACTATG
>CAJWKT010000116.1 GCA_913041665.1 uncultured Gammaproteobacteria bacterium | reverse complement strand
TGAGGTGAAGGTTAAAATGAAAAAGACAGGGAAAACCACCTTGAACACTCCTTTGAGTAAGAATTCTATTAAGTCAATTAAGAAACACTTGGTTGGTAGGGATTTAGATTCGTGGATATTTGTAGGTAACAAATCACACTACACTAAATCTCCTATTACTCAAAAACAGTATTCAAGGATTGTTAAAGGGTGGATGAGTTCTCTAGGGGTAGAAGATTTAAATAATTACTCTACACATTCCCTAAGAAAAAGTCTCCCAAGTTTTATTTATTCACAAACTCAGTCACCAGAAATATGCAGAAGGTTATTGGGTCATGCAGATATTAGTGCAACCTCAAATTACTTAGGAATAGAGGATTCAGATGCACTTGAGGTTGCAAGAAACCATCATATCTAAAAGAGGATACATTGACAAATAGATACAATAAGGAATATGAACAATATTACACATATGCATTAGAACAATTTTTAATAAAGACATATGGATATTCTGAACATGATGCAAAAGTGAAAGTGATGGGGGATTTCGAAGAGGTAAAAGAAGATTTTGAAAATAAAGAAATAATATGAATTTGTAATTTAAATTTTGGAGGAATAATGGAAATTGAGGAAATTCTAACTAAGAACATACAGGTTGAACTATCGAGAATAAGAATGCTTTTGTTTGTAATTGCATTTGTCTTAATCTTAGAGTTTTTGTTATAAAAAATTATGTTCAGATTATTTGCGGATGTATTTCACTTCCTTCTATGGTGGTGTTTTCTGTATGTGGGGTCCACTTCAGTTTGGCCTTTTAGCCAAAGAGAGGTTTAAAAATTTTCCAAACCATAGTAGTTTGCGCAGGAAAAAGACCACAATGATTACCACCAGGAGAGCTCCAAGAATAAGCTGTATTTTTAAATTGGATATGGCTGATCGGATATAGGTTGATTGGTCGCTCACTAAATCCACTTGAGTGACTTCCGGAATCTCACCCCGCTCTTTCATTTTAGGAATTTCAGAGGCGATGCCTTCTCGTATCCTGTCTACCACTTGAATAGTATTTTCACCCGGCTCACGAAGTAATGGTACGTAGACCGAACGAGTACCATTTACCCGAACAATATTATACTGAAGTTCGGCATCGTCCTTGGTTCGGCCGAGGTCCTTAATAAAAATCGGCTGACCTTCGCGGACCGCGACCACGACATTGTCGATGTCTTGAGTGGACTGAAGCGTATTGACTGGGTGCACCTGATAGTCAAAATCGCCCACCTTAATATTACCGCCTGCGAGGACCAGGTTCTGCTGTGCAAGCGCATCCACGACATCGGTAAAGGTCAGGTTGTAAGCCTCGAGCTTTGAGGGTTCCAGATAGGTCATGATCTGGCGAAATTTTCCTCCGGCGATCTTCTACTCCTGTCGCAATTAGAGTCTCCAGGCGGTCAGGCAAGGATACGGTTAAAGACTGTGCGCGTCCTGTCCGTTCCCGGAACTGCTCTCGTCGGGATCGACCTGTGGCTCGGATCGGGCCGAGTAGTCAGTGTGAGAATTCGATCGCATGCGGGCGGTGGCGCGGCGGGTGATGGCCAGCATGGGAGAGCCAACGACGTAGTACATGAACAGGATTGGCAGGGCAAGTTCGTGCAGGGTGAGGATGATCACGATCGCAAAGGTGATCTGCACGAGCCGGTAAAAGCTATGTGTCGGAGAGGTCCTTGAAGCCCGGATGAGCTGCTTGGTGACATGCGGATATCGCACTCGCGAGACCATCAGGTAAGAAATAACAATTGTCCAGATGGGGATCGTAATGAAGACCATGTTATTGAGAGTCGACCCCAGCGCACTGAGGGATGGGATGGACTCGATTTCAGCGATCTTTGGAAGTGAAATTGCAAATGCGGCTATCAGCCCTGCAGCAGCCGGCGTTGGCAGTCCGCGGAAAATCGCTGACGAGGAATCTTCGTTGTTTTCCACGTTGTAGCGGGCTAGACGGAGAATGGCGCAGAGTGTGAAGAGGGCGGCAATCCCGTTGAAGAAGCGGGCGTCCACGTACGAGAGCTGGCGGGAGAATACCAGCATCATGAAAGCCGGTGCGACGCCGAAGGTGATAGCATCGCACAGACTATCCAGCTGACCCCCGAATTCACTTGTCTGCTTTGTCCAGACAGCGACCCGGCCGTCGAGCATGTCGAAGAGCATTCCAAGGAAAATCAACAGGCCGGCATTGTAGAGATTGAGTTCGAATGACTCCTCTCCCAACGCCTTCGAAGCGAGGCTGATCGCACCCAGGCCGCAAAGTGCATTGCCCAGGGTGAGCAGTGTGGGAAGTACCGGGAAACGAGTTGCTTCAATCTTCATCAGGCAGTGCCCAGGTCCGGTCGGTTCGATGTTTCGACCATTCCAGTGTAAGCCAGCGTTCGTAGCGAACACAGGTGTGGATCTATGCTTCCTGTTGAGGGTCGGCATAAGAGGCCAGAATACTGGCACCAGCACACACCTTGTCGCCTATCTTCACACGCACGTTGAGGCCCTCCTCGCGGGGAATAACCAGCTCGGTGCGTGAACCGAGCTTGATCATCCCGTACTGTTCTCCACGTTCAAGTTCGTCGCCTGGCCGAGTCCAGCAGACAATCCTGCGGGCGATTGCTCCGGTGATCTGCGTTAATTTCATCACGCGATGAGGTGCCTCGATGTGCTCCAGCTGGATCTCCAGTTGTTCATTGACCTCGGCCGATGAGGGCCGGGTTGCACTGGTACATTTCCCAGGCCGGTAGTGGATGGCAAAAACCAACCCGCGAATGGGAGACCGGTTAATGTGGACGTTGAAGACGGAAAGGAAAATCGAGATCCTGACAGCGGGGCCACCAATCAACGGATCATGATCCAGTTGCTCAATCACATCGACCTTCCCGTCGGCTGGTGACAGGACCTGGCCAGGTAAATGGGGGGCGCTGCGACGAGGGTTACGGAAAAACCAGAGTATTTCAAGTTCCAGCAGGGCCGGAATGAATACCAATGGCCAGTAAAGGAAATAGAGTCCCACGCCACTGGCGGTAAAGAGAAGCGTGAAGATGATGATCTCTGCCAAGCCGACACGGATAAATGGAAGTCGGTTGCGGCGGGTAAAGGGGTCGTCTTCTGGTTTCCACCAGTAACCTCCGAGATTGCGGTAGAACTTGATGTCACGCGGATCCAGGACCGGGTGCGGACAGACATTTTCGTCTCCCTGGCGTGTCGCTTCCATCCGTCGAAGGTAGCCGCGGCGGAAAATCCGCAGCAAGCTCCGCCGTACTCGCCCCCAGGCCAGCTCGATCCGCATGCAAACACCGCCAGCCGGCTGGATGCTGCGAATCTGTGGGTCCAGTGGTTGCAGCGGGCGTCCACCAGGGGTGGTGTCGGTTACTGGAGATGGTGTGCTCATGGCATATGCTTGCAAGGAGTCTCAGGGGCGTGGCAGTTGGTCATGGGGGATTTTACTCCGTGCCCTGGTAAACGATTGGGAAGAGTTTTCTGGCAACCCGGTGATTGGAGGGGATGAGTTGCCTCATGAAGATCTGAGCCATGCCCTCGGAGGGGATGACCTGGAATGCGGTATTTGCATAACCCCCCCAGCGATAGGCCAGGGCAGATCGCTCGTGATCACCACTCCCCAGGGATATCTGCTGGATGGCAAAACCGAGTCCGAAACGGAGTGAACCTGTTGCTGGGCCGAGCTGGTTGGTGAACATCAGACGAACCGTGGATTCCTCCAGGATTCGCTGCCCGTTCAATTCGCCCAGGTTTACCAGTACCTGGCAGAAGCGGGCATAATCCTCCATCGTCGAGACCAGCCCACCTCCGCCGGAAAGGAAATCCGGTTTTGCCAGGTAGGGACTTTCCTCCGCCTTGTCCACAACGATCAGCTTGCCCTCTTCCTTGCCATGGCAGGAGACAAAACGATCCGCTTTGTCGGCAGGGACAAAGAACCCGGTGTCGGGCATGTCGAGAGGCTCAAAAATGGTCTCCTGGAAGTACCTGTCCAGGGGCTTTTCGGACCAGATTTCGATTAGTCGGCCAAGCAGGTCGACGTTCAAGCCATAGGTAAAGCGGGCTCCGGGCTGGTGGAGCAAGGGGATGCGGGCCAGCCCTTCGGCTGCCCTGGCGATCGACATTTTTGGCGGGAACATTCCCCGCTCGGTGTAGAGCATCTGCTCTTTCTGGTAGTGCTTGCCATACGCCTCCGGCATGCCGGTTCCATAGGTGTAGCCAGCGGTGTGGCGGAATAGATCGCGGATGATGATCGGTCGTTCAAGGGCAACCATCCTTTGGCTGTCGCCATCAATCACCAGTACCTGGGTCTCCTTGAAAGCAGGGATGTACTTGGCGACTGGATCATCCAGCCGGAATGCGCCCTTTTCCCAGAGCTTCATGGCGGCGACCGAGGTGATTGGCTTGGTCATCGAGTAGATTCGCATGATCGAATCGGCCTTCAGAAGCCGACCATCCTCGATGTCACCAACACCCTCGATGGCAAAGTGCACGACCTTGCCGTGGCGAAGAACCATGTGCATGCCACCAGCAATGTTCTTGCTCTCTACCTCCGACTTGAGTGCGGCGGCCGCCTCGTTAATCGCGTCGTCCTGGATGTCGACCGAGGCTGCTTCGCCGCGGGGTAATTCTTCCGCAACAATATGAACCGGGAGGAAGAGCAGTAGGCTTGCGCCGATCAGCAGTTGCCGAGTCATGGTGGAGCTCCTGGGGAAGACGAGTTCTCTCCTCATTGATAAGCGGCAAAGGCGTCGGCGACAACCAGTTGCTTGATTTCAATTTTCATGGGACGCACACCTCCCCGCAGAATGAACTAGAATGAGACGGCAAACACGGACGTCGTTGTTTCCTCCTCCAGTTCCTGCCAAGAATATGCTATTGCGAATCACTACCCTGGCGTTCGTGATGGTGAGCTTCTGTGCTCCTGCCACTGCAGAACATTACCCCGGGAAGGAATGGACGGTAGTCGAATCCCCCCGGCAGATGGGGTGGTCGGAAGAAAAACTGGCCGAGGCTCGGGAACCTTCGAGTACCCTCGATACGGCGGCCCTGGTTATCGTCCAGGGAGGGAAGATCGTGGACCAGTGGGGGACGCCTGCGCTGCCCCTCAAGTGCCACTCGCTGCGTAAGAGCGTGCTCAGCCTGCTGTTTGGATCCCACGTGGAAAACGGCACTATCGAGCTGGACAGGACGCTGGCGGAACTGGGTATCAACGACAATGAACCGCCACTGTCGAAGACAGAGAAGCAGGCCCGCATCTCTGATCTGCTTAAGGCTCGCTCGGGGATCTATCACCCTGCCCTTTACGAAACCGCAGCGATGGCGGCCCGCCGGCCGAAGCGGGGTTCGCATAAGCGAAACACGTTTTGGTATTACAATAACTGGGATTTCAACACCGCCGGTACCATCTTTGAGAATCTCACTGGCCGAAGCATCTTCGAGGAGTTTGAACGGCAGCTGGCTGGCCCGTGGGGTCAAATTACTCCGCCGAACCGCAACATACAATCATGGCGGGATT
>CAJWKT010000115.1 GCA_913041665.1 uncultured Gammaproteobacteria bacterium | reverse complement strand
AGAAAATTGCCTATGATCCGACTTTGCTTTAATTCATTTTAAAGATCTTGGGTGGGGATCGATGAATAATCTTGTTACCTACAATCCATCGTTTGAAGACTTTGGGAATTTCCGAGTTTATCATGATTCTTCACTGGATCTCCCGGTTGGTACTGGTGAATTCTGGAAGTTACGGATTGGTGTTAGTAATGATTACAATTCAGAGCCAGTCCCTGGTCTTAAGGAAATGGGTACAACCTACTATACCAGATTACTTCTTAGCTGGAAATAGGTTCTCTCGGTAGCCGTGATCGATCCCGGCTAGATGCCCTGAGTCGTAAGCAGCACGTTTAAAGCGTGCCGGTAGGATGGGAAGGCCATTGCTTCAGGAGAGACAGTTTGTGGAACGCGCCAATAAACTGCGGCTACTTCATTGGGATCTATTTCGATGGTCTCAGTTAAGGCTTTTGCAGTATAAAAGATGTCCAAGGTATTGTAATTAATTCCTCCGTAGAAATATTGGTTTGGGCAACTACACAGATATTTAAGCTCCGCAATTTCCAGGCCTACTTCTTCTTTGACTTCACGATGCACGCTTTCTTCGGCGGTTTCGTTGGCATCAATAAATCCGCCTGGAAGCCCCAGTTTTCCTATTCCTGGATCATGAGCCCGTTTGTTGAAAAGAACTTCATTGTTAGTGTTGAAAATAAAAACACCCGCAGCAGCGGCTACGTTTGGGTAAATTTTGAAATCACATGATTTACAAAACCACGGTTTGAAAGGACCGCTGTTAAACGTCTTTGCACCACATCGTGGACAAAAAGGGAGTTCGGTAGTATTACGCATGGTACAGAATCAATGTTACACCTAAAAAGCCCAAGGAAGCTCCTACAACTTTCATAGGTGAAAGCCGTTCTTTAAGAATAGGAACGGCAAGGATCAGAATGAAAAACACGGCAGTCTGGTTTAGGATGGATGCGACGGAGGCCGACGTATGTTTGAACCCAACTATCCATGTAAATAATGCAAGGTAGGTGCCGATAAAAGCCCCCAGGAACATGATCTTCCACGGTAAGGGGCCTTTGAAAATTCGGATGGAAGTTTTGATTCTTCCGCTTACGATGGCAAACAAAGCAACTCCCAATACTCCTCCGGCAAGGCGAAAACAAGACACGTAAACCGGAGGTGCCTCATTCAAAATGGGTTTAGTTATCACCATTCCACTTGCCATGCAAAACACGGCAGAAATTCCGACAATGGTTCCAATGATCCTATTTCTTTTAGAAAGCGTGTCAGAAGATTTTTGATACACTGCCAATAGGACGCCGCTCAAAATCAGTAGGAATCCGAGAGCCTGAAAAATGGAGAATTTCTCGTTTAGGAACAAGATAGACAAGAGGATAACAAACGGGCTAAATAGACAGCTTAAAATGGCATTCCTTCCGGCCCCCAAAGTATTCAGAGCATACATAAAGAGCGTATCACCCAATGCGATTCCAATACCGCCGGCAAAAATAAGAACCAGGTGATCCTGTGTGCTCAGATTTATTTCCACCTCTTGCCCTTGAAATAGAAGCCAGGTCGCAACGAAAAGAATGAGGGCAAAGGTGTTCTTTAAAAGACTCATTTCAATCGGAGGAATTCCCTTAACCGCTAGTCGAAACAATACAACGGCTATGGCCCATAAAACCGCACTAATTAACGACCAAGATTCACCCCAATATGGCATGGACGCATTAGGGTTATCTGGGTGTACTGGGTCAATGGGATTTTAAAAACATTCTCTTGGTGGGTAACTGTGTTTTTATTGCCATGGTGAGTAATTGGAATTGGAGTGATTCCTCATTCAACGCTACACATTATGAACATCCATTTAGTAATTACTTTTATGGGAAGGGACCAGCCAGGGTTGGTGGAATCTATTGCATCCATTGTAACTCGAGAAGGTGGTAATTGGTTGGAAAGTAGAATGTCGCATCTTGGCGGACAATTTGCCGGTGTACTTCGGGTTGCCGTTACCGAGGACCGTGAAGCCGCTCTGATGAAATCGTTGCTTCAACTTCAAGAATCGGGACTGAGTGTTAACCTAAGGTCTGAACCTGCTGCTTCAGAGACCGTATCTCGGTCATTTGTCACGATGGAGCTTTTAGGTAGTGATCAGGTTGGGATTGTTAGTCGGATTAGTGGTTTACTCGCCAGTCTTGGGGTTAACGTGGAGGAGCTCGAAACTGAGCTAACCACAGCACCTATGTCTGCCGGATTACTCTTCAATGCCCGTGGCCTGCTTCAACTACCTTCAAACTTGGAACTCGAGCAGCTTAGAAAAGAACTGGAGTCGGTTGCTTCAGATTTGATGGTCGACTTGCAATTGCACAAAGAGATTTGAGGAAAGTTTTTGGAGGGATAAGGCAATAACAGTTAAAGGATCGTAGATGATTGGAGCGTAGCGGAACATGATCTACGTCCTTTGTTGAACAAGTCCGAGCTACTGAAGGGGTCTTATGCGATTTGTAGTTTGAGCGTGGGTACGTATTGTGATGACCGGAGCGCTCGATACCGGTCAAGAGGGTTTCGATAGGTGATGGATGGCATCATGGATGTGTCAAGGGTGATTGGATCTGGCTCTGAGAAGGGTGGCTTTTGATGCGTTGCTGGCATAAAGGCATGGCGGTGGCTGTCGGTGATGTATTTATTATTTGGATTCACCGGGAAACAAGAGATTTGCTTTTTGATATTGGAGTGAGCGGAGGTCACCGGGGTCTGTAGTTTCTTAGGGGGCGGAAGGTATCGATCAATTGCATGGGCGAGTCGCAGTGAGGGCAGGTATAGTTGCCGGGATGAGCTTCAGGCGTGGGTGGTTCAGGCGCGTGAGCGCCTTCTCCCAGATAGGCCCGGGCGAGGGCCAGCCGGTGCTTTTGGCTGTGATGATAGAGTCCGTAGTAGCGTATGCGCATGAAGCCCGGAGGCAGTACATGCTGGAAGAAGCGGCGCAGGAACTCCTGTTCATCCAGCGTGCAGGTTTTGGTTTGTTTGGTGGTGCTGTCGGTGTAGCTGAAGCAGATCTTTCCGTCCCGATGCCAGAGGATGCGACTCTCGCTGATAGCCGTCTTGTTAACGTAACGTGCGAGGTAAGCCAGGGCCATACGCGCGTTGCCCACGGGCTGGAACTGCACCGCCCAGGCCTCCCTCCAAACCTGTTTTGGAATTGAGCTCCAATAAGGGGTTTTAGTAAATGCCTCTTGCATGAGCTTGCGGTAGTGTTGGCGGAAGGCTTTGTGGGCAAAAAGGAAGTCTGGTTTCTTGCCGGATCGCCATCGCCTGCCATCTTCACTGAGCGCACCGGCTGGCACAATGCAGTGGATATGGGGGTGGTAGACGAGTTGACGGGTCCAGGTATGCAGTACGCTCAAGATGCCGGTCAGGCCTGAGAAGTATTTTTTATCCCGAGCAAAGTGTTGGATACATCGCTCGGTTATACCAAATAATAGGGGATAGAGTTCAGCCTGGTGTGCGCGGAACAACCCACGCATCGATTCCGGAACCGTAAAGGTGATCAGGAAATGATCGGTGTTGAGCTGCAGGCGGGCTTGTTGAGCCTCCATCCACTGCTGTTGATCGAACTGACCGCACTGGGGACAGTTGCGGTGATTGCAGGAATGGTAGGCAAAGTGCTTGTGACCGCAATCCGGGCAATCAAACAAGCGCCCACCCATCGCCGCAGTACGGCACGCCAGGATGGCATGCGCGGCCTTCACATGCCTGCGGGGCATATGCGAATAACGCCTGGCATACTCCGGCCAGGCGGACTCCAGGATCGATGCTAGTCGCACGGTCTAGATGAAGACCATGCGCTGGGCGATCGAGTAACCCTTCTTCTGGGCACTGGGTGTGAGATGCAGATAACGCAGGGTCGCTTGTAAATCCGCATGTCCGAGGTAGTCGGCTAATAACCTTACGTTGATTCCTTCCTCCAGCATATTGGTCGCATAGCTGTGACGGAAGGTATGCGGAGTCACCGTTTTGTGGATACGGGCTTCTTTGGCTCCGAGCCTCACGATGCGCTGGAGGGTGGCGATGGTCATGGGAGTTGTGGTGGTGCGCAGCCGCTTCATCTCGCGTCCCCGGCCTCCGGGAAAGAGCAGCTTGGCATTGCGGTGCGTTTTCCAGAGTTCGCGCAGATGAGGCACTAGCACTTCGGGTAACGGTACGTAACGATCCTTTTGACCCTTGCCGGCACGTACCAGCAAATGTCCTTCACGTTGGGACAGATCTCCGGGGCCAACGCTTACCACTTCACTCACTCGCAGCCCACACGAAGCCATCAGCGACACCGCAACGCGCAGGTGGATGAGCTGGATCTGACCGATGATCGCGCGTACCTCCCGCATCGTAAGCACCGTGATCTCGGGCTTGTAACGCGGAGGCTTGGCTAAATCCCAGATGTGCCAGCTCGTACCATCCCCATGCGTGTAGTAGAACTTGAGCGATGTTAACGCGATCTTGAGTGTCCAGTGATTCCAGCCCTTCACGTCCCGGCAATGCACCAGGTAGTCGCGTACCTGCTTCTCACTCAGTTCCACAGGATCACATTGGTAGTGCTCCATCAGTTGACGAACGCTCCGCAATAACTCTTCACCGTGCGTGGGGCTTTTCCCGCAACTATCAAGTTGCGCCTATAGTTTTCTATACTATTTATTTTAGACATAGCCCACATGCTATACCCATGACTCCCTACACTTTAACCCTTCACTGCCGCAAAGCGGCTTTGTTCAATAGGTGTTAGGCGTAATAGAAAGATTACTTATGAAATCACATAACAAAAATTCTCTGTCCTACTCATTTCTCATACTGTTAATAGTTGTCTTCACTGCTGGGCCCGTTTCGGCCGTTGATAATTTTGAATCCTTAAAGGTTCTCAATACAGTGGTGCCTTCTTATCCCACCTCGATGACTTACGAAGGTATTTACGATGGAGACGCTCAGGTTGTTGTTCAGGTCGATTCTACCGGTGAACTCACCGACGTGTTTTTAGCCTCTTACACCCATCCAAAATTTGGGAGAATCGCTGATGAATATATCCGCAAATGGACCTTTCAGCCTGCAAAATTAAATGGAGAACCTATTTCGGTCATCAAATCATTCAGCTTTCGATTTGAAGACAAGCGGGGTGTATTTGCTGGAGGGATCCAGGAATCCGCAGCCGCGTTTCTAAATTTCGGAAAACGAGCCAAATACAAACGCATTTATCATCTTTGGGAGCTAGATGAGATTCCGGAACCCATTTACATGACAACACCCAAATATCCTCTGGAGTTTAAAGGGCAGGGTGTTGTTGGATCAGCCACGGTCATTTTTTACATCGATTCAAATGGAATGCCGCAGATGCCGCATGTGACTGAGGCATCCCATGATAATTTTGGACAGACAGCATTGGTCGCCGTTAGGGAGTGGAAATTCAATCCACCGATGGTACGGAAAAGGCCTGTAGATATCCTTGCCCGTCAGCATTTTACTTTTTACGAGAAAGACTAAGTTTGGAACTGAGCAATAGGCCGGAAAGTAAACAGGTAACTTTCTG
>CAJWKT010000114.1 GCA_913041665.1 uncultured Gammaproteobacteria bacterium | reverse complement strand
CCAGTAGCTCAATTGGCAGAGCAGCGGTCTCCAAAACCGCAGGTTGGGGGTTCGAGTCCCTCCTGGCCTGCCAGCCCCCGGGCATATGTTTGCGGGGTTGTCGCTGTGAGTCTCTCGTAATGCTGAAGTGTTTTTACTAAAGGTTATGGATACAAAGGTACAAAGTGAATCTACGCTCAGAGACAAGGCCATCATACTGTTGGCGGCTGGGGTTTTTGCGGGAGGCGTCTGGGCCTATTACGCCTACCCGGAAGTGTCATTATTACTAAGAGTTTTAGGCGTACTTGTTGGGGTAGCGCTGGCAGTATTGGTAGCGCTCCAGTCTGCTCAGGGGCAAGCTCTTTGGAGCTTTATCCACGGTTCGCGGGTGGAATTACTCAAAGTCGTTTGGCCTACGCGGGAAGAGGCGCTTCAGACGACGGGGGCAGTTTTTATTTTTGCGGTTTTGATGGGGTTATTTTTCTGGTTACTTGATTTGTTTTTGCTTTGGTTTACACGTTTTTTAACCGGCCAGGGAGGCTAAACGAATGAGCCTTCAATGGTATGTGGTTCATGCTTATTCGAATTATGAACATCGGGTGAAGGAATCCCTGAAGGAACGCATCGAGCGGTATGGTATGGAAGACAAGTTTGGAGAAATATTGATTCCAACTGAAGAAATTGTTGAAATGAGAGAAGGGCAGAAGCGCAAGAGTGAAAGGAAATTTTTTCCTGGTTATGTATTAGTTCAGATGGAGATGGAGGAAGCAACCTGGCACTTAGTAAAACAAATTCCGAAAGTTTTGGGTTTCATTGGTGGGACAATGGAGCGGCCGGCGCCCATATCAGACGAAGAAGCTGAAACGATTGTTAATCGGGTGCAGGAAGGTGTTGATAAGCCCCGTCCCAAGATATTGTTTGAACCGGGGGAGGTTGTCAGGGTAAGAGATGGACCTTTTAATGATTTTAATGGCGTTGTTGAGCACGTCAATTACGAAAAAAGCAAGGTAAGGGTGGCCGTGCAAATTCTCGGTCGATCGACACCGGTTGAGCTCGATTTTAGCCAAGTGGAAAAGGCGTGAGATAGCAGGATATGGCAAGAAAGGTAGACACATATATAAAATTACAAATCCCGGCTGGACAGGCGAATCCCAGCCCTCCGGTTGGTCCAGCGTTGGGCCAGCATGGCGTCAATATCATGGAATTTTGTAAAGCGTTTAACGCAGAAACACAGAGCATGGAGCAGGGAATGCCTATACCTGTAGTGATTTCTGTGTACAGCGATCGTAGTTTTACATTCATTACAAAAACCCCGCCGGCTGCAGAATTACTGAAAAAGGCAGCGGGAATAACTAAGGGCAGCGGAACGCCAAATAGTGAAAAAGTGGGCCGAGTCACTCGGGCCCAACTTGAAGACATCGTAAAGCTCAAAGAACCGGATCTTAACGCTGCTAATATGGATTCAGCGGTAAGAATTATTGCGGGAAGCGCTCGCAGTATGGGCCTTGAAGTGGAGGGCTTTTAAATGGGTAAATCGAGCAAGGCCAAAAAAGCGCAACTGGAGCGTTTGGGTCAGGGCGGGGTATACTCAGCCGATGAAGCGTTTGGGCTTGTAAAAGAGTTTGCAAATGCTAAATTTGGCGAGTCCGTAGATGTATCAGTGAATTTGGGTGTTGACCCGAGAAAATCGGAACAAATGGTTCGTGGATCAACGATACTTCCGAACGGCACTGGCAAAAAAGTTCGAGTAGCGGTGTTCACGCAAGGTGATGGTGCCGATGCCGCAAAACAGGCTGGCGCTGATATTGTTGGATTGGAAGATCTTGCAGAAAGTATTCAGGCTGGCAATCTAGATTTTGACGTAGTTATCGCTAGTCCGGATGCGATGCGTGTTGTGGGTAAATTGGGCAAGGTGTTAGGTCCCCGAGGGCTCATGCCGAATCCCAAGGTAGGAACTGTTACAGCAGATGTTGCAGCGGCCGTGACTAATGCTAAAACAGGCCAGGTTCGTTATCGCACGGACAAAGCGGGTATCGTGCATTGCCCCATAGGGAACGTGAATTTAGATGTGAAAGCCTTGACTGAGAATCTTGCAGCCTTGTTGGCCGACCTAAACAAGTCTAAGCCTGCAAGCTCCAAAGGCATTTACATGAAGAGGGTGAGCGTTTCATCAACCATGGGACCTGGTTTGGTGATCGACCAGGCTACCGTGCATTCTTAAGATAATAGATTATCGGAGATATCAAATTTTTATTCTATCCATGCGTGGATAGTGAGAGGCCGGCAAAGCCGGCCATCATCGAAGATCGTAGGTCCCCTGTGGGCGGAGGAAAACAAAAAACAGGGGATAATGGTACCAGTAGCCGCCTACGCAGATGGTGACATCCGCCTTAGTTTGTCTTGGTGGAGATTGTACCGTCTGATTTTGAGTGACAGAGGTATAGATAATTCGTGGTTTTTTTAGCGGTAGCTTGAGAAGCTTCGTTTTTGTCTTCTAGGAGACAAATATGGCACTAAACATTGAGGCGAAAAAGGCCCTAGTTGCTGAGGTTCACGCGATTGCGTTGACTGCTCACTCGGCAGTCGCTGCAGAATACCGTGGCTTAACGGTGACTGAGATGACAGCATTACGTAGCGAGGCCCGGAACTCTGGGGTTTATCTAAAGGTGGTGAAAAATACGTTGGCGCGCAGGGCTGTTGAGGGAACAGAGTTTGAGTGTTTGCGAGATAGTCTTTCCGGTCCCGTGTTGCTTGCATTTTCCCAGCAGGATCCAGGATCGGCGGCAAGAATCATCAAGGGATTTTCAAAGGAACATGACAAGCTTAAAGCGGTTTCAGTCTCCATAGGCGGGGAGCTCTTTGGTGCTGGAGATTTAGACCGTTTAGCATCGCTTCCTAGCTTAAATGAGGCACGCTCTCAGCTACTCAGTGTTTTTAAGGCCCCTTTGTCACAGTTGTTGCGGACACTGGACGAGCCTCCGACAATGTTGGCGCGGTTATTGCAGGGCCGGGGGGACCAGTAGCCTGCAAAATTAATTTTTTAAAAGTAATTATGTCTCAAGAAGAATATTGTAAGGAGAACTAAGATATGGCTTTGTCTAATGAAAAACTCATCGAAGAGTTGAGCAATAAGCCGGTGATGGAGATCGTCGATTTAGTAAAGGCACTCGAGGAAAAATGGGGTGTCTCGGCTGCGGCACCAGTGGCCGTTGCTGCTGCATCGGGAGATGGCTCAGCAGATTCTGGGGAGACTGAAGAACAAACCGAATTTGACGTTGTTTTGACCAGTTTTGGCGAAAATAAAGTACCGGTTATAAAGGTCGTGAGATCGCTCACTGGTCTTGGTCTTAAGGAGGCCAAGGACCTCGTTGAAGGGGTGCCCAATGTAGTGAAGGAAGCGACTTCGAAGGAAGATTCAGAAGATACGAAAAAACAACTAGAAGAAGTGGGCGCTAGCGTCGAAATTAAGTGAGACGAAGCGGCGGAATGTTCCGGGTAGTTGCCTGTCCTGTTGCAGGGTTGGGCGGTATTTCTTTGTATGGCGGTTTAGCTGTCTATTTGACAGCCGACCTATTTCAATGCATCACCAGCGTGAAGTCACGTTGGACGGAATGCTACAGTTGAGGTAACTCACGATGGCTTATTCTTTTACTGAAAAGAAGCGGATTAGGAAAAATTTCGGGAAGATCCCAAGCGTTTTGGATATTCCGTATTTGCTATCTATTCAGTTGAATTCCTACCAAAAATTTCTACAAAAGAAAGAAAAACCAGAGGAGCGGAAGGGTAGAGGGTTACAAGCAGCTTTCCGCAGCGTTTTTCCAATCGTTAGTCACACTGGTTACGCAGCATTGGAATACGTTGATTATGATCTTGGGGAGCCGGTTTTTGATGTGAAGGAGTGTCAGTTGAGGGGTATGACTTATGCAGCTCCTTTGCGTGTCAAGGTTCGCTTAGTGATCTACGACAAAGAGACATCCGGTAGTAAGAAAAGAGTCAAGGATATACGTGAGCAACCAGTTTATCTCGGTGAAATGCCTCTAATGACCGATCATGGAACATTCGTGGTTAATGGAACAGAAAGAGTTATTGTTTCGCAGCTACATCGTTCGCCGGGTGTATTTTTTGATCATGACAAAGGTAAGACTCATTCCTCAGGGAAATTGTTGTTTTCGGCGCGAGTAATTCCTTATAGAGGGTCTTGGCTTGATTTTGAGTTTGATCCAAAAGATTGCATGTTCGTTCGAATTGATCGTCGAAGGAAACTACCGGTCAGTATTATTTTAAAAGCGCTAGATCTCACGAACGCTGAGATACTTGATATCTTTTTTGAAAAAAATGAGTTTCTGTTATCACCAAAAGGAATTCAATTAAAGTTAGTACCCGAAAGGCTTCGCGGGGAAATTGCCGCCTTTGACATAAAGGCGGGACGGAAAATAATCATCCAGAAAGATCGGCGAATAACAGTTCGACATGTTCGGGAACTTGAGCAGGCTAAAATGGACGAGTTGACCGTTCCTTTGGAATATTTGATTGGCAAGGTGTTGGCCCACGATGTGATTGATAAAGAAACTGGGGAGTTACTTGCAGCAGCGAACGATGAACTGACTGCAGAAATTATTGAAAATTTTCTGGAAAAAAGTATCGACAAAATCAACACGATATTTGTCAATGATCTTAATCATGGGCCCTTCATATCTAATACGCTAAAGATTGATTCTGCAAAAACACGGTTTGAGGCCTTAGTGGAAATTTATCGCATGATGCGACCAGGCGAACCTCCGACCAAAGATGCTGCTGAGAATTTATTTCAGAATTTGTTTTTTAACCCGGAGCGCTACGATCTATCTGGTGTGGGGCGGATGAAATTCAATCGGAGAGTGGGCCGTCCAAATTCAGAAGGAGAGGGCATACTTAATAAAGAAGATATTCTCGATGTCTTAAAAACGCTCATTGAGATCCGTAATGGAAACGGCTCTGTTGACGACATTGACCATCTCGGTAATCGTCGCGTACGCAGCGTTGGAGAAATGGCTGAAAATGCCTTTAGGATTGGCTTAGTAAGAGTAGAGCGTGCTGTAAAGGAAAGATTGACGCTAGCTGAATCCGAAGGGCTAATGCCCCAAGAGATGATCAATGCGAAACCTGTGGCTGCTGCAGTCAGAGAATTTTTTGGGTCTAGTCAGCTCTCGCAGTTTATGGATCAAAACAATCCTCTTTCAGAGGTGACGCATAAAAGACGTGTTTCAGCTTTGGGTCCCGGGGGGCTTACCCGAGAGCGTGCTGGTTTTGAGGTGAGAGATGTGCACCCAACGCATTACGGTCGCGTGTGTCCAATTGAGACGCCTGAAGGGCCTAATATTGGGCTGATAAATTCTTTAGCTGTTTACGCGCGTACCAACGAATATGGTTTCTTAGAGACTCCTTACCGCAAGATTGTGAATGGTAAGGTTAGCGAGACAATAGATTACCTATCGGCGATCGAAGAGGGTCAATATGTTATAGCGCAGGCGAATGCTAAATTAGATGCGAAGCGAAGCTTTGTGGAAGATCTAGTATCTTGCCGTTATCAGAATGAGTTTGCATTGATGCCAGCTGAGCGCATCGATTATATGGACGTTTCGCCCAAGCAAATAGTTTCTGTTGCAGCTTCTCTAATTCCGTTCCTCGAGCATGACGATGCGAACCGGGCTCTGATG
>CAJWKT010000113.1 GCA_913041665.1 uncultured Gammaproteobacteria bacterium | reverse complement strand
GTCAGTGACACGGGCGACAGTTCTCCCCGCAGCTGCATCCAGGTCCCATCCAGTTCGATGCGATCAGCAGCTACCGGCAACGGTAGCCCCACCCACACCACCAGCAAAAAATCAATCACCCTTATTTCCAGACACTGACGGAAAACCTTCATCATTGCTCCGGCATCTTGCACTCCGACACCTCCGGATCCAACAACACTTCACGAAACGCCCTAAAGCCACAGTCCTGAACCAACGAACCATCCGGAAGAGTAAGGCTCGTGGCATAGCCGACGTGCTCGAGACGAAAACTGGGCAACAATGTGACCCTTAGCTCATCCCCTACCCTGATCCGGTCCACATCCACACCTCGGCGAATCAGGTCGTTTTTGGTGCCCCACTCAACTAACCACTTTGCAGTGACCCGGTTTTCATCCACAACATCGAGTTCAAGCTGGGTGTGGGGATTCCTGAGATGAAAGGCGGTCAGCGTACCTTTGATTTCACGGGGAGCGTCGCGATCAAAATTCCCGCTTACGGAATGATGGGTCAGTGCAGTGGGTACATTCAAAAAAATTAAACACGGGATGGCAATTCGAATGACTATTTTTAAGCACATTATTCCTTAACCGTCCGCGCACAAGAAACACACCAAGGGGCAGGAAACTGATTTAAACCATGACGCCAATCCAAAGAAACTGCAATAATTTTTTCTTAATAAAGACTAGTCCCTTGCGGCTATCGTACTTTTTGGTTCCGCCGGCTGCTGTGTCCACAATTCGGTGATTTTGCCCATCGGGGTTAGATCCTTGCCCTCCAGTCCCGGGTAATCCGATGGATAGCGTGCGCACTTGAAAACTGAATTGAATCGGTCACCTGCCGTATCAGTCATCGTTGTAAAAATTCCATAATCCCCACCTGTACGGTCACCTACGGGGTTAATGTACTCCCACACGACCTCTCCTTCCGGCGTCACCTCAAACAAATGGCCATGGCCACCCGAGCAAATTAACGTGTTGCCGTTAGGCATTCTTTGGGCACCGGAGATATAGCTGCTGTAAAAAGAATTCTGCAGCGTGGACCGGAAAGTCCACACGACCTGGTTTGAGACGGATGCACCTACACCCATACCCATACCCATACCCGATGCAGGACGGTGATAGCCTGCCTTCACTTCCGGCACGTATGCACCTAGCTCCATGGCCCCATCGTAGGGATTGAATTCGATAACGGAGGAAAATACTCCGTCTAGCTGACGTTCACCGTTGTTGAAGATCAGCATGTTGCCTGCACCCGGCAGGTTATTTCCCATTCCGATCTCTTTCTCGCGGATCCATTGAATATCGTGACTAAAGAAAACCTGCTGATGCCCGTTCGTACTACCCTGCCCCTCGTTGACTGAAGAAGGGCAATCCCCGGCATCGTACGCACATGGGTTGCCCCACCTGAAAATGAAGTCTCCCGACTCGCCCGCCGCAAGCGCAATGCTTTCCTCTGGATCTCCTGCCACGAACGTTGCGCCATGATCGATAACGTACGATTCACTGAACGTGGAGTTATTGACCACAACGTGATCCAGAGTCGTGTTGTAGTCTAAGGCGTTAATGTGAATCCAGTCACCACTGACCCCGGCACCAAAATTTGGATCCATTTTTTCGGGGTGTTCGCTGATGACACCATGGTTCGGAAGCCCTGGGTCGATGTCTTGCACAAGGTGATCAGTAATGTTCCATTCCCATACAACGTTTCCCTGCATATCGACTTCCACCACACCGTCGGGCCGGGATGCATAGTTATCCCTCTTTGCAGGATCCACGCCCCTGGCAATAGCCTCTTCATGGGTCATTTCCTTGGAGGCTACATATAAAAGTGTGCGCGCCTCAAGCTTCGGGTTCCAGATCACTCGGAAATCATGATGAGGGGTGTAGCCAGGACGCTCCTCATCGTGCTCCCAAAGGACCTTGCCATCCCAGTTGATGAACTGGTAAATAGCCCCACTCATGCCGCCCCTGCCTGCCCGATTAACGGTCCCCCTCACCAGGGTCCCGTCCCTCAGGAGCCGTGCATGTTTCTCGACTGACTCCGCGCCTTCTGCAGACCAGCCCTGCGGGTATGGCCAGTAATGGACCACATTGCCACTCATGTCGATTAGGTAAGTATTCTGGCCCCGGAAAGGACTAAACATCGTGTAGCCCGGAGAGGCTTTAGCCGGATCGTGATAGATCAGTTCGGTTGGGCCGCGGAAGACTTCGTATGCAGACACGGCAGCCGCGCCCCCGAGAAGTGTAATCAACAGCACATTACAAGCCCTGATGATCTTCGTCAGCTTGCTTGCCAGCATCCAATAGCTCCTTCATAGGTATTGAAACGCAATTTTTTCGGGCAGAGACAGACCCGGATCTTGATCTGATGCTTAACCTCCGGGGCATGCCCTCAGGGCACGCCCCGGATAGTTATTTTACTTTGAGGTTTCGCTACTAAAAATCGTAGGTCATCCTAAGCCCTAACTCTCTCGGTATTCGGGGGGAGACGTTAAAACCACGAATTATAGGCGTTAGATTGTTGTCGTTGCTCCATTGGATCCCTCTGGGTGTGTCATCGTCGGTCAAATTGTTTCCATACAGAGCGAGCGTTAGGTTCTCGTTACGGACAGTCAGTGATCCATTCCAGATGGTATTCGCTGGAATAAATGCAAGGTTCATAGAATCATTCTGTATCCACTCATCTGACGTATAACGAAGGCCAAGGCGTCCGGACCATTCCCAGTCCCCACCAGTACCGAGCGGGGCACTATAAGTCCCCGACAGTACGACGGTTGTGTCCGGCTGCTGGGGCATGTCCTGACCCGCGACATTATTGCAGTCGTAAGGAGCCCCCTGCTGCACTGTCTTACTTGGTGTGAACCCGTAATCCTTTGCTGGCCTCGGATCGCAACTTTCCTTGTACTTCGCACTTGCAAAAGTAGCGGCACCCCTGAAGCCCCAGTTTTCGTTCGCCCTGAGGTTTGCCTCCAGCTCAACGCCCTTCAGCTCAGCATCGCCGGTATTTAAAAAGCCCATGGCCATGGTATCGCCCATGGAATATACGACACCGCCAGAATGCGTGCCATCATTCCAGGAATTGTCATACCAGTTAAAGCCCTCGGGCTGGATCATCTTGTCCCATTGCATGGCATACACAGCCACAGCTAACTGCAAGCGGTTATCCATCACCGTGCCTTTCATGCCGAACTCAATGTTTGTAAGTTTCTCCTCCTCAAAAACCTTGAAGGTATTCGCATCATAGGTAACGTAACCGCCAGCTCGTGCAGCCGCGAGAGAATCAACAATGACCTCTCTCACGAAGTCAATGCTCACACCCGCGGGGTTTGTACCATTTGAAAATTGGCCATAGGCCGACCAGTTGTCATTCACTGCATGAGTGAAGGCCAAGCGGGGCGAAAATGATGTGGTCACGTTATTGAACTTGTCGCCCGTGTTTTTATTCTCGTTCGTAACGTCATCGTCCTGGTACCGGGCCTCCACAGAGAGGGTCGTTCGGTCACTGACGTCCCATGCCACGTTGGCGTAAACCCCTGTATTCGTCGATTTATCCGCATTGACTGCAATCGGAGTAAACGCCTTACCCTTATTCGCTTCATCTTCCAATCCCAGTACGACGCCCGCGAGTTGGGTATAGATGTTGGTCAGGAAATCGAAGTCAAATACGGATGCGCCAACGGTCCACCGGACCCGTTGATCGTCGGGTGACGACCACTTGACCTCCAGGAATTGCTCTTCGATAGTGTTTGGGTTGGCCATGGAATTCACGCCCATAATCATGCCCATGGGGAATGTGGGGACCACATTACTCCTGTCCGCATCGAACCACCGCCTAAGCGTATCCTCCGAGCTGGAAGCTAAGATCTGGAGCGAGCTTCCGCTGTCCGTGTTGAAGTTGAATTCTGCCTGAACACGTTCACGGTTCAGGTAGCTGCCCGGCTCCAAAACACCGTACGACTGCGCCAGGTAATAGTTCGCGGTTCCCGGGGTCAGAGTTGATTCCGGCCTGTTATTGGTTGGAATGCCGGTCGTCGGTGGTGAGGGATCGCAATTCCACGCCCCTTTAACGTACATCTGTCCATTGCCCAACGCATGATTGGTGCAGGCCTTGAGTGCTGCCCCGGGAATCTGGTACTGGATACCAGCCTCATCGTCCGTATCCAGTGTCATCACGCGTACATTCATGTCAAACCGGTCACTAGGCGCCCATACCAGTTTACCGGTCACATAATCGGTGGATTGTCCGCCTAAGGTATTACCCTCCGTGGTAAACCAAGTATCAGGCCCCTGGTACTCATCAAAACTCGCATCCAAAGTAAAGCCCAGTGTGTCCGTAATCGGTCCACGGAACGAGAGGGCTGTAATGTTTCTGTCCAAATCGGAAGCTGAGAGCATAACCTGGCTCTCGAACTCTTCGCCCGGATTCTTGGTTACATAATTGATCGCTCCGGAGAATGTGGCGCGCCCAAAGGAAGCGCTCTGCGGCCCGCGCATCACCTCGACACGGTCCATCCCCGCAAATTGCAGGGAACCGGTCTGACCTAAAATTGGCACTCCATCGATGAATGAAGTGACCTTGGCTCTAATTGGATTCTGCGCCCTGGTCCACACACCCCGCACCGAGGCTCGCGCGGCTTGCCTGTCCTGTGATTGGTCGTAACTGATTCCAGGGGTGAGTTCGTATAAATCGAACTGATCTACCACGCTGGGATCCATGAGCAAGTCACTACCCAGGACTGAAATAGAAACCGGGACTTCCATTAAATTTTCTTCACGCCTTCGGGCCGTGACCACGATTTCCTCAAGTAACGATGCCCCTTGGGCATGCACGTTAGATGTCGGTATGCTCATGAACAGCAAACAAAAAGCCAGTCCCGCAGATAATACAAAGCTGAAAACCTTCATATCCAGAATCCTCTATTGATAGGTGTTATAAAAAAACAACAAAACCCGATAGGGTTATTCTGAGTGTAGCCTAACAAGTAATTAATTGAAAATCATAACCTAGCCCTATCCGACTGGAGAAAACCTAGGTATGCACCTTAGTTACCATTCCTTAAGCTTTAATTATTTCTACCTAAACATGTCAGGCGACATCAGAAAAGAAAAATAACACTACAAAAACAACATCACTCAGTCCCAGAAAGCGGGGCATGGCAGTCAACCGGTATAAATGTATAGTCTTGCTGGATATCAGCAATTGCTTGCCCTCCAACTCCGCTCACCTGGTAAAACTTTTCCCAGTGCATTTCCCAGTCCTCATATAAGTGTCCCGGATCATGAATCCTCATCCTTAGCTCCAGAATGGGTCCCCAGGGGGCTCGATCAGTTCTTTTGTAGGTTTCTACCGTTGTCGTTTGTTCGCTGAGCTGGTGGCCAAAAATACCTGTCCAGTTTGCTGATATCTGGTCCGATTCGATGACGAGAGAGTCATTTTCATAGCGTGCCCTGGATCGTCCCATGGGACTTTTGGGTCCAGCCATTCTTTCATATTCTCTTTCGTCGAAAAAAATCGTTTTTGGGCTTACTCGAAACGTCTAGGTCAATTCAACCGATCACAATTTGTTTTTCGTTTTTTGAAATTTTTTTCCGTGCGGGGAATTTCACTTTGACTTTTTGGCAAATTCTCACTGATTTGAATTTCATATGAAAAAAATTCGAAAAAT
>CAJWKT010000112.1 GCA_913041665.1 uncultured Gammaproteobacteria bacterium | reverse complement strand
GGTCGAGAGGCGTGTTGATAAGCTCTGGTCGAAACTATAGACCAACTTACGTCATAGCAAGTGTTCCGGTTGAGGTGCGGCGATCGTAATCAGCGCTTACATGTTGAGTCTACTCAGTATCCAAGACTAACGACCTTCATGGTAGAAGCGGAAAATTGTGGATCAACGCACGATCATTTGGTGCATGCCCCGTCGATAAAATTAAGGAACTTCGGGTAAATTAACTGGATAGATAAAGCTTCGATGGTGCTGTAGTGCCCTGCTTTTATCTGAGATTGGCTCGATAGACGGACATAGCGGCCGGAAAGTCCGTGGGGTTGGGAACATGATCCGCATGGATTGCAGTAGTACCGGGGTTTTGATTATGAGCACTTTTAATTTTCGAAAATTCATAGATATCCAGGATAATAAAGGCGAGTTACTTCGGGTGCCGTTTGAAGTGGATACGCTTGATGATATGGGAGCGTTTATCGCCAGAGCCGACTATAAAGGTATCGACACACCGATCTTGTTTGAGAAACCCAAAGGCTTTGACATACCGGTGCTCGCTAATTCGGTCGGCCTCACGAGTAAACGCATGGCAGCTGCACATGGTGTTGAAGCGGATGCCAACATGTTGCCCAATGTGGCGGCCAAGATGATGGGAATTTTAAAGTCAGGCGGAGTAGCACCCGTTTATGTCGATTCCAGTGAGGCACCGTGCAAAGAAGTCATCATGAAGGGAGATGATGTTGACTTGTCCATTCTGCCTGTTTTGCGACTCAATCCAGAGGATGGCAAGGGATCCCCTAACTTTCTCGAGGGCCGATTTATAACTAGTCTTGTTGCAAGTAAGCCCAAGGAAAACGCTCATAATCTTTCTTACCACCGATTCGAAGTGACTCGAAAAGAGGGAGGTTCAATGAGGGTTTTTAGGGGTTCAGGCGATGCTAAGAGTATAGGGGAAAGTACGGCGTCCGAGACTCAGGTTTCCAGCGGGAAACGAGTTTCCGAGAAACATCCTGAATTTTCAATGGCATTCGTGTTTGGCGTAACGCCTGAGTTCATACTCGCCGGAGCTAACAGAGCCCTGCCCCACGAAAGTAACGATTTCGCTTATATCGGGGGGTTGAGAAATGAGCCTGTTAAATTGGTGAAGTGTGAAACGATCGACGTGGATGTTCCCGCAGACGCTGAGATTATTGTAGAAGGCGTGATGAAGCCCTTCAATTGGACGGTACAAGGTGCATTTGCATCGTTTAACGGATTCTATGATCGGCCTCGGAAGCGCCCCGTCTTCGACGTGACTGCGATTACCATGCGAAAAAACCCAATATATCAACACGTGCACATTGGGATGCCGCTCAACGAATGTAATGCTATTGCGAGTTACTTTCGCGGCGTACATGTCTATCAGGATCTCAAGACAGTACTGCCAAACGTAGTCGATGTGCATTGTGAGCCCGCGGCGGGCGTAGGTTTCACTATCCACATTGCAATGAAGAAGGGCCGCGTTGGCGAGCCAAAGGTTGCCATGATGCGGGCTTATACGGCGCTTCAGGGCTTTTGCAAGCATGTGTTTGTTTTCGACGATGATATAGATATCCGGGAACCGCTAGAGCGTGACTGGGCATTAGCCCATCGGTTCATCCCGGACCGCGACCTGATGGTCATTCCCAATGTGCTTGGCATGAGCCTAGAGCCGTTAGCACAGGGTGTAATGGGGTCCAACTCTAAGCTAGGCGTACATGATGGCCATCCAACGCTTCCCCTGAACGTGCGGGCATTTATGGGGGTGGACTGCACGAAACCACTTGGGGTCAAGATGATGGACCGCGTGAAACTGGTTGATCAGGTCGAGAGGCGTGTTGATAAGCTCTGGTCGAAACTATAGACCAACTTACGTCATGGAACATAAAACTTTGGAAATAGCAGGCTACCAGTCAAATCTTGCCGAATCAGAAATGTTGTCGATTACCACGCTAGTTGGTTCTGCTCAACTTATCAAAAAAATGACCAGGGAATTCGGCTCATTTTTGGTTTAGCTCTAGAAAGTATTGAGGGAAATTACGTTGAAAGGAAAGATTGCATTTGAAGGACATGCTGAGATTGAAGAAACTTTTAAACAAACGACGTTCCCGCAGGTACTGAAATTATTGTAGAGACATGATGAAACCTTTCAATTGGATAGCGCAAGGTGCATTTACATCGTTTAACGGATTCTACGATCGTCCTCGTCCGTGAAGGTAAAGTCTCTGAACTGAGTGCGCCCTTCTTCTGTTTCATAGACGTCGTTATTTTGGTTCTCAAAACAATGCCAATAGTGGATGCGCAGTAACTTATCCTCGTTGGACAGTTTCGCGTAGAACTGTTTCACGTACCAGGCTTCGGTCAATGCCGGAGGATCGTAAACCCATACATCCACTTCGATATTCCGATCGTCGACCTTCTGCCATATCTCAACGCTCTCAACTTGATCCGTATGATCTGGCTGGTCACGAGTGTACTGGCCTACATTCAGTTGTGTGGTATGGACAATTAACCGATCGCCGTCCCAAAACCCTATCGAATCACCGTCAAACGTGGGGTAACGGTCGTCCACCGGAATATGCTCACGATCATCGGTGTATACACGTCGGATCTCATTGAACACTTCGGTGATTAGCCACGTCTGATCGGGCGTAACAATGAACTCTCGCAGGAACGGGGACGTCAGCCAGCGCGGATATCCAGGCGGAACGCATTTTCCCAGAAGGTCGTATCCGATACCCTGACGAGAGAGGGCGATCCTTTCCAGCATCCGCTCGCGAAACTCTGGGGTTAGGCTTGCGGTGGGTAGTTCCTCCCGGGGTTGATCCGGGTCAAACAACGCAATATGCTCAACCGGCCTCGTATACAAGCCAGTCCAATCCGGCAGATTGTCCCACGTCAGCCGAGTTCCGCCATCCGCTTCATCTCTGAGCGTCAGATATAGATCCCAGGCCGATTCGTATCGACGTCCAAGCTCTATCATTTGCTGCTTTTCGACAGATTCTTCAAGTTGTGTTGGGTCTTGCGCTACAGCACCCGTTGATAGTAGAGCCGCCGAAAGAAACGTGCTTATTAAAAGAGAAATGCTTTTCGTTCGAATCATTTTCATTGCAGCCTCACAAATTCCCTTGAATTCTGTTGGCCAATCTTATCTAAAGCTTCACTTACGCTTTGTAATTTTAAGCGCGCATCACCCGGGCATGCAGCTTCTCAATTTGCGTCCAAGCAGACTCAATTGCGCCAGCCTGCCAAGCTGTTAAGCCGCTCACATAATCGCCACTAAAATAGACTCTGCCTTGGGGTTCCAACAACAATGACACATATTTTTGACGATCCTGACTAGACCAAGCTGTCCAACCACCCTTATTGTAAGGAGTACGATGCCACGCTATTGAAAAGGCCTTGTCATCATAGTGTCGACGAAATTGGCCGGGGTGTATTTTTTCACTATGCTCAATCGCCCACCCGACCTGCTCGCCCAGAGACAGGCCATCCTTTTCCTCTGCTGGACGACCAATAGCATACATACTTTGTATGAGTCCCTTGTTACCGAAGTACCCGTAAGAAGGATAGATAACAGTATGTCCGGGTATCCCAAGCGTACTGGAACCTCCATAAATGTCGTCATCTTCTTCCCAAAAACGACGATTCATTTGTAACGCAAGCTTGCTAACCGGTGTTATACCCGGAGCAGCGATAGCTTCCTTGCAGCGATCCGGCAGATCGGCAGGGAGCCGTGAAAGAATGATCAAGGGAATAGTCGTAATACAATAATCCGCTTCTGCAATCTGAACTTCGCCGGTATTGGTATCCCTGTATGGAACCCGCACTCCATTGTCATCTTGTCTGAGTTCCTGAACCTCTGCATTGTAGGTGGTCATATGGCCTACCTCTCGCTCAAACGCTTGCGCTATCTGGTCCATACCGCCGACGGGCTGATACATCGTATGAGGCCGCGCCACCTGAGTAACCCCCTGAAAAGTGTTACCCAAGCCCGATTGCAGTATCTCCTTGAACGCCAAAGCCTCAGAAGCCGTACGGGCACCCATGGGCTCAAAAACTCCATAACCCCGATTGACGGTACCTTTGTATCTTAAATCCCGTGCATCTAGGGAGCCCTCTCGTACCAGATAGTCGATAAGTTGCTCCTTATCCTGGTTGGTAAGTTCATTGTCCAGCGCACCCTGATCAACCTGCTTTGCCAGCAGTTCCGAGGTGTAACCTCTCATATCCGCCTTGATTTCCCGTCGCCGGAACCGTCGTCCAGCCAGTGGTCCCCGAGCATCATCAAACCTCAGATAGCCCAGGTCATTTTCTTGGACCATAATTTCCATGGGAACGCCGAACTTACGGACATAGTGAAACACTGAATGATGGAAACTTGGAAGGCGCCATGCGCCGTTATTAAAGTGCAGACCCTCATCAAAATCACAGGTTTGCGTTTCACCCTGATCATCCGTCATCTGAAAGCCGGCACGGGAAGTCTGACACCGTCCCCCGGCATAAGGACGCGCCTCCAAAATACGGCAACTGTAGCCACGCTGAGTAAGTTCATAGGCAGCCGTCATCCCGGAAAGGCCAGCCCCTAATATCAATACGTTGGTACCCCCGGCGCGCCCCATCAGTTCCGGGGGGGTATCAGCCGCAGATGCTATACCCATACCCCAGCCATCGAGCGCCGATAGAACCGCGGAAACGCCACCAATGGCAGCAAAAGCCTCTAAAAACTCGCGCTTGCTGATCGTAAGAGGTTTGTTACTTTTCTTATCGTTAGCCATTGGGGGTCCCCCACTCTTGTACTAATTCACAAAAAAACAAAATAATTAAATTACTGGCCCTCTAGATCAAGCTCGATCTGAACGAAAACCTCATCGCCGACCCAATTAGTTGCGGGCCAACCCACACCAAAATCCAGCCGCTTGATCTCAAAAGAACCCGACAGGTGTGCCTCTAGATCCGATGTTTCAAAGCTAAAATCCATGGTAACGGGCCCGGTTTCCCCGCGCAGGGTCAGTTGGCCATGGGCTTGAAAAGTACCATCACTCAACTCTTCTATTCGCTCAGATTCGAATCGGGACTCCGGGTATTTTTCCGGATAAAACCACTCTGCATCTAAAAGGGTTGAGTCTCGCTCCTGGTCGCCAGAATTAACCGACTCCACCCGCACAACGCCTATGATTTTACCATGGCTGGGGTTGTCTACATCAAAACTAATTGCGGCAGAAAAGTCTTCGAATCGGCCCCGAAAAGCTGACTCTTCCTGAACGCCAATAAAGCGCACTGAACTGGAATCATTCAAGAATTCCCACTCCGAAGCCAGGGTGGATGTAGCTACAACGCTTATACTAAAAAGTATTGGTACGAACCATTTTATTTGCGAATTCATTGAGTGTTTAATTGTATTTTTTTCATTCCAATTGGCCTTAAATACTACGGATTAGCTGATTTTTTTTGGAGCAGTAATTATTATAGGGCATAGATCACTTGAAAGCCCTCTAGCCAACTGGAAGCTCTAATGTTAATCCGCAGGATACCGATCATCTTATTGTTTTTAGCCCCTAGCCTGCCAAGCATTGCGCTCGCTCATCATTCTACACGGGTATTTTACAACTACGATCAAGTCATTGAGATTGAGGGGACGGTCACGTGGGTGCTCTGGAGAAACCCCCATATTCGTTTCAATGTTACCCGCACAGATGGGGGCAGCAGCAAAGAAACCTGGGAACTAGAAGCGGGCTCAATGAATACACTTGACCGCTTCGGTATTGGCGAAAGCACAATTCAAGTTGGTGACGTGATTCGAGTGGCAGGTCGACCGTCAAGTCATGGCTTGAATACAA
>CAJWKT010000111.1 GCA_913041665.1 uncultured Gammaproteobacteria bacterium | reverse complement strand
GGCCCTGGAGACGGTCTAGTTCACGACGATGTAGCAGTATCTTGCGGGTTCGGGATGGGTCCGTATTGATATGAGTAGAGGCCGTAGTCAGAGGGGTAATATAAGCCCCTAGCAGCCAGCCCTCACCGTTTCGGAGAATCACATAGCTTTCTGTAAGTTGAGCCTGGCCCGCCCTGAGGCTCTTTACTTCCCAGCCTTGAAGGGAAAGACCCGCCTCAAAGCTTTCATCGATCGTGTAATCAAACCGGGCTCGTTTATTTTGGGCAATCGTTGAAATGCCTGCTTTTGGGTTCTTTGTGGCCATCATTCGGTAATGATCCTAAAATCCGGAACAAAAGAACACTCGTAGAGAACCAATATGTCTAAATTTTCCAAAGAGCGTCGATTTTCCTTGCATGGTCAATGGTCATCTCATCTAGCCTTTATTTTGGCTGTGTCGGGATCTGCGGTTGGATTGGGGAATATCTGGAAGTTTCCCTATATCGCCGGCGTAAACGGTGGGGGGGCATTTGTCCTAGTTTATCTTGTCTGTGTATTTGTGATCGGGCTGCCCATCATGATGTCTGAGATTCTGATGGGTCGGCGCGGCCGGAGAAACCCGGTAGCGACCATGGCTTTACTGGGACAGGAGGAGGGTGGTACGAGCCGTTGGGGCATCGTCGGAGTCGTTGGGGTAGCTACCGGGTTTTTTATACTGTCCTATTACAGTGTGATTGCCGGATGGGCGGTCGCTTACATTTTTGAGGGTGCTTCGGGAGCCTTCAAGGGTGCTGATGCGCAACAGGTAGAGCAGCTCTTCTCCCGCATAAGCGGCAACTGGTTCATAACCGGGTTTTGGCATACGGCATTCATGGCCTTAACCATTTTTGTAGTGGCAAGGGGGGTAAAGGGTGGACTGGAACGCGCGGTGCGTATTTTGATGCCTGCATTGATAGGGTTGCTGTTGCTTCTATTGATATACAGCATGATTGCAGGTGACTTTGCGCGGGGTTTTGCGTTTCTTTTTGAACCAAAATTTTCTGAACTGACCGGCTCAGGAGTACTTGAGGCATTGGGACATGCCTTTTTTACTCTCAGTGTTGGTATGGGAGCTGTTATGGCCTACGGGGCCTATCTGCCTGCTGAATCCTCTATTGGGAAGACCTCTATTGCGGTCGTAGTTGCAGATACCCTGATTGCAATTGTGGCTGGTTTGGTCATTTTTCCGATCGTTTTTGCTAATGGTCTCGATCCAGCGGCCGGGCCAGGATTGATTTTTCAGTCGTTGCCGCTAGCGTTCGGCCAATTGCCCGGCGGTTCGTTTGTTGCCGCAGTTTTTTTCTTATTGCTTTCTTTTGCGGCGTGGACATCGGCCATTAGTTTGATGGAACCGGCAGTGGCTTGGCTTATGGAGCGGCAGAAACTACTACGATCTGTTGCCGCAATCGTAATAGGGGGCCTCATCTGGCTATTGGGTTTTTTGACTGTTTTTTCAAACAGCGTCTTATCCGGATTTACGTTTTTTCAGGGTACTTTCTTTGACAACATAGATTTCGTGGCGAGCAATATTGCCTTGCCCGTCGGAGGGCTTGCTATCGTGGTGTTTGCTGGATGGTTTATGTCTTCAAGCTCTACCTCCGAAGAGTTAGACCCCGATGCAGGGCTTGGCTACCAACTATGGCGGTTCTCTGCCCGTTTTATTGCTCCTGTCGCAGTGGTATGTATTTTTTTGAACGCAGTTGGTGTTTTTTAGAGTCACGCGATGAAGATTAATCGCTCCGAGCATGTTCCTTACAGCCCTAGCCAAATGTTTGATTTAGTAAACGATATTGAGGCCTATCCAGAATTTTTAGAGTGGTGTGCCACCGCAAAAGTAGAAAACCGATTCGACCGGAGTCTGGAAGCGACCATTGGTATTGGATTCAAAGGAGTTAATAAAAACTTTACCACCCGGAATCGCCTTGATCGTCCGCACCGGATTGATATGGAATTGCTGGACGGGCCTTTCAGTCATCTGGAGGGCGCCTGGATTTTTTCTGGCACAGCAGGGGTCGGTTCTGAGGTACGTTTGGCCTTAAATTTTCAAGTAACCCGGTCACCATTTAGCAGGGTTTTTGCCTTGCTATTCGAGGGCCTTGTACGCTCTCAGATCAAAGCCTTTTCGGTGCGAGCAAAAGAACTCTATGGCGAAGGGAAATTGCTAAGTTGAGGGACTGATTGGCATATCTTTCTCGATACGCTCTACTTGGTCTTCAGCGAAGTACACTATCAGCCAGCGCTGCTCTATCTCTTTGGACTTTCCTTCTTGGAAATAATAGGTGTAGTCCCATCGGTTTTGATGAAAACTATCGGCAACCATTGGGGTCCCAAGCAAGAAGCGGACCTGACTTCGTGTCATGCCGATCTCTACTTGATCAACTGCTGACTCCTCCAGTAGGTTGCCCTGTTGGATGTCAATCCTGAAGATGCACCCTGTGGCCATGATAGCCAGGGCAGCAATGAGCACGATTTTAATTAGGTGGTAAGACAATCTTTTGGTAATAGAGAATAATAGAGTTTCTGAGTCATAATGGCGGACAAATCATAACCGATTGTTCTGGGGGAGTAGAGCGTGGAAGGTCAAGATATTCGGAAAGTGGGACTCAATGTCACTTCTCCCAGATTAAAAATTCTCGAGATTCTTGAGAAAACCAAGGATCGTCACATGACCGTGGAGGAGATCTACGGAGCTTTGACAGCGGCGGGGGAAGAAATGGGGCTTGCAACGGTCTATCGTGTTTTGACGCAGTTTGAGAGGGCGGGGTTGGTAGCTCGGCATAATTTTGAGGGAAGTGCGGCAGTCTTTGAGTTGGCAGACCGCACCCATCATGACCACATGGTATGCCTAGATACTGGCAAAGTAATCGAGTTTTATAATGAAAGGATAGAGGAACTGCAGAGTAGTATCGCCGAAGCCCATGGCTACGAGATCGAGGACCACAGCCTAGTGCTTTACGTTCGTCCCACAAAACAGTAAGAGATCGTCTATTCAGCCTAGTGAGTCCCTTGGTGCACATAGTCAGATTTTTTTATTGGGTATTAATTAGATCATTTGCTGGATCGGGCCATCATTTCCGCAGCATGCGCTCGGGTACGTTCGGTAATTTCAATTCCTCCCAACATTCTGGAGAGTTCCTCGAGTTTTTCTTCATCCGCGAGTAGCCGAACCTTAGTGATGCTAGTTTGTCCGTCGGTAAGTTTAGATACGCGGTAGTGGTGTTGCCCTTGGCTTGCGACCTGAGCTAAGTGAGTAACGCATAGTACCTGACGGTTGACCCCAATTTTTTCCAGTCTTCGACCTACAATTTCGGCGACACTTCCCCCAATTCCGGCGTCAACTTCATCAAAAACCATTGTGGTAACAGTTTTTTCGCCGGTACCTACCACCTCTAGTGCTAGGCTGATCCGAGAAAGTTCCCCTCCCGATGCCATTTGGGCCAAAGGACCCAAAGGCTGACCAGGATTCAAACTAATCTGGAATTCCACTTGGTCTAAGCCATTTGCGTCAGCGTATTCATTGGTTTTTTGTGTTAAGGCAGCGCAGAATTGTCCGTGCGGTAGCCCGAGATTTTTTAACTGACTTGAGATGCTTTTCCCTAGGCTGATCGCGCTCTTTTTCCGGGCCTTGGATAACTCTTCGGCAGCCTTGTAATACAGATCAGCTGCGCTCCCAACGCTATTTTCAAGGCTTGCCAGGGACTCATCCGCTTGTTCAAGCTCTTGGATTCGCTCTGTCACAGTTGTTAATAACGTTTCAAGCTGAATTTCCTCCACTTTGTAGCGGCGCGCCAGCTCACGGATTTTTGCTATACGGGTCTCTATCCACTCCAAGCGCTGGGGGTCCATATCCAGTTGGTCTCGGTATCGGGAAAGCCCAGTTGCTATTTCTCGAATATCGATTTCTACGCCATTTAACAAGGCAAGATTTTCTTTTAGTTCCGGGTCGAGCTCAGCCAATGATTGGAGGATACGTTGAGAGCTTGCGATCAGGGTATGAGCTGATCCTATTTCACCTTCATAGAGTTTCTCTAAGCTTTGGTTGATCCCAGCTGCAAGGTGCTCGATATTGGCAACACGTCCATGTTCTGTTTGTAGCTGATTGACCTCACCATCTTCAAGACTCAGTGTTACAAGTGCTTTTTCCTGATTTCGAAGGAATTCCAGCTGCTCTTCGCAATCCTCAATACCTCTCCGGCTATCATCGAGCTTAGTTTTAAGTCTTTGCCAATTTTCAAAAAGTTGGCTAACACTCTCCAGTAACGGTTGGTGCTTGCCATGGAAGTCAAGAATGCGCCTCTGGTTTACTTTCTGCAGTAATGATTGATGGGCGTGCTGTCCATGGATTTCAACCAAGGAAGCACCAAGATTTCGAAGATCTTGCAGTGTTACTGGTTGGTTATTGATAAAAGCCCGCGAGCGTCCCTCAGCGCTAATGGTGCGTCGAATCATGCAAGCTTGCTCTTCATCTAATTCGTGTTCGCTCAACCACATCAAGGCGGGATGGTTGTCGGGGCAATCAAAAGTGACGCAGATTTCAGCCCGCTTTTTACCCTTGCGTACAGTGTTCGCATCAGCTCGATCGCCGAGTGCTAATCCCAACGCGTCTACAAGAATAGATTTTCCTGCACCCGTTTCCCCTGTCAAGACACTCAGACCAGATCCAAACTCCAGTTCCAGCTCATCGATGACGGCATAGTTCCTAATTCGGATTAGGCTGAGCATGCGCTAGCGTTTTTTTTGGCTCCGAGGCCAACGATTAGTCTGTCCCCAATTGAGCCTCGAGCGTAGTAGCTCATAGTAATTATGATCTCGCGGATGCAGTAATTGCACCGTTTCTTTTGCGAGACGGATTCGAATAGTGTCATCCCCCGATATTTCTCCTAAAAGCTGCCCGTCGCAGGTAGCGTAGGCGCGGTCATTAGTTTGGGAGTCGATTTGAACCTCAATATAGCTAGAGGCATTTAATACCAAGGGACGATCACTTAGTGTGTGGGGACAGATAGGTACAATGACTAAGGCATTCGTATCAGGTTGGATGATGGGTCCACCGCAGGACAATGCATAGGCTGTTGATCCTGTTGGGGTAGCAACAATCAGCCCGTCTCCGCCATGTGTGTTTACATACTCACCGTCGATTCGGGTGATAAAATCCTGCATATGTCCTGCTGTACCCTTTTCCAGCACAACATCATTTAAAGCAATCATTGAGTTACCAGTTTTGTCCCTCGAACAAATATCTGCCTCAAGCATTAATCGGTCTTCCGCTACAAAATTGCCGGAGAGAATCGCATCTATGGTATCTAGCATTTTTTCAGGTGAAACGTCAGTAAGAAAGCCTAGCCTACCCAGATTAATGCCTAATAATGGTATCCTTCGTTTTGCGACGGATCGGGCAGCGCGCAGAAGGGTACCATCTCCGCCAATTGCCATAATAAGATCTACTTTCAGAGGTAGATCATTTTCTCCATATGTAGGAATATCTCTAAGTTTCTTAGGGATCTGGTCCTGTGATGGGCACGCAACCTCAATACCCTGGTCACGAAGATGGGAGGCAATAGTTAGCACAGGCTCAGCGACCTTTGTTTCGGCCAGACATCCCCACAGCCCAATTTTTTTGAATTCTGATTTCATCAAAATGCCTCTAAAGTAGGATTGTACTGAATTCTTGGCTCCGCAGAGGGGCGAATAATCAGCCCAAAACTTTTAATGCACCTTGACAGTGCACGGAGGTGATTGCTAGCGTGTTGGTTATTAGCGTTTCGGTGTAATGAATGCAAGATTCTTTGTCTATAGATCAGAAGAATGTACGAGGGGTCCCTAATGAGCGGGCTCAGCGATTACTTAGGGTGCTGGTGGATAGATATATTCGTGAAGGGCAGCCAGTGGGTTCACGCACGCTTTCTCGTAACGCAGCCCTTGACGTAAGTCCAGCTACTGTTCGAAACATAATGGCAGATCTTGAGGACATGGGATTTTTGACGTCTCCTCATACCTCCGCGGGGCGCATTCCAACTATTAAGGGTTATCGCTTCTTCGTGGATACCCTGATTAAGTTGCAGCCACCCAAGGGCGCGGAGTTGCAGCAGTTTCAGGTTGCGCTTGATAAAGTAGCGGCGGATCCGCAGGCATTAGCACTATCAGCATCTAATCGT
>CAJWKT010000110.1 GCA_913041665.1 uncultured Gammaproteobacteria bacterium | reverse complement strand
GCTGAAGATCTAACACGCCCTGGGCCAAAGGCCCGGCGAATTGTTTGCCCTTGCAGAATAGTTCTTGTGGCAAGTTTGGCGCACGTTGCGTTAATCACGGTCCACAGCGAGCCAATTGACCACCGGATGCTGCGCACACAATTGTTTCGGTACCACCAGCGGCTCCCCGTAATCCACATCGGGAAATCTACCGGGCCCCACTCGGGGCAACCTGCCCTTCGCTTTCTCCTGTAGGCCTTTAAGAACCAGCTCCGGGTGAATAGGGACCTGGTCTACCCGCACACCCACTGCGTCAAAGATAGCATTGGCTACGGCCGGCATAATGGGAAGGAGTGGCCCCTGACCTACCTCCTTGGCACCCATCGGGGCACGCTCATCATCCGTCTCAATTAAATAGGTCGTGATCTCGGGCATATCATGGAAGCCGGGGCTCTTGTATTCCAGAAGTGAGGGCATTTTGTGTACCAGTGCCGAGGAAAGGCGTTTCGGCAGGCGTCGAAACACCTGCTCCTCCATCATGGCCTCACCCAACCCCATATAGACACTGCCTTCAACCTGGCCGAGGGCCAGCACCGGGTTGATTGCTGTCCCGATATCGTGGCCGATCCACACATGATTCACGTCGTAGACACCGGTTTCCGGGTCTACCTCAACTTCCACCACTGCCGCAGAGTAGGAATAGGTCGGGGACGGCCCCACACCGGCCCCACGGTAACGTCCCGGAGCCCGGGGTGGTGTATAGGAACCGGTCGTTCCGAGTGTGCCGAAAAGAGCCTCTGCAACCACAACGGCCTCACTGAAGGACATGCCGATCTCAGGATCGGACGCGGTAAATACCCGCCGGTCAGCAAAAACAAGGCCTTCAGCGGGTACCTGCAGGTGTTCAGCAACAGCCTTTGCGATCGTATCCCGGGCCCGTTCTGCCGCCTGCAGGGCAGCGTGACCCACCATCATTGTGACCCTGGAAGAATAGCTGCCTAGGTCCACCGGGGTCAGGTCCGTATCACCCACACACAGGCGAATATCCGCAAGGTCAATACCCAGCACTTCGGCTACAATGACCGCCAGTACGGAATCCGACCCTTGGCCTATCTCTGCCTCCCCGCAAAAAACGGCCACGCAGCCACTACGATCCAGCTTAATCTGCACACCGGATTGAGGCATGTGATTCCAATAGATAGGCAGCCCCGCCCCACAAAGATAGGAACCGCAAGCCAGGCCAAGTCCTTTACCTTCCGGCAACTTGCCGTAGCGTTCCTTCCACCGACTCCCCTTACACACGGCCTCAATGCATTGATCAAGCCCGATCGTGCCCATCTTGAGCCAGTTGGCAGTCACGCTATTCTCGGGCTGAAGATTGTTGAGACGCAACTCGGCCGGGTCGATCCCGAGCTCCTTCGCTGCTTTGTCTAAATGGATCTCCAGGGCGAAACGGGGCTGAGGTGTCCCGTGGCCTCGCTTCGGGCCACAGGGCGGCTTGTTCGTAAAGGCCCGCGCGCCCTCGAACCAGTAGTTCGGTAGTTGGTAAGTCGTCGTCTGAAGCGCGCCCGTATAGTACGTGCTGGCAACCCCATAGCTGCCGAATGCACCGCCGTCCAGTGCCGTACGTAAATGCTGGGCGGTCATGCTCCCGTCTTTCCTGAACCCGGTACGCAAATGCATGAGTACCGGATGGCGGCCCCGGTGGCAGTAAAAGACCTCCTCTCGGCTCAGGGTGATTTTTGCCGGGCGCCCCAACCTTAACGCCAGCTTGGCAACCACCATTTCGTGGTTGAACGGGTCGCTCTTTCCCCCAAAGCCCCCGCCGTTGGAGCAGGACACTACCCGGATACGTGAAGGCTCCAGATCCAGCACCTTGGTCAAGGCACGGTGCACATAGTGGGGCGTCTGGGTGGACGAATAAACCGTAACCCGATCCTCGCCCTCCGGAACCGCCACGGCAGCGTGCTGCTCTATGGCCAGATGGGTATTTCCCTCATAGTAGACCGTGTCCTCGAGTACCAGATCCGCCGATTCAAAACCCTCGGCAATATCACCGAACTGCAGGGAGACCTTCTTGTGCAGGTTCCCCTCGTCCCCATACTCGTGAATCCGAGGCTCTGGAATCTTTAATGCCTCATTAAAGCTCGAAATCGTGGGCAGCTCCTCGTATTCAACCTGCACTGCCAGAGCTGCAGCGTGGGCAACATCCTCAGTTAGCGCAGCCACGGCAGCTACCGGGTCACCCACAAAGCGGACGGTATCAATCGCCAGTGCATGCTCATCCTCCGATACGGGCAAGATCCCAAACGGGTCGGGCAAGTCCTTGCCGACCAGCGTATCGATTACGCCAGTCATTGATTCGGCAGCAGAAAAATCGATGTGTTTGATTTTGGCATGGGGAACAGTACTGCGAACCAGCTTCACGTAAACCATACGCGGGAAACGTAAATCATCCGCAAAACGTGTATCACCAGTCACCTTGGCTCGACCGTCCACACGCCGGAATGGTGTTCCTATCAGGCGATAGCGAGATTTCTCAGCAACTACCTCATCTGATGGGGATTTAATTGCCCTGGCCATGATTATTCGCCTTCAACCGGCGAGCCAAAAAATTCCTCCTCCGGTGGCCTCCATTCATCACCCCTGGAAATGGCGGCGGCCCACCTGACGGATTGCACGATACGGTTGTAACCTGTGCAACGACAAAGATTGCCTGAAAGTGCCTCGCGTATTTCTTCCTCACTTGGGTCAGGGTTGCGTTCAAGTAGCGCCTTGGCCACCATCAAAATGCCAGGCGTGCAGTAACCGCACTGCGCAGCCCCAAAATCTGCGAATGTAGCCTGCAAGGGGTGCAGCTCATTGTTCTCCTGTAGCCCCTCGACAGTCTCGATAGAGTGTCCCTTTAGCTCTGCCGCCAGCTGCAGACAGGAAAAGACCGGCTGCCCGTCCACCAGCACCGCGCATGCCCCGCACTCACCGAGCTCACAACCGTGCTTCGTGCCGGTCAATTCGCATTCTTCACGCAACACCTCAAGTAATGTGTGATGAGTGGGGAAGATCACGGGGCGGTCCTGCCCGTTGATGCGGAGCACCGCCGTGGTCAGACCTTTTGAATTGCCATTACTCATAATCAATCAGGCGCCGGTAAACTCGATCTGTCCCCCGGGAAGCAGATAAAGCACGGTAGCGCGGCCGTTGGTTACGGTCGGCGAATGGGCCGAATCAGGTCCGTACACCAGCCACCCCTCGCCATGCCCATCAAATTCCGCGCCCTGAGTTTCCGGAATGATCATGTCAATCTCGCCCGTAGGGTGACGGTGGTGCGGCCCGACGATCTCGTCCATCTGTACGACATCTACTGAAAACCCGTGCGTTTCGGGGCCAGCATTCATGATCCGGCCAAACCTAATGCCTCCATGTTCCCGGTTACATAGCCAGCCCTCGTCGATACCCTCTCGGCACAAACCGGAAAGGAGCCTGAAAATCTCACCATCCTGAGGAAATTGCTCATGCAGATAAGCTTCCAGTTCCGCATCCAATGTCCGGCCCGCAAGGTGCTCCGCGATGGAAGTAATTGCCTTAAAAAACTGATCCTGACTCACGACTTCAAAATTCCTCTACAAACTAATTCAGCTTCACGTACTCGAAATCACCGACTTGGCCATTGATGCCCGCGCGAGGCGGGGCGATCCAGTTCGCGAACTTTCCAGGCCGGACCTCTTGTTCCATGAGTGACAAAATATACTCAAGGTCATCATTGGAAGGGAGCCAATGGTTTTTCTTAAGTTGCCACTCTTCCTCCGTTACCAGATTACCATTCGGGTCAATCCTCACCTCACTAAATTCCCCTACGGCACGATGAAAGGCCCGATGAGGAAGCCTAAGCTGGAAGTCCACATTCTGCTCTGTGAAAACCCTGTTCCAGCGCTTCATGACACTTTCGCAATCCCCAATGAAATCATCCGCTAGCCGGGTATTAATAGCCGTCAGAGCCGGGACTTCCTGAGTTTTTACCGCTCCATCGATAATCTGTGCGACTGGATAGGTATCGCTTTTCAATTGATGGTCATCATCAATTTTCGCTTCGTTGAATCGGCCCTTGATGCCCGCATTAAAAGAATTTGCTGCATTGGTAGAAATTTCAGCTCCAAAAAGATCCAATGTGACCGAGTAGTGAAAATTGATCTTCTTTTGAATCGTAGGTAGGTCTACAACTCCCAAAGATCTAGCCTTATCAATATCGCCCGGATCGGTTATCCCATTCTCATTCAGCGCCTGGCAAGTTCGCTGAATGATACGCTCAACGCCCGTTCGACCAACAAACATGTGATGGCCCTCTTCGGTCAGCATGAACCGACAGGTTCTAGACAATGGATCAAAACCAGACTGAGCGAGTGACTCGAGCTGCATCTTACCGTCACGATCCGTAAATGTGGTGAACATGAAGAACGATACCCAATCGGGTGTTTTCTCATTAAAAGCTCCCAATATGCGGGGCCTGTCCTTATCTCCAGAACGCCGTTGCAGTAATCCCTCCGCCTCCTCACGCCCATCGCGACCGAAATATTTTTGAAGCATATAAACCATAGCCCACAAATGGCGGCCTTCCTCTACATTGACCTGAAACACATTTCGCATGTCATAAAGTGAAGGTGCGGTTTCTCCTAGGTAGCGCTGCTGCTCTACAGACGCTGGCTCGGTATCTCCCTGGATGACACAGAGACGTCTTATCATCGCCCTGTACTCACCGGGTACCTCATGCCAAACCGGCTCCCCTATGTGTTCCCCAAATGCAATTTTTCTATTCTCCACCTGTGGTGCCAGCAAAATTCCCCATCGATATTCGGGCATTTTTACGTAACCAAATTTGGCCCAACCCTCTGAGTCGACTCCAACCGCGGTGCGAAGATAGACATCGAATCCCTGAAATCCGTTTGGTCCCATGTCATTCCACCAATCTAAGTACTTTGGATACCACTGCTCCATCGCACGCTGAAGCCGCGCATCAGAGGAAAGATCAACGTTGTTTGGTATCAGTGTGGTGTAATCAACTTGGCTCATTTCCTATATCCTCCTACGATCATAATTTGCTCGCTTGCCGGTACCATAAAGCTTCAAAGCCCCATCTTCACCCACAGCGTTCGGACGCTGAAATATCCAGTTTTGCCAAGCACTGAGTCGACCAAAAATCTTACTTTCCAGGGTCTCCGGGCCAGCAAAGCGTAAATTCGCCTCCATGCCGGTCAATGCATCGGGCGAAAAGCTTGCGCGTTCCTCTAGTAACAGACGAATCTCATCCTCCCAGTCAATGCTGTCAGGCGCGAAGGTTACAAGCCCGGCACCAAGGGCATCACCGGCTCCTAGCAGTTCCCCGATCTGGCCGCGAAGCCTCTCCAAGGTTTCTGGCTCACCGAGAAAACGCGTTTCCAGGCGAGTTAAACCGTTTGGCATTTTGAGCAGCCCAAAATTAAGCCTGGAAAGACTGATCTTAGGCGCGGGTCTCTGATCACCCTCTAATTGGCCATCCAGCATATAGCTTCTATCAACCGCAAAAAGCAGGTCCGCCAAAAAACCGGCAAAACAACTCCCCTGCTCCACAAGGGCAAAGGTAGTTCTTGATGTTACGTCAACGCGCTTAAAAACGCGTTGGGCAAATAGTAATATCTCTCTGACAAACCAATCCTGTTGATGTTCATATAGTAGCTGATCATCATGCTCGACCTTAGCTACGTCCCCCTCGCTTGTAATGATCAGGGTACCGATCTCAGGCTCATTGAACCTAAGACTTAGCAAGGCATCATCTAAGGCCCGAAGCACAGCCAATGGCCAAAAATTTACTCCCTGATTTTTGATATCCTCTAAATCTTTGGTCTCTCTCGAGGGTCCCTGAATTTTTAGCGTAGCGCTTCGTCCGGTCCGATCCAGGTCCACCTCTAGATAGGGATAGCTCATCGCTGTCTCACTAATCACTCTCTCAAGCGACGCAAGCTCAACCCCCGCCCCGTCACTTGGTCTATCTGAGAGTTTCGCCAGCTCTTTGGCCTTCTATTTCTTACTCTTCCAATAATTTCTTGTGATAAATTTTGCACAACCATGGGACACCTATAGGATTGGGTAAGAACTTCAGTCTCTCCTGGCATACTAATTAGATGCTCCACGTCAGCTCCGGCCCATCTATAGATAGCCTGGTCATCATCTCCACTTATGTAGACTTCTTTCGCATCAGCACATAATTTATCCACCATGCGCCATTGTAATGCACATAGATCTTGTGCTTCATCCACAAATATAACTTGTAATTTTGGTACCATCCCTGAATCCAAATACAATTCAATCATGTCTGTGAAATCAAATAGTTCCTTTTTCTTTTTAAATTCCTCCAATGAACGTTGCG
>CAJWKT010000109.1 GCA_913041665.1 uncultured Gammaproteobacteria bacterium | reverse complement strand
AGGCAGCACCGGAAAAGGAGGCCCCTGAGGCAGCACCGGAAAAGGAGGCCCCTGAGGCAGTTGATTCTCAACAGGTAACTGTGCCGAACAAGGGTAGCCAAGATGCGAAAGATATAGCAAAATCGGGGCAGGCAGAGGCTGGCGCATCAGAAGTGGATACTGAGAATAGCTAAGTATTGGTATGTATATTCAGTCAGGAAAATTAACTTGGGTACGACTAAGGGATTGCGAGCAAAGTCCTGAAGATTCACACTCGTGTTTGTGGCAAATGAGTAAGGTCTTATAAGAATGGCACGTTATTTTCGAAGAAAGAAATTCTGTCGTTTTACGGCTGAAGGTGTTGAGGAGATCGACTACAAAGATCTAGCGACCTTGAAGGCATATATTACAGAGACAGGCAAAATTGTTCCGACACGAATTACTGGGACGCGGGCGCCATATCAACGTCAACTAGGCAGGGCGATCAAGCGCGCGCGTTATCTAGCTCTGCTCCCATATACAGACCAGCATTGAGTTTTAGACGCCTTGGGGCGGCTAGGACTGAAAAATATCATGAAAGCTTTCGTTAGTTGGGCGCTAGCTCGGCGTTACCGGTTGATTGTTTTGGCCACAGCCTTGGCACCAATTATTCCGGTGGCTGCAACTGCATTGATTTCTTTAGAGACCGTGAGGCGGGGCAGCCTGCAGGGTGGCTATAGCGCGGCGCTGAGTATTTTAGGTGTATTATTATTAGCGTTTGTGTCGGGCGCGGGGGTTCAGTTTGCGGGTACTCTTGGTGTAGCAACGCTTGTTGCGGGGGTCGGGGTTGGTTGTTTGGTTCGCTGGTCACGATCCATGGCACTAGCGTTTCAGGCTATTGTGCTCCTATGTTTCTTTGGCGTTCTTGGGTCTGGAGTTTTGTGGCCTGATCCATCAGTGGTTTTTGATCCGTTAATTGAGAATTTCGTAGAAACACTGAGTGCCAGTGGAGCAACCGAAGAACAAATTAACGTGATTCAGGGCTGGCAACCGATGCTACTGGGTGTACTCTTTGCTACGCTTTTTTTGCAACTCTCTGGGGCATTATTATTGGCATTCTATTGGTTGGCCTTTACAGACGGGGGTTGGAGTTTTGGTGAGCAATTTCGTTCCTTGAGGTTGGGGCGGGTTCTCGGTTGGCCAGCTACCTTGGTTGTTGGGCTCGGCATGGCGTTCAACGTCTTGTTAGTTCAGAATCTGGTACCCCTGGCCTTGGTGTGCTTCTTGTTTCAGGGGCTTTCTGTTTTGCATGCGTGGTCGAAATCAAGGCAGTGGCATCCGGCAGTGTTGGGTGTACTTTACTTGTCAATGATTACGCCATTAACTGGAGTGGTTATGCTCCTATTAAGCTCGGTCGGCTTACTAGATAATTGGATTAACATGCGGGCGCTGATGCGCCCCAGATGAAAGGAGTGACTTCGCGTGGAAATCATATTACTTAAGAAAATAGATAATATTGGCAGCGTAGGTGATCAGGTCACAGTAAAGGCTGGATATGCACGTAATTATTTAATTCCTAAAGGAAAAGCAACGTTGGCAACTTCCGAGAATGTAGCAAAGTTTGAGTCACAACGAGCAAAATTGATGGCAAAGGCTGAGGACGAATTAACTCGGGCCCAGGGGCGGGCAAAGCTGCTTGAGGACAAAGTAATTGTTATCAATGCCAGAGCTGGGGTTGGGGGAAAGTTGTTTGGTTCAGTCGGCACACTGGATATAGTCGAGGCATGTGATTCACTGGGCGTGCCAGTGGGGCGTAGTGAGGTACGGTTACCTGATGGACCAATGCGCCTAGTTGGCGAACACAAGGTCGAATTACACCTGCATACCGATGTGAATGTTGAGCTGGTTGTGCGTGTGGAAGCATTAAATTTAGAAGAAGAGCCTGACGGTTTGGAGATGTCGGACTGATTTATTGTGCTAAGCTCGGGAGCATTTCAACCTTAACCTTCTATGGCCAAAGTTTTTCCTACAACTAAGAGGGCACATGGCGCCGCTGAGGCTCTGCGTTTACCGCCACATTCAGTGGAAGCGGAACAGTCTCTTTTGGGCGGCCTGATGCTGGATCAGCGCGCCTGGGACCAGGTCGCAGATGTAGTCACGGCTAAGGAGTTTTATCGCGCAGACCACCGCGCTATTTTTGGTGCTATCGAAAATTTGGTTGCAGGCGACAATCCTCCTGATGCAATCACGGTAGGGCAGTACCTTGAGCGTCAAGCGCAACTTGAGTCTGCGGGCGGCAATGACTATTTGGGTCAATTGGTACAGACCACTCCGAGCGCAGCAAACATTCGTGCGTACGCAAAGATAGTCCGGGAAATGGCAATGCTACGTCAGCTCATTGAGGTTGGTGGAGATATTGCGGCAAGCGTTCACGATATTGAGGGACATACGGCAGAAAATTTGGTAGACCTAGCTGAACAGAGGATTTTTGAAATCGCGGAGCGGGGCGATCAACGAATTGCTGGGTTTGCTGCCATGAAGCAGATTCTCCCTCAGACTATGGATCGCTTAGATATGCTGAGCAATACTGAGGGCGATATTACGGGCATTCCTACCGGTTTTGAAAAGCTAGATGATATGACGGCGGGGTTTCAGCGGGGCGACCTCATTATAGTTGCGGGTCGACCGTCCATGGGGAAGACCGCATTGGCTATGAATATTGCAGAGAACGCTGCGGTTGCCCACAAAGTTCCAACTGCCATCTTTAGTATGGAAATGTCAGCTGAGCAGCTCAGCTTTCGCATGATCGGTTCTATGGGCAGGGTTAATCAATCCCACTTGCGTACCGGGAAACTTAATGATGATGATTGGTCTCGTATTAATTCCACCGTTTCTATTATGTCGGATGCGCCTATTTTTATTGACGATACCGGATCATTGTCTCCGGTGGAGGTACGCGCCCGCGCCCGCCGCCTTAAACGCGAGCACAATCTGGGGTTGCTTGTTATAGATTATCTTCAGCTTATGGGGGTGGCTGGTACCGTCGAGAACCGGGCGACAGAGATTTCCGAGATTTCCCGTTCATTGAAGGCGCTTGCAAAGGAGTTAGATATCCCGGTAGTTGCTCTTTCTCAGCTTAATCGGAAAGTTGAGGAACGGCCAAATAAAAGACCGATGTTGTCAGATCTAAGAGAATCTGGCGCTATCGAACAGGATGCCGATCTAATTGTCTTCCTCTACCGAGAGGATCAGTACGATCCTGATACGACTCACAAAGGCATAGCTGATGTCATTATTGGCAAGCAGCGTAATGGACCGGTAGGTGAATTTAAGCTCACTTTTCTTAAGGAGTTTACTAGGTTTGAGAATCTGGTAGCCGAAGCATATAGCGAAGGGGTTTTTTGAATAGTTTTCCTTGCTTACAGCTTTTGCATGATCCAAATTTTTCTTTCTGCATTCAATGGTTAAACGTAAACGAATTTATTCCTGCGATTCCTGTGGAGCTCAACATCTGAAGTGGTGGGGCCGATGCCCTGACTGCGATGCTCCGGATTCTTTGTCCGAGCGCGAAGAAGAACCAGATCGGAGCCGAGCTGCCCATTTTGCAGGAGCCATTTCATTCACTAGTCTTAGCAAGGTACAGGCGAATGAGGCAGAACGTTTTAGTAGTGGCCTGAGTGAGCTGGATAGGGTATTAGGCGGCGGTTTAGTGCCAGGGTCCGTTGTGCTAATAGGGGGGGATCCAGGGATCGGCAAATCAACGTTGTTATTGAGCGCTATCGCAAATATTGCCACCAGCGGTAATCGTTGTTGTTACGTTACTGGGGAGGAGTCATTAGATCAGATCGGAATAAGAGCAGAGCGCCTTGAGGTTGGTAAAGCGCCAATTCAACTCGCTGCACAGACGTGCGTAGAGTCTATCCTCGCAAACATTAAGACCGAACCCCCGATGGTACTTGTGATTGATTCTATCCAGACGCTTTTTAGTGAGGCCCTCGAGTCTGCCCCGGGGTCAGTCAGCCAACTGAGGGAATCGACAGCACAACTGGTACGTTTTGCTAAGGAAAATGGTGTCTGTATTTTGCTGGTGGGGCACGTAACCAAGGAGGGAACTTTGGCTGGTCCGCGTGTGCTAGAGCACATGGTAGATACAGTACTTTATTTCGAAAGTGATCTTGGTAGTCGTTTTCGGATCATTCGCGCCGTAAAAAATCGCTTCGGGTCAGTCAATGAACTCGGGTTTTTTTCCATGACGGGGGGAGGCTTTAAGGAGGTGAAAAGCCCCTCAGCAATTTTTTTGGCTGGGCGGGGTGAGTCAGTGCCGGGCAGCATCATATTAGTAACCCGGGAAAGCACTCGCTCCTTACTCGTAGAGGTTCAAGCTCTAGTGGATGATACTCAAGGGAGTCACCCAAAACGGGTCGCCCAGGGGCTTGACGCTCAACGGCTTAGCCTGTTATTGGCTGTATTGCACCGCCATTGTGGTATTGCTATTGGGGAAAGGGATGTTTTTGTAAACGTTGTTGGTGGCTTAAGGATCAGTGAGACTGCTGTTGATTTGGCACTCATTTTAGCAATTTTTTCTAGTTTTCGTGAATGTCGACCACCATCTAAGCTAGTAGTTTTTGGGGAAATTGGGCTGACTGGGGAAGTCCGTCCGGTTCCTTTTGGCGAGGAGCGTCTCATAGAGGCCCAGAAGCATGGTTTTCGTCAAGCTGTTATTCCCCAGGGAAACCTGCCGCGCAAACAAATTCCAGATATGGATGTCATGCCAGTGCCTAGCCTGGATCAGGCCTTAGAGATTTTTCATTAGAAGGGACCTAAGACTAATAAGTACTGGCAACAGAAGCCCCCTTTTCGTGATCCTGACAAACAGGAGTATGGCCATTCCCGTTTTATTAACCTTCGGCTAGCCGCAATTTCGGTTCCGTGCGGGGTGAGGGCGGAAAAACCCGGACTTTTTTGATACCGTGTTCAGTCGTGGATAGGATCTCAATTGGGTAATCTGCCACCGTAACACCTGTACCTGAGTTCGGAATTGTCTCGAGCTGCTCTACAATTAGTCCATTAAGCGTTTTTGGTCCGTCAGTGGGGAAATTCCAGCTCATCAATCGATTTAGTTGACGTACGTTAGCACTTGCGTCTACCACATAGCTTCGCTCACTATCCTTCGTGATTTCAACATCAGTTGGGCCTGGATCAGCTCCAAATTCACCAACAATCTCACGCACAATGTCTTCAGTTGTAATTAGTCCCTGTATATCTCCGTATTCATCGACTACAAACGCAAACCTGTTTTTAAGATTCTGGAAATTAAAAAGTTGCTTGTTAAGTGGAGTTCCCTCGGGAACGAAATAGGGCTCCTCAAGGTTTTCCAGTAGGCGCGGTTCATCTAGGGTGTCTTTATTAAGCTCTTCCAGGATATTACGTATTCGGATAAAGCCCTTGATATTGTCAATGTCGTCTCGGAATACGGGAAGACAGGTATGCTGACTATTTTTTATCAGTAAAAGCGTTTCTTTCCACGGTTCGTCCAGGTCAATTCCTAAAATTTCTTGACGTGGCACCATCACATCATCAACAGTTGTCTCACCAAGATCCAGCACACTGAGAAGCATATTTTGATGGCGTTCGGGTACTGTGCCCCCTTCTCTGACTAGCGTCCGGAGTTCGTCGGTACTTAGGGAGCTGGAAGATGCTTTGCTAGGGTTCTGGCCGAGCAAGCGAAGTATGCTATTGGAGGCTAGGCCAATAAGCCAAATTAGTGGATAGGCTATTTTTAGCATCGGGTAATAAATCAGAGCAGCTGGTAGTGCTACACGAGAAGGATTGTATGCAGCAAAGGTTTTTGGTACTGCTTCAGCAAAAATGAGTATTACTAAGGTAAGAATTGCCGTACCTGCCCATATAGCGTTTTCACCGCCTAAGCGAAGTGCTATCACGGTTGTTATGGCTGCTGCCGCAAGATTGACCGTATTATTCCCCAAAAGGATGAGCCCAATCAGGCGATCCGGGCGTTGCAGCATTGTTTCCGCGAGCCGGGCTGCTCGGTGACCCGAGCGGGCACGGGACCTCAACCGGAACCGATTGAGCCTCATGAGCGCGGTTTCGGTGCCTGAAAAAAAAGCCGAGAAAAAAAGTAGCACAATGAGTAGGCCAAGCAACAGGCCTAAAGGGACGTCATCGTTCAAAAAAAACAGCCCTCCTCGTAAAAAAGGGGACATAGATTGAATGATTTTTAAAGTCAGTGTCAAGTATTGAATGGAAGGTCTTATCAGATCCCTTGAGATTCATTGTCTATTCCCCTCCCTTAATTAAACGCCAAAAGCTAAATTGCGCTTGAAAATTACTCAGGAAATAGACTGACCTTTTTGGTTTGGCTAAAAGCCAAAAGAGCAATATACCCGGCAATGAAATAGATTGATTTAGGATCTTATGCTGAATTTGGGCAGATAGCGTTTATTTTCGATCCGCAGAAAAGTAGAATGCGCCCCGGAGGGGGCTATTTTTGAGGGTCCACGGTTTTTATTGTTCGCGCGTTTTTTGAGGGTTTTATTATGGTAAGGATTCGTCTAACTCGTGGTGGCGCAAAGAGACGACCTTTTTATCACATTGTAGCGACCGATCGGCGGAATCGCCGTGATGGTCGATATATCGAACGACTAGGTTTCTTTAACCCCATCGCAACAGGGGGTGAAACAAAACTTAAGATCAATCTTGATCGGTTCCAATACTGGCTTTCCCAG
>CAJWKT010000108.1 GCA_913041665.1 uncultured Gammaproteobacteria bacterium | reverse complement strand
TATCCACCGAAACCGTTATGCTACTTTCCGACGTAGAAATTAGGTCTACCGATAGACCATGATCACGAAAAAATGCAAAAACGCGGGCCAAGAATCCAACCTGGTGCCACATCTCCATAGATTCCATGGAAATTAAGGTAATCCCGGAACGATATGAAATAGATTTCACTTGCGGCGTAGACTTACCCGAGGAATTTGATACTACTGTCCCGTCCCAGCTTGGCTGGCGCGTGCACTTTAGAAACAGAGGAATTCCCGAAACGCGAACCGGAGAAACACTCCTAGGATGTAAGATACCTCCACCGGCTGATGCAATTTCCTGTGCCTCCCTGAAATGGAGTGATCTCAATAATCGTGCTGAGGGAATATCCTGCGGGTCTGCACTAAAGAATCCAGGAACATCAGTCCAAATTTCTAGTCGTCGCGCTTGTAGCTTGGCCGCCAGATAAGCTGCAGAAGTGTCGGAACCACCCCTACCAAGTAAAACTGTCTCGTCAGATGCATTTTTTGCAATAAAACCCTGCGTGAGAATGATCCCCCCGCCGGTCATCAATTCATTCTCTAACTCAGGCTCTGGAGTATACGGGCATGCTGCGGAAAGAAACTCAGCGCGCTCTGTTTGATCATTTCCAGAGTAGCTTTCTAGGAGATCTCGAGCATCTCTCAAAATTACCGGCAAGCCCTTCATTGTAAGATAGGACGCACTCAAGGTTGTAGCCGCTAACTCACCGGTTGCAAGAATGCGGGCATGAATTTTTGGATTCGCTTCACCTTCCAATTGAACGCCAGAAAGGAGCTCCCGTAGAGTCTTAAAATAACCCTCTATTAACAGGACATCTACCTCTAGATCTCTTGCTAATTCCTTGTGAGTTTGCCAAATATTTTCTAGAAGGGTGTCTGTTGTTTCGCCACACTCAGCCACCTCTAACAAGTTTTCTAGCGCATCAGAGATCCCCGCTATCGCAGAGTGAACCACCACGGGCAATAGCCCTTCGTCTAACCGGTTTTTTAGTAACGAGGTAATAATCTCCCAATTTTCGACCGTGGCCACGCTGTGGCCGCCAAATTTCATTACAACCCACTTAGAATCGCAATAAGGAGTTTCAACCGGATGTGCTGCCAAACCCTTGTGTATAACGCTACTCATTTATCTACTCCAATTGCAGCCGCCATCGGTACTAACCCAGCATATATCAAAAAATAAACAAACATTCTAAGCCAAAAGAAAAGCCCGCTCGGGCTATCCGGCGGGCCTCCCTTAACGACCGTTGCATTGCTTGGCAACTATGTCATCGGTAAGAGCAACCCATTGTTCCGTCGCATTTTTTATCAAAAATGCTTACCAGCTGGTTATGACCGTTAATACTCATGGCACGCAACTTAAAGATATCGGTAAGTAAGGTCAAGCTGCTTCATATCTCAATATCTGTAACAGCACCCAGTGAAGCAGAGCTCACCAAGCGAGCATACTTAGCGAGAAGCCCTCGCTTGACCTTAGGGGCAGGTGGTACCCATCTTTTCAGACGCGCTGTTCTTTCTTTTTTTGAAAGATCTAGATTTAAAGTTTTTTTATCGGAATCTATTGTAATTTTATCGCCTTCCTCAACTATTGCCAGCGGCCCACCAACCGCCGCCTCAGGAGTGACATGCCCGACTACGAAACCATGGCTGCCTCCTGAAAAACGCCCGTCAGTAATAAGTGCTACCGTATCCCCCAGTCCACGCCCAATAATGGCCCCGGTGGGGCTCAGCATTTCACGCATTCCAGGACCCCCTTTTGGCCCCTCATAGCGTATAACAATCACGTCCCCGCCAACGATAGTGCCATCTAGGATAGCCTTTAGAGCGTCCTCTTCCGAGTGAAATACTCTAGCTTGCCCGGTAAATTGCCTCCCCTCTTTTCCACTTATCTTTGCCACTGCCCCCTCGGGAGCCAAATTACCATAAAGGATCGCAAGGTGAGATTCTGGCTTAATGGGATTCCCTAGTGATCGAATTATACTTTGACTCTTTGGGTATTCGCCTACCTCTGTCAAATTTTCCGCAACCGAGGTGCCGGTTACCGTCATACAGCCCCCATGCAATAAACCTTCGTTCAGCAAGACCTTCATCAGCGGCTGGATCCCACCAATCTGGATTAAGTCAGACATCATGTACCGACCACTTGGACGTAAATCACCAAGAACAGGTACATGATCACCTAATCGGGAAAAATCATCTAATGATAGGTCTATCTGTGCGTCATGAGCGATAGCGAGAAGATGTAAAACAGCATTAGTCGAACCGCCGAGCGCAATCACAACCGTGATTGCATTCTCAAACGCCTCTTTGCACAAGATATCTGACGGCTTAATACCCCGCTTTACTAGATTAACAGCGGCGCTACCAGCGCGCCGACAATCATCCTGTTTTTGAGCAGATACTGCCTCTTGGGCAGAGCTATTACCGAGACTAAGTCCCAAAGCCTCAATAGCGGATGCCATTGTATTTGCTGTGTACATCCCAGCGCAGGAGCCAGGTCCTGGGATGGCTGTAGACTCAATTTCCTTTAGTTCCGTTGCGCTCAAGGTCCCGGCGGCAACCCCACCGACAGCTTCAAAAACAGATACTATGTCTCGATTTTTTGGTCCTGGCTGTATCGTGCCCCCATAAACAAATACAGCCGGACGATTTAATCTTGCTATTGCCATCACACAAGCTGGCATATTCTTATCACAGCCTCCGATGGCTACTAGTCCGTCAAAACCCTCTGCGCCCGTAACCGCCTCAATGGAGTCAGCGATAACCTCCCGAGACACTAATGAGTAACGCATTCCGGGGGTTCCCATAGAAATTCCATCAGAAACGGTTATTGTGTTAAAAATAACGCTCTTCCCCCCCGCCCCATCAGCGCCAGCTGCCGCTAATTCAGCCAATCTATCTATATGCATATTGCAGGGGGTTACCATGCTCCAGGTAGATGCAATTCCAATTTGAGGTTTACTAAAATCTTCATCCGTAAAACCAACAGCCCTCAACATAGCGCGACTAGGAGCCTGCTCAACTCCATCTACTACCCGCCTCGAGTACGGCCTCGGATCAATAAAATTATCTTTTGGCAAAATATGTCCAGTTAAACCGTTATCTGCATAAGATTATCTCGTTCATTTGGGGGATATCGCAACTACGCTACGATAAGGTGTCTTTTTCGATATTTTTCTATTCAACTTGATAGCAAATAATTCGGCAAGGGCATTGGGGTGGCACTGATTATTTAGTGGCACGAAAAAGTGGTCGGGGCGACTGGATTCGAACCAGCGACCTCTTGCGCCCCATGCAAGTGCGCTACCAGGCTGCGCCACACCCCGACTAACACTAAGATTTTAGCTAAAAACCAGTTCAGAACTACTTAGTCAGCCTAGAATTATGCGGCCTAGTTTTCGGGAAAATGAAAAACTAACGTCGCAGCAGCCTCAGGACCCCTTCAAGCTCAGTGCGCAGTTGGCGGATTATTTGCTGACTTTGACTAAGATCAACCCGTGCTTCGCTTCCAGCAAGCTTCAACTTCGCGCCACCGATAGTAAATCCTTCTTCGTAGAGAAGGCTCCTAATCTGTCTAATAACTAGCACATCCTGGCGTTGATAATAGCGCCGATTTCCACGGCGCTTGACGGGCTTCAGTTGCGGAAACTCTTGTTCCCAATATCTGAGCACGTGCGATTTTACGGCACAAAGCTCACTCACCTCACCAATCGTAAAATAACGCTTGCCAGGAATTTGGGGAAGTATTTCGTTATTCCCTGGTTCCAGCATATGTTTCTACTCGCGCCTTGAGTTTTTGTCCAGCTCGGAAAGTCACAACGCGTCGCGCTGTAATTGGTATTTCTTCTCCAGTCTTTGGATTTCGCCCTGGCCGTTGATTCTTGTTTCGTAAATCAAAATTTCCAAAGCCAGACAGTTTCACCTGCTCCCCAGAAGCTAAAGAGGAACGTAGGTCCTCAAAAAAGGAATCCACGAGATCTCGGGCCTCTCTCTTATTAAAGCCGAAAACATGAAACAGCGACTCAGCCATATCCGCTTTTGTCAATGCCATCTGTTCCTAACTTCCTTATGTTCTTATTGTAGCCCCAAAAGCTAACTTCACGCCTCGTGCGATAGCTCTGACCGCTCTATCTGCATCTTCGTCCCCAAGGGTGCGGGATGTATCCTGCAAAATCAACCCTAATGCGACGCTTTTTTTTCCAAAATCGATGTTTGTGCCGCGATAGACATCAAATATCACTACGTCTTGAAGTAGCTTCCCCCCCGCTTCCTGTGTTTCGGCAATTAACTCAGAAGCTGCTACATTTTCATCAACAACCACTGCTAAATCTCGTCGGACCCAAGGGAATTTTCCATATGACTGAAATGCTTGATAACCTTTCTGGAATATATTTTTTGTTTTCAATGAGAATAAAATAATATTCTGTTTTATGCCAAAATTTCTCTGTAATTGCGGGTGTAATACACCTACCCAACCAATTGACTTCTTAGCAATGTATATGCGCGCTGTTTGGCCTGGTGCAAGCGCCGGATGTTTTTCTGCTAAAAATTCAACGTCACTAGCTCTACCACCCATATTCAAAAGAGCTTCTATATCCGCCTTTACATCAAAAAAATCTACATCTCGCATCTTGACATCCCAATGCTCGGGCAGGGCTAAACCGGTAGCCAGACCAGCAATTACCTCAGTCTCTTTAACTGATTCTTTTTTATGGATAAATTGTTTTCCCATTTCGAAAATTTTCAAGCGATTTTGTTGGTAACTGATATTCTTTTTAGCTGTAGCAAGCAACCCTGGCCACAACGATCGACGCATTACTTTCATTTGCGTAGAAATTGGGTTTTCAAGATAAACAGACTCATTGTCTGGGTTTATTGTGTGCTCAAAGCCCTCATCTACAAAGCTATAATTAATTACTTCTGTGTAACCCTTAACAACCATCAAGTCAGCAATATAATCGTTTTCAAATTCAGTAATTTTGTCAAAACTTTTTTTAGAATGACTTACTTCAGGGATGGATGGAATTTTTTCATATCCGACAAAGCGCGCAATTTCCTCTATAAGATCTTCTTCAATATTCAGATCAAACCGAAATGATGGCGGCATTACTTTCCATCCTTCCTTCGACGATTCGAATTCAATTTGAAGATTCCTCAAGATGCTTTCAACTTGCTTTTTTGGAAGCCGAAGACCCAACAGCATCTCCAGACGTTTTTCCCGCAATCGGATAAATATATTCTTCGGCAGCGCACCTTGATCTACAGTTGATGTCAGTGGACCTGCATCTCCACCCGTGATCTCCAAAAGAAACGCGGTAGCGCGCTCGATAGCTCTCCCTTGCTGCCGGCTATCGACTCCACGTTCAAATCTTAATGATGCATCTGTCTGTAGCCCGTAACGACGGGCCCGCCCAGCAATAACCTCCGGCGTAAAAAAAGCGGCTTCCAGAAAAATATCTGTAGTATTTTTCCCAACCGCAGTCCTTTGGCCACCCATCACGCCGGCAATTCCAATCGCGCTTGCTTTATCTGCAATCACCAAGACATCTGTCTCTAAGTCCAATTTTTGTCCATCTAAGAGTGTCAACTCCTCATTCTTTTTAGCAAACCGTACAATGACCTCGTCTCGAAGCTGCCCGAGATCGTACGCATGCAGTGGCTGCCCAAGCTCCACCATCACATAGTTTGTTATATCAACAACCGGATTGATTGGCCGCATGCCTGCCCGCCTCAAACGCTCCTTCATCCAAACTGGGGAGTTTGCCTCTATATCAATGTTTCGGATCACGCGACCAAAAAAGCTAGGGCAAGCCGCCTTGGCTTTCACTGAGACTGGAAATTTCTCATCTATTGCCTCAGCGACAGGGGATATTGCATTCACCTTTAATTTACGTCGGTAGATTGCCGCAACCTCCCGAGCAACGCCGAGAATACTGAAGCAATCCCCACGATTCGGCGTTAGATCAATGTCCAAAATGACATCATCCAGCCCGAGATACTCCCTTAATGGCGTGCCAGCCGGGGTATCTGAACCGACGGCTAGCAACCCTTCGCCATCTTCCCCTATCCCTAATTCCTTAGCCGAGCAAAGCATGCCGCCCGACCAAATTCCTCTTAACTGAACCTTCTCGATGCGGATCCCGCCTGGAAGATTTGCGCCCACAGGTGCAAATGCTGTCTTTACGCCTGGCTCAGCATTTGGCGCCCCACACACTACAGATATAATTGTATTGCCATCACTCACCTCGCAGACCTTTAACTGATCTGCTTCAGGATGTCTTTGGACACCTATTATCTCTGCAACAATCACACCCGAGAAAGGCGGGGCAACATCAAGCACGGCCTCGACTTCCAGTCCAGCGGTTGTAAGTCTCTCTGCCAACTCATTAACATCAGATCGTAGATCAATCCACTCGTAAAGCCAGTCTAGATTTATTCGCATAGATCCCTTTTCAAGCGAATTGATTTAAGAACCGGAGATCATTTTCAAAAAATGAGCGCAAATCGTTGTCGACTGGCTGACTGTCTGCTGAATTAATTTAGTAGACTCCCGTGTCTATCTCCCATAGTGGGGCAGATTATCTACTACCTGACTAGATACTATTCTAGTACGGGGTCGGCAGCTGCAGCTCTGATCGTGTCAATCAAGCAACCCCCTTTGTCCTTATCGGTAGAAAATCCATAAATTTAGGCCAGCTAAATTCATGCATATTGAATTTCGTACTAAACTTAACTTTTTAGAGGGTGAGTACGCAATTACGCAAAACATTAAACTTTTGTTATCA
>CAJWKT010000107.1 GCA_913041665.1 uncultured Gammaproteobacteria bacterium | reverse complement strand
CCCGCCGCTCCTCTGTCCTGTAACCTGAGAGATTAAGCGCAGTGCGCTGATCACCTTCGGTGGACCCCCGCCTAAAGCAAGGATCGCTCTCCAGAGTCAACCCAGCGCTGCCGTCCTTTTGCCTGAGCGTTTCAGAGCAGTGTTTGCGCCTTCGGCGCCCCGCTTATGCGAAGCCTCTCCGGCAGGGCCTTAATGGTCGAGATCACTATCATAACGCAATAGACTATCCTCTGCTGATTGCCCAAAAAATCAGGTACCTACTTAGATAAGCCTAACGCTTCGCGCATGAGCGCACGCTTTACCGGACTTGCCGCGTTTACAACACTGAGTCCCGCGACTCTCAACAGCGAAATCCCTGGAAAACGGAAAAATCGATTTAGGCCATCTAAAGCCAAGAGCATTTTCAGATTTTCACCCTTTCGATTGCGTTCATATCGTCTCAGTGTCCGCAAATCACCCGGATCTTCCCCCCTGTTTAAAGCGTTTTCGATGACATCCACAATTTCGACGGCATCCAAAAACCCCATATTCATCCCTTGGCCGGCAAGTGGATGCACTATGTGTGCAGCATCTCCAACCAGCGCCACTCTCGGGCAGCAATATCGTCGCGAATGCATCACGCGCAGTTTAAAACTGACACGAGCTGAGACAGAATCAACTCCACCAAGAATACCCTCACTGGCAACTTCAAGTTGGTTGATGAATTTTTTCGAGGACTGTTCCAACAGGGAATCTGCATGTTGAGATGACATCGACCAAACCACAGAGCTTCGTCCGTCCGTTAACGGCAAAAATGCTAGTGGTCCGGTTTTTAAAAATCGCTGCCATGCTGTCTCCATATGCTCTTTTCGTGTACCAACATGAGCAACGATCGCCTTCTGATCATATGACGCCCCACTGACCGACAAACCCAACAGTGTCCGGACCCTTGAATCACTACCATCAGCAGCAATCAATAAATTCCCGCTCAAGATTTCACCGTTTCCGGTAGTAACTCGAACGTCCCGTGGCCCAACTTCAATCTTGTCAAGCCCAAGACCCAAGCGCAATTCGACGTTTGGAAGAACTTCGAGCCGACGCAACAATGCTTCCCGAAGCAAAACATCTTCAACAATATGCCCTAAATCTGGCTCACCAATATCTGCACTATCAAAGTCTAAGCTACCTAATCCTGAAATAGGCGAGCTTTCCCAAACCCGCATGCGCCGATAAGGACTCACTCGTGCCTCGCTAATATGGTGCCAAGCACCTATCTGCTGGAGCATCCATTGAGATGCACGCGACAAGGCGTAGACTCTTAAATCTATATGCTTTGGGTCCCACTTGGGGATCGATCGTGGCTCCAAAAGAACTACTTGAAGTGCCTCGGCATGGTCGCCCGAGCCCAACAACGCCGCAACTGCTAAGCCAACCGAACCACCACCAATTACAAGGACTGACTGACGCCTAATCATTCGCAGCCCTCAGGCTAACCTCAGGCCTCGAGCAAGTCGGGGCAAGCGCCCCGCTAGACCCATGGTGTGTCTCGCGAGTTGAGCCTTTGCGCCAGGCATAAGATCAAATGCCATTAATCCCAATGCACGTGTAATGGCAACTGGCGACCCACGGTAACTAAACAAACGAATCAAGGCATGAGTAAAAGCAGCTACTCTTCGTTGGTCATTTCTTCGCAATTCATCATATCGAGCAAGTAACTCCGAGCCACCGATATCCGCCTGAAGCCCCTGACTTGCCCTTTCTTCGTTAATTATCTCTGTCAGCACTGCTACATCCCTCAGCGCGACATTGAATGCTTGGCCTGCTACTGGATGTAAACTAACAGCCGCATTGCCAACTAAAACTGCCCTATCTCCCACGCGTTGCTTACTACGTACACGTGCTAACGGATATGAACTTCTTGCGCCGATGCGCGTGAGTTTTCCAAGACGATGACCAAATGCATCCTGAAGTTCATCGCGAAATGCAATTTCATCTAGGGACATTAATCTCCCTAATTCTTCCTCTGGACGCGTCCAAACGACTGCTGTCCGAGAACGGCTGAGAGGAAGCAAGGCAAGGGGTCCATCAGTCGCAAAACGCTCGAATGCCCGTCCATTGTGGTGTACCTCAGTCTTGATATTAAGTACAACAGCATTCTGGCTATATTTCTCTTCCATCATATCTATTGAAAGCGCCTTGCGAACTGAGGAACGAGCACCATCTGCCGCAACTAGTAACCTTCCAGTGATAGTCTGATTACCGTCCGCAAGACTAACATTTGCCTTAACCGCATCAGCGTTCCAGGTAATTTTCTTCAGTTGAGCAGGAGCAATACATGTGAAGTACTTTTCCCCACTGAGATCAGTCCAAATGGCATTTGTCAAAACCCTATTCTCTAGCGTATAACCCAGAGCTGGCACGCCCTCTTCAGTAGCAAGAATCCGCGATACCCCAAAGCGCCCCCGTTCGGAGATATGAATGGAGCGGATGGGCTCAGCATCACTAACCAGTGCTTCCCACAATCCAAGCCCGTCCAGTATCCTCTGACTACCATTAGCCAGCGCAACTGAACGATCATCAAAACTAGCCTGTCCAAGCTCTTTAGGATCTCGCGCCTCAATTAAAACTGTCCGCAATTTGGCTCGAGAAAAAGCAGTCGCAAGAACCGAACCAACTAAGCCGCCCCCGATGATTAGCGCATCGCAATCAAAGCCGCTACTACTCAATTCACACCTGCCATAAGATCTTCAATCTCTTTTGCTAGGACTGGCAGCCCTTCCGAGAACACCTGGGGTCCATGTCGCGCAAGATATACGTCGTCTTCGATTCGAATGCCTATACCCCGCCAACGCTTTGGAATGCCTTTTGCGTTACCACCGATATAAATGCCCGGCTCGATTGTCATCACCATGCCAGGCTCCAGAAGGCGCCACTGTTCACCAATTTTGTAGTCGCCAACATCATGAACATCCATGCCTAACCAGTGACCAGTGCGGTGCATAAAAAAAGGCCGATAAGCTTCTGCCTTAATCAAGCTGGGCAGCCGACCGTTGAGTATTCCAAGATCCCTTAAACCCAGGGTAATTTCCTTCACAGCAGCGCTATGAGGATCGTTCCAATGATTGCCAGGCTGCACCTTCTTAATGGCTGCACGATTGGCAGAATAAACTACATCATAGAGTTCCCTCTGCGGGTCAGTAAAAGTACCATTAACAGGAAAAGTACGAGTAATATCAGATGCATAAAACTCATACTCGCACCCAGCATCCACTAACACTAGATCGCCATCTTTGAGCGGCGCATTGTTGTTTTGATAGTGCAGCACGCATGCGTTCTCTCCGCCAGCAACAATAGGACAGTATGAATGCTCAGCGTCATTGCGGCGGAACTCGCAAAGCAGCTCCGCTTCCATCTCATATTCCATCATGCCTGGGTAGCAAGCCCGCATGGCCCTTAAATGAGCTCCTACGGCGATCTTTGCAGAACGCTTCATCGCACTTAGTTCCTTGCGGTCCTTGAATAGGCGCATTTCGTGCAAAAGGTGATCTAAAGCCACAAGTTCATCCGGTGCGTGCCCACTTTGACGGCGTGAACTGAGTACATGCATCCACGCCAGAAGACGCTGATCAAAAACAGTGTTAACCCCCATGGTGTAGTAGACCCGCTCGCTTTGAGCTAGAAGTCCTGGAAGAATCTCGTCGATCTCGGTAATAGGAAACGCATCATCAGCACCATATTCGGCAACCGCACCCTTCGGCCCCACCCTAGGTCCATGCCATAGCTCCTTCTCCGGATCTTTCTCTTTACAAAAAAGTATAAACTCGCCTTGGCCGCGACCGGGAATGAGTACGGCTACCGCTTCAGGTTCCTCGAAACCGGTCATGTAATATAAGTCGCTGTCAGGACGATACTTGTAAAGTGTATCCCTGCTTCGGGATTGTTCGAGCGCGGCCGGCAAAACTGCAAGACCACCATCGCCAATTAATTCCATCAGACGGTGACGGCGTTTTGTGAGTCCCTGTAATTTCATGATCATTATCCCCTGCGTTGTTTTTTTTGCTCCGTTCCAGCGCTTTGCCACTCTTCAAATATAATCTGAACCCCCACCCGTACATACTCTATTAGTTCTGCCAGCATGAAATCCGTCGCTATCTCGTTATCATCTTCCTCAGCACCCAAACTGACATGGCTGAAGGCATCGAGATCGCTCAGAAACTCTTCAACATGCTCAGGGGTACCCGGGCCAAGAGAAGCCCCGCCCAGGCCTACACCAGAAAGGAAACCATGGCACCACTCTCCCAAAGCTTCCACACGTTTATCTATCGCGCAATCTTCATTGGGTAGCAAGGGCATAAATTGCATTTCAGAACCTGCAAATTGGCTCCAAGTCTCGGAGCGCAGGGTTCTCAGCTCAAAAATCACTTGGTCTGCAACGGGTGAACGGAGATTTTCTACTCCAATAGACTCTTTGTACCAAGCATCAACTAGCCTATTAACACCAACAGCACACAGCAGACCGCAAAGCTCGCCATGTAATTCTGACGGAGATAAAACTAAACCTGCTTCCTCGAAAAGATCACTCAAAGCCGCATGCCGCACTAAAAACCCCAATCCCGATTGGGTCCACTTATAGGCCCTAATGCTAACACTCGAACGTTTCTTATTGACCCCCAAAGGCTAAGAGCTCTATAGTCTTATGCATGAACGATGAGGGTACACAGCGTTTCGATGAGGATTTACAGCGCCTAGAGAGGCGGCTTGATGAGCTAGTCATAATAACTAAGCAGTTGCAGGAAGAAAATGTATCGCTTAAACAGCGGCAGGACTCACTGATAGCCGAGCGCGCTACCATGTTGCAGAAGAATGAACAGGTTCGTGTCCGAGTTGAGGCTATGATCAGTCGACTAAAGACTATGGAGAAAACGTAGTGGGCGAAATGTTTGCACACGCCACAGTCCGCATATTGGAGAAAGAATACCAAATAGCCTGTCCAGCCGGAGAAAAGGCTAATCTGGTAGCATCTGCCGAGCTTTTAAATTCAAAGATGCGCGAAATTCGTGACAGCGGTAAAGTTGTTGGACTTGACCGCGTTGCAGTCATGGCAGCGCTCAATCTGGCAGATGAATTATTGAAAATACAGGGCCAAGATGAAAAGCTGAGAAATATTGTTGGCCTACGTATTAAAGCTATGCGTGATCAGCTAGACTCGGCGTTGGGTTAAGGAAAGCAGTTTATTCTGTAGTATGTGTCGATGTCCCCTGCTGTGTGCGACGCGAACTGGATAGTCTTTCGACCCTAAATTTTGACCTTGGGGTTGTGTTCTGTAGGTGGCGTTGCGCAGATCCGGCTTGAACCGGGAAGCCTGCAACTACCACGGCGTACCCCACTTTTTGCTCTGGTTCGAGAGCAGCTGTTCGCGACGGCATATGTGGGGGGCATCGTCCTTGCTAAGTCTGAATATTTCAGTGAATAAAAAACCATCCGCTACAGATATCCGCAAGCAGTTAAGGGTAATGATTCGTGCCGAACGAAAATCCCTGAGCCTTGGCGAACGTGCACTGGCCGACAAATCATTGATTCAAAGATTAAAAAATTTTCCGGTGTTCAGACGTGCCAAACGTATTGGTATCTATCTTGCATTCGATGGAGAACCTGAGCTAAGCAGGCTGATCGCAGCTTCATGCTCCCAGAAATTTTTTGCACCAATTCTACTAAACCGTGGCCTCGCCTTCTCTCGGTTTAGCAAAAATTCCATCACAAAAACTAACCGATTCGGTGTACCTGAGCCCATCTTAAGGAACTACGCCGAACCAGACAGCCTAGATCTCATTTTGACTCCTCTCGTTGCCTTTAATAATAAAGGGGTGCGACTGGGATTGGGTGGGGGGCATTACGATCGGTGTTTTGGGTTTCTTGAGACTCATTCTTGGCGGTCACGCCCGATACTTCTTGGGATTGGTTACGAATTTCAACGGGTTTCTTCCATCCAGGCAGAAAAATGGGATGTACACCTATGGGGCGCTGCCACCGAATTGACCATGCGCCGATTCAGTTGAAAAACTAGTCAGACGATCAGTTAATCAGCGGTTTAGCTTCGTTTTTTTTACTCCCATTACCAAAAATTTCCAATGGCAAATATCGTTATGAGAATGTAGCTTCAGTCCCTAGAACTTAGGATGTTTTTCAGAAGATATAAAGGCAAAAAAACACATCTACAGCACTCCATGGCATCGGACAAAAACGAAACACGAGCGCAAGCCTAAGAAAATTATCTCATCGATAAAAGCAAAAAATTTGTACAGTTAAATTAGTCAATTTTCGCGCTCCTGCGGAACCGCAATCAATTTCTGCCACGCCTTAAAAAAATAATGCTCGAATTTCATTCTTTCGCATGAGTCATTTAGATGAATAAGTTCACGCAAATTTTGATTATTTATGTAGCAAAAAAACAAATCTTTATTGGAGTATTTACAATTTGGTTTTACGCATAATAGAAAAAGCATTTGCAGAAAAACAAAACGTGCTGGCAATTTTGATGCGTTTAGATATACTCAACGCCGGTTAACCGACACGGAGACGACCCATGGCGAAAAAACCCGCTTCGAAGAAGCGTAAAACTCGTAAGAAGGCGTCAGCCAAGCGCAAGACGGTGCGCCGGAAGGCGACTAAGAAACGCGCCACCAAGAAAAAGGCAACGCGCAGAAAGGTGACGAAGAAGAAAGCTACTAGCAAGAAGGCCAAGAAGAAGGCTACTCGCAAGAAGGCTACTCGCAAGAAGGCCAAGAAGAAGGCTACTCGCAAGAAGGCTACTAGCAAGAAAGCTACTCGCAAGAAGGCCAAGAAGAAGGCTACTCGCAAGAAGGCCAAGAAGAAGG
>CAJWKT010000106.1 GCA_913041665.1 uncultured Gammaproteobacteria bacterium | reverse complement strand
CGAATCCCACGAGATTTTTTGACTTATTGAAAAAAGCCGGTATCGATGTACTTCCTCACCCTTTATCTGATCATGCAAAGCTCGACGTTACGAGTCTCGACTTCGGTGACTCCCTTCCCATCATGGTGACTGAAAAGGACGCAGTAAAGTGCAAATCGTTCGCCCACGAAAATGTATGGTGTGTGCCGATAAAACTTATCTTTGATGCCAGGCACGGAGACCTATTGATGCAACAGGTACTCACTAATCTCACCTAAATACGAACGGATTGGTGATGATACTGTCCTCGACTCAGAATCCTTGCTCCATCGCATAACGGATCAATGCACCCATTCGATGAGTCTCGTGTACGAATTTTCAGTGGAGTATAGCTAGCAAAAAAACGGACATAAATCCAAGGTAAACTGCCAACAACGTGCCTAAAAGGGTGTCAAGCACAACATTATCAGCACCAAGGATGGTCAATCGCCAACCAAGCAGTTATATGGCTCCACTGAGACACCGGACAGCCAAACCCAAAACTTCTGTAAAACTACTGGCTCAGAAAATGTATTGGGATCTGTGACCACAATTTTGTAATCAAGTCGGCTCGCATCATCGGAAGCAGAGATATATTCAACGAATTCTGTAGCCTCGCTTTGCGGTACCCCTGACTCATTAAAGTACGGATAGTTGACGCGGCTTGTGTGAACTACCAGCGTGTCATTCTCCCAATGACCTACCGAATATCCCAAAAGTGAAGGAGGCGGCCCTTCTGCTGGCAGGGCATCGGCCATATATATTGTTCGAACACTGTCGTATTCCTCAATCCTTAGTAAAATCCTATCCGTCTGCTCAATAAATTCCATGGGGTACGGCTGGGTCATAAGGTAGGGCATGCCTTTTGGTGCGCAGTTGGCAAGAATACTGCCTCCAGCCGGGTCAAACCTGGCAACTGCGGCCTGAGCTGATTCAGTCAAGGGGTAATTACGACCTCTTAATGACCCTCCCCCAGAAGACAAAGCAGTACTCCATACGCGAAATATTCCCCTTTCAGGCTCAAATATTTCACCCTCGGTGGCGAACCATTTGTCATTTGTGCCGACAAGTCGATCAGACCATCTAAGATCGGTTGGACTAGCACCAAACCGAAATACCCACTCTTCGCCACTGGGAAGCAAAATGTTCTGGGCAAAAATTGATCTCAAATCATCACGACGAGCAGGATTACCCGCCACTCTGATGTTATCACCTACTCCAATAATAGGCTCTGCTAGGTCCATACGGCGCATTATGCTGAGGGAATGACTTTCCATCTCCCAAAAAACTTCCTCCCCATTGCTATCCATAGTCTTGAGTTCGAAAGTAATATGCGGATTTCGCCAGCGAACCTCCGTGACAACCCCCTCCAATTCGGTGATTACATCCCCGTTGAATGTTGCAGAAAAACTATGATGCGCGAATAGATTAAAAGCCGGAAAAAATATCCCTAAAAAAAAACTGGTTCTGTAAATCATCATCGACCCCCCCCTCGCTGGATCAATACCACAGTGAGAGCGTAATAGTAACGGGTAAACATTAGTCTCGGAACCCCTGTGCCACCCAACCAATCACCCATCCAAAAATATAAATCGCAATCAGCGGAAGAAACCAGATAGCTAAAACAAGAGCAGAAGCGACCGCAATATATGCGGCGAGAGGTGCATCCCCTAGGTTCTCAATAACGAGCAAGACTGAACTACCTACACAGACGAACCCCCAGACGACGGAACAGCCCATCCATAATTTCTGCCACCCATTGAGTGTCATTCCGTCTGCTCCAAGAAATCAGCCCAAGTCTTGCTTAACTTCCGCAATATAGGCAGCATATATAATTATGTTTAATTCAACAAAAGTTCTAATGGTTGCCATCCTGGCGTCACTGGCTGCGTGCGTAACACCAAATCCGGAGCCGATACAAAATACACCAAGTGCTGCAGCGAGTGGAGATACAGTCACTCCAACACCTGATTCACAAGAGGTGAATCTCCAAAATATCGAGGCAAAAGAAATACCCCTTGCTATTAGCGTTGGCTCGCCGAGTGAGCTCATTTGTCGGAGAGAACGAGTGACCGGCTCTCACATGCCAGTGAGAGTGTGCCGAACACGCGCGCAAATTAATGCCGAACAAAGGGGTGCAGAGGAGTTCCTAAGACAAGTTGGCTCAGTTCAAGGGGAAGGGGAATCGACGGAGTAGAAGCCTTAATAAACCATATCAGCGCACCCGAGTCATTGCACCAACTGTGATCAATATCAGTGCACCGATTGGTAGCCCAGCCACCACGCGAGGATCTACACCAAAAACCTCACCACTATTAGCAAATACTTGAGCTGCGACGTAGTAGCTCAAGCCGATCATTAGCCCCACCAACATCCTAGCGCCGGCACCAGTGGAGCGAAGCCCCCCCAACACAAACGGTAAAGCAAGAATCGTCATAAAAAACACAGAAATAATGCTCGCAACTCGCACCCAGTAGGCGATGAGATAACGATCTGCGTCAAGTTCGTTGTTATTTAGATACTGAATGTAACGCCTAAGCCCGGGCATATCTAAAAGATCATGCCGTACTACAGAGAGTCCGAGTACATCGGGACTCAAATTATAACTTCGAATCGACTCGCGAGCATTGTTTATCTGCACGCTTTGATCTAGAAAAGTTGTCTCTGAGTAATTTCCCAATACCCAACGGTTATCACTGTCAATCTCTGCAGTATCAGCGCTAGCCACTTGAAGTAACTCACGATCAGGACCTAACTCAAAAAGATACACACCTCCAAAACTAGCTACATCTGGTTGTCGCCTTAAGTTGAGAATATGGTTGCCATCTTTTAGCCAAGTGGATTGGCCGTCCGATAAATTGAGGTCATCATGCAATGCTTGGGCACGAAACTCCCTAGCATAAGCACTAAGTGAGGGGGCGACAGACTCGCCTAACAAACCCGTGACCACCATCAGTATTATCCCGGCTAATCCAACAGAAAAACTCAACCGAAAACGTGAAACCCCCGAAACACGCATAACAACCAATTCTCTATGAACGGCAAAATTACCGAGGCTTAGCAAGGCGCCCACAAGAGCTGCTGCAGGTAATACTTGAAAGGCCAATCTTGGAATCCGCAATGCAGTATATGTGAGCGCCGTGTTTAGGCCATAGTTCCCATTACCGATATCGTCAAGCTGGCCTATAAGCTCAATAAATATGCCTACCGCTAGCAATACACCAATCACAACGGACACACCTTTTAGCACTGCGACTATGATGTAGCGATCAAGCAAATTCATGGATGCGCCTTCCCTAAGCGAGGCCACGCTTTCGGAATAAGCCACCCGGCCTCAATCATTAAAAGTAAGAACCCCAGCAACCCCAAAGCTAGGTGTACCCACCAAAGCCCTAGCCAGGTAGGCACCTGCTCACGCTCAATCCAAACGCGACCAACTGACATCGCATTAACATAGATCACATAAATCAGCACCCCCACCCCAAGACGAGCGTAGCGACCCTCTTGTGGGCGTGACCGACTGAGGGGCACTGCTAGCAATGCCAAAACTAATAGGGAAATCGGTGATGAAAGACGCCACTGCAGTTCAGCCCGGTGCTCTGGGTTAGACGAGCCAAATAAAACGCTGGTGGGTTTGGTCTCAATAAGTTCAACCGATGTGTCCGCCAATGCTCTACCAATGGGTATGCCATGCTCACGAAATTCCATAACCTTAAAGTTGCGCTCACCTGGTACGCCCTCGTAACGACGGCCTTCATAGAGAACAAAAGTCAATTGACCATCCGTAGAGCTCTGGACCCGCTGTCCCCGGTCCGCAAGGATCACTACTACCCCGTTTTTAGTTTGGCGCTCAATGAAAACGCCACGAATTTGCTCGCCCTCCACTTCTCTGGCGTAGATGATGGTGTTTCCTGAATCTGGTGTCGTAAACCGCCCTGACTCCAGCACACCTAGTTCTAACTGCTCCCTCGCTTGAAGCTTAATCTCTTCAATTTGCCAAGAAGCGTCTGGTGTCTTTACCAAGGCAAGCCAAGCAAGCCCAACTGATAAAACTAAGGCCAAGAGACTCACCGGTATTAAAATGTTTGCGGGACCAATACCACAAGCCATAATCGCCGACATCTCTGAATCGCGACTCAAGCGCGCTAACGCAAGCATCACACCTAGGAATAACCCTATGGGCGTCAATGCTGTGAGGTACTGCAGTGAGGCTAAACCTAAAATTCCAAACACCGCATCCTTTGGAAGCTGATCGCTGGCCGCTTCACCGAGAATCTCTGCGAACTGGTTAGTCATTACGATCACAAACAGGACGACTGTCACTACAATCCAGGCACCTAAAGTCTCACGCAAAATGTATTGGTTAATCAGGCTCACAGTGCAATGGAGTTTCCGGTCGCTTAGGCTAATCGAGTACACTAGCCTGCACCCCTTTTGGGCAGGCAACTCACAATAACACAAGCACCAGTCAGTCCCGATACTTTCAAGGAGATAGCGATGGAATTTCCTGTCAAGACAGGGTCACCAGTCAGGCAAAAAACTGCATGCGCAGTTATCCCCATTTTTGAAGATGCGGGTCTTTCGGGCGTAGGAAAAGAACTTAGCCGCCCTTTAAAAAGACTTATTACTACCCTAAAGAAAAAAAAAGAAGCTCCGATCAAGTTAGGGAGCACATATTTAATCCCCCTAATTCGGGGGACAACGATTCAAAAAACGTTACTAGTAGGGTGTGGAAAAGTTGCAAAATTTGACGGAAAAAATTTTAAGGAGGCAACGCTGTCCGCAGCCAACGCATTAAAGGATACGGAGGTAAAAGAAGCTATCAATTATTTAGGCTACCTACCTATCAAAGGGCTAGATGCATACTACACAGCAAGAATGACTGTTGAGTTAACGCACTCATCTTTCTACCGTTTTGATGAGCTAAAGAGCAAGAAAAAAAACAAGTATAAACTCAGAAAACTAGGAGTAGCTATAAAAGACCGTAAACTTATAAAAGTCGCCAGACAAGGAATAAAAGATGGCAAAGGAATCTCAGCTGGCATAGATTTGGCCAAGGACCTTGCTAATCGACCTCCCAACATTTGTACGCCTACACACCTTGCCCGGATCGCACATGCACTGGCAAAAAAACATGAGCGCCTGGAGGAAAAAACACTATCCGAACGTGACATGAAACGATTGGGAATGGGTGCCTTACTTTCAGTCAGTCAAGGCGCTGTAGAGCCTGCCAAGCTAATCATACTCCAATACAAAGGTGCCGAAGATCGAGTTGACCCCATAGTTATTTGTGGGAAAGGCATTACATTCGATACAGGAGGTATTTCGCTCAAGCCACCGCCCAAAATGGACGAGATGAAATTTGACATGAGCGGCGCTGCCAGCGTGCTAGGCACTATGGCAACACTTGGGCAACTACAACCCAACATAAATGTCGTGGCACTGATACCGGCTTGTGAAAATATGCCGAGCGGCCAAGCAACGCGGCCTGGTGACATCGTTACAAGTATGTCTGGGCAAACCGTGGAAATAATTAATACGGACGCAGAAGGAAGACTGATACTTTGCGACACGCTTACCTATGCACAGCGCTACAAACCACGCTACTTAATTGATGTGGCTACCCTAACAGGCGCGTGTGTAATTGCTTTGGGCCATCACTGCACGGGTCTTTTTAGTAATAATGATGGACTCGCACTGAGTCTACTTGAAGCCGGCCATCGAACCTATGATCCGGCTTGGAGGCTCCCAGTAGGTGAAGAACACTTTGAATCCTTAAAGAGTAATTTTGCTGATTTTGCTAATGCCGGAGCACGTGAAGGAGGAGCCAGTATAGCAGCAACCTTTTTATCAAAATTTGTTGAGTCAAGACCGTGGGCTCATCTCGACATAGCTGGTACTGCCTGGTTGTCTGGCAAAAATAAAGGCGCGACTGGCAGGCCCGTGGCGCTTCTCGTAGATTTCCTGCTCAATCTTTCTGAGGGGGACAGCTAGGACCAGTGACACAGGTAGATTTTTACATTTTAGGCAAAGATTCTGTTAGCGCCCTTCTCAAAACTGCGTGCCGTATAGCGGAAAAAGCTATGAAACAACAGCAGCACATTTACGTGAATGCCCAATCGGAGGCGCAAGCCCGAAATCTTGATGATTTGCTGTGGACATTTTCCCAAGGTAGTTTTGTACCCCATAGGTTGGTGGAAACAGGTGACGCACAAAACGCAACCGAACCTGTGATAGTAGGTTTCGGTGATGACCCTAAAGATGACAACTGGCAGCTTGTCATCAATCTTGCGGACGCAGTGCCTGAATTCTTTAGTCGATACGAGCGTGTGATAGAGATTGTAGATGCTAACCTCGAGCGCCGAACTCAGGGACGTGAACGCTATCGCTTTTATAAGAAACGTGGCTACCAGCTCAACACTCACAATATCTAAAAATCATTGCTGAGTGTGGTAAGAAAATCCTAAATTTTTTGAAGACTATAAATAAAAATCACTAAATTACTCTTAAAACTATTCATAAAATACTTACGAAATTTACCATACCCACAAAATATGAATGACAAGCTATGAAAAACGGCTACCAACCAGACAAAATAGAATCAAAGCATTATCAACGCTGGGAGAAAGAGAATTATTTTGCCCCCACTGGTGATGGGTCCGGTTATTGCATCGTGATTCCACCACCTAACATAACGGGCACGCTCCACATGGGTCACGCTTTCCAAATCACTATAATGGACGCGCTTACACGCTATCACCGAATGGGTGCATATAAAACGCTCTGGCAACCTGGTACTGACCATGCTGGAATATCCACTGAGATGGTGGTCGAAAGACTGCTCAATGCCGAAAACAAAACTAAAAAAGAATTAGGACGAGATACGTTCGTCAAACACGCTTGGGCCTGG
>CAJWKT010000105.1 GCA_913041665.1 uncultured Gammaproteobacteria bacterium | reverse complement strand
CCCCATCCGCTGGTCATTGACCGGGAAGCATGATGGCTGGGGTCGCTACGGAGCGCCGACCGGAGCCGAAGTCCATGTCATGGGCGTCAGCCATGCCGAGTTCGGGCCGCGGGGCCTGCGCCGGGAAACAACGCTGATCGATGACATTGCGATCTGGAAGCAGATCTTGCTGCAAACCGGAGAGCAGAAATGACCCGGCTGAATCCAGCAACGCTTTGCTTTGGGTCATGAAAGAGCCGCTGCTTCTTTTACCCGGGATGATGTGCGACGCGCGAGTGTTCGCGCCGCAGATCGCCGCGTTTTCTATGGATCGCCCGGTGATGGTCGCGCCCCTTACCGGGCGCACGACATTTGCAGAGCTGTCTGAAGATATTCTTGCCCATGCGCCGCCTCGTTTTGCACTCGCCGGTTTGTCGATGGGCGGCATCACTGCAATGGAGATTGTCCGGCAGGCACCCGAACGCGTCTCACGGCTGGCCCTGATGGACACGAACCCCCTTGCAGAGCCGGCCGATCGCGCGGCGGAGCGCGACTCGCAAATCGAACGCGTGCGCGCCGGAGGTCTGCGACCGGTGATGCGCAACGAGATGAAACCGAATTACCTGACCGATGGCCCGAACACCGGCCACATCCTCGATTTATGCATGGCTATGGCCGAAGCGTTGGGCGCAGACGTCTTCGCCGATCAATCCCGCGCGCTGCAGCAGCGCCCCGATCAGTGCGACACCTTGCGCGCCGTCCGCGTGCCAACGCTAATCCTTTGTGGTGAAGACGACACCCTTTGCCCGCTCGAGAGGCAAGAGATGATGCGTGACCTCATTTTCGGCGCGCGCCTTGCCGTCATTCCCGGAGCTGGTCATCTGCCAATACTGGAACAACCCGAACGAACTAATGAGGAACTCAAGCAATGGCTGAGCACCTAGTACCCGACGATCTACTCAGTCTTTTGCGAAAGGTTGACACGCCCACTGTCTGCAACGCCATCGAGGTGGCACAGGGCCAGCGCGGTTTCGACCGATTCACGAAGGGAACCATGCAACATTCCAGACCTGGCGATGCGCCAATCGTGGGTTTTGCGCGGACGGCGAAAATCGCGGGGCTTGCGCCGCCGACGGAAGACCCTAACCTACTTTGAATTCTCATGATTACCAAGGGATTTGGCCACTAATGACAGACCTATCGCCCAGGTTTTCTACCTGGAGTCTTGCTTCCAACTATCAGCCCGATTTTGCGACCTAGCAATTCCAATTCATAAAGCTCCTTCATCTTCTCGCTGTATTCCTTACGGGCTTGTCTAGTGTCATTGCCATGAACTGTTTTAGCAACTGCGCAGCGTTGTCGCCCTTCTTCTGTTAAGGGCCCTCGACCTGATGGACGGTGGTTCACACAGACCTCTAAATCCCGCACTGCTGGGCACCTGCATCTCTGTTTCGTTCGCGCCGCGATAGAGCTGCACTGCCTACACTGGATCCTTTGACCTAATGTTAGAAATTCAGACACTGTCTACCTCGCAATTCGTCGTAGGGGGCTCGAAAGGAGCGCTCTTTCTATTAAGCACAGCTCGTGGCGGACTTGTGATGGTTTTGTAGGTACCCCCCTAGCACGTAAAACCCTCTACTTTATTAAAGTTAAGCAAAAAAATGTGTAAGGGGGTAACTAACAAAACCATCAAAAGTACTGTTTTTAAGAATGCATAGGAAATATGCGTTAGGGGGGTACCTTCAGAACCTACGAAAGTCCTAATCACATAGTAGCGCCGCAGATACCCCAGCGTTAACCCGATAGGCCACAGTTGGCCGACCACCACTCCTTTTCTCCTGCTCTAGTAGCCAGCCGTACTCCACAAGCACATCGAGAGCTCCTTGCGCAGAAGCTTTGGTGCTAATCCCAGACCATCCCTTCGTGTACACCGTACGACAGGTGAAACCATCACGGAGGCCTCCTTTTAATATCTTTCTCGCTAACGCATTAGTGCTGGTGTGGTCGGCGCCGGAAACAGACGCATATATTCGAGCAGCATGTCCCTTTAGATAGATGGCGAAGCGAATTGCTTTGGCGAGATTACCAACCCCCACCGACCCACACTGACCATCAAGCAGGTGAAATATCAGTGCCAACGCAGGTATCAGGCTGCGGTACTTTGCATAATGGCTTTGGCGCGCTGAGTCTAAATTGCTTCTACTAAGCATTGCTTCCAGCGTCTCGTACCAACTGATGAACAGTTTCTGTGCATCCGAATCAAAATGCATTAGCGGTTGTCCGTGCGCACCATGTTTCACCCGACCAGCCATGCCGCTGACAGTTGATGGTAGATTCAGCATTGCATTATGATACGCTTCCAATGCTGCTTCGTCGGGTGTGCGGTCTATGATCCCAGTTGGGCGCACCAGGTCAGGCCATACTAAGAGTTGGAACCGTTGCAGCATCCCGTCATTCTTAGAGTTGCCACTTTGAGTGTGCTTGACATAGGATTTTATTTTGTCTGGCTGGAAACCCCCGAATACACTAAGGCAATATCTGGACAAAACAATGGATCCACGACCGATTCTGTCGAAGCTATACCCTGAGTTCCCTCCCCAACCCGTGAGGTAAAAACCACGAGCAGCCTCCTGCCCAGGCGTATCGAGAGACTGAAGTAGCCCTGACAGTTCGTCGGATAGCGCCAATACTCCCCTGGGGTTATTAGCTAAAATTTCTCCTAGCTTTTGATAGGTGGTGTCATGGACTACATAGCGTTCGGGGATGGGCTCTTCAGGTTCCATAGGTAGTGTTGGTGATGCCTTTTTCTTCCAGGCTGCGAGGTCGATTTTGTACTGTTCACCATCAGCTTTGTATTTCGCGAAAGCCATTTTGAATCGGTCTCTCGCTTGCTCTTCTAGCAATGTGAGAGGAGCTAGCGCTGCGTTTAGTGCCGGTGACTTCTTAGAGCCAGGTGGGCCGACGATGCCGCCCCAGAGACACGGAAACACCTTCCAGCTCTCGTCATTAGCCAATGGGTAGATACCGATCTGGTTCCCTATGATAGTTCCGGCTGCACTCAGCATAGCTACTACGATGTAATCGATAGGGCACTGGAGCCGATCTGCTATGTCGACGGCTGCGTCTCTGAGGGCGTCAGGGAGGCTGTCGGGGTTAAGCGTTGGAACTGGTTTCAGTGTTCCAGGGAGTTGCTGCGGCATACGAGCTTGCAAGCTTTGTGGAGGTGCTGAGTGAGCGAAAATGCCATGAGTGTTGGTATGGCGTTTAGTCGGGTTTATCCACCCCTGTCTCTGTGCTTCAGCGAACACGAATTCATACCCGATGGCCGTTGGCTTTAAAGAATCCCAAGTCTTAGCAGCATCAGCGGCATCAAACTTTTCAGAAGTAGCTGACCATTCAAGCCATAAGCCCCGTCCAACTTCAACTAGCTCGAATAAGGCCATACCAACCTTAACCCAATGTGAGCGTGAATCTGATCGCATGTGGTGTAAAGCACTACGTAGATGCTGAATTGTTTCGGGTGGGAGTGTAACTACTGAGTCAGAATCGCTGCCTGCGGAATTACTGTGCTGCCCCTTACCTTTTATTTGTAATTGGCTATTCCAGTAGTCGAGAAGCACGGGGGGTAATTCAGGCAGCTTAGTCCAATGTCCACGTCCTGCCCAAGTGTATTCTTTGCCCGTTTCAGGGTGGATAGAGGGCGGTAGGAGGTCTTGTAAACTGGTCCCATTACGAGATACGCAGCGTAATTCAAGGAGCATTTTACCGGTATCAGGATCTTCTATCTGAATTGTCTCCAATGAAGGGATATTAGCCGGCAATCGGTAAAGGAGTTTTGCTCGGTTAGCCCGACCAGATGAAATCTGAACAGCGTCTTGTGCCCCAAGGAGCATATTAATATCTACTCCCGCAACACCTAGCAGCTGGGTTGCTGAATCGAGATCATCTAAATCAATAGACACAGAGGGTGGTGAGCTAAGAAGATGTAGCAGACCAACGTTACCAGTCATCTTTGCAGCGGCATCGATTGTAGTTATCGCATGCTCTGGCAGATTCCAGCCGGGGTGCACGGGCCCCTTAGTTCCCAGCGGGATAGGGACAAGGGCTAAGCCATGTTTAACGTAGTCGACGGCCAGATTCACAACGTAACCTCTCCGAAGCACTCTAAATTAAATTCAGTTTGTTTCATGCCTTCAACAACCGCAGGCCCCCCTGTTAAAAAGGTTTTCTCCCCATCCAGCACTAGTAGATATATTGGCATCGTGTAAAAACTCATGCATTGAGACTCAACTTGATAAATCCATTCTCTATTGGCTTCCGAGATACTTTTGGAGAAAGTGTCGGTGACTAGGGAAATTTTCTCCTGGTCACTGCTTAATGAATCCACTTGTGCAAAGAAACCTGCTGACGAGATCCCCTCAAAAACCCCTGCTACTGGGGTAGTAAAGTAATTACCCCCAATGAGACGCACCGCCCCTTCCCTGTCTTTGCTCATGATCAGGCAAACAGCATTGCCAGCCCCGAATAGAGGTGGTGCAGTCCATAAGCTGACTTCATTGTTATAGCCGTAGGTAGGCAGGAGAGGCGCAAACTTTGTGAAAGCTGTGTACAGCAGCCGCTCAGCACTGTTTGCAACAATCCATGCAAATAATGGATCGGGGATAAGCCGAGGGTGAGGCGATTTTTCCTGAGCGAGTTGAATTTCGTGTCGAAAGTCGTTGTTAAAATCGGGGTCTAGCCACGGTGATGGTGACGTCGGGCGAACGCCCTGAACAATTTTTAGTTTACTATTTTTCATTTCCGCCCCCCTGATCTAGCTCGGCTAAAAAAACCGTCCTGCAGCAAACCGAACCATATACGTTCGTTGATGATGACCCTATCTCCGTATTTAACTATTGCCCCTTCCTTAATAAGTTCTGGACCATGTTGGAAAATCATGTGGCGTACACCACCCTTAGCGAATGATTTGTTATCTTCACAGAACAGATCGACCCCCTTGTAATTTTCAGGCGATTCGTCTGTTTTGATATCTTGTTCTTGCATCGTATTCATCCTTGCCAATAGTTGGCAGTTGTTATGGAGAATAGAAATACTGACAAGGGGGAAATTAGAGGTAAAGCGAAAGGGTTGGACTATATATCCTAATTTTATTGTTATATTACAATGTGTTACACATGATCGAAATTATCTAATTATGATTAAAACATTTCAGTCATATGGTTACTTCTTCGGGAAGCGTAAAAGTCTCTCAATTGTAGCGGATCCGAAACCGCTGAATGGCCCCTTACTTGCCATGTGATCCGAAATCTGGCGTTTGGTAATGCCTGGATTGTGATTCCGAACTCTATCACCTTCTTTTTGCAGTTCTTTCACACGCTTCCCAATAGCATTTGGGTCTGGGGGACGTCCTACTCTCTTTTCCTGGGGTGCGGGGTTCCAGCGATGCAGAAAATCAATATCCTTAAACCAACTATTTACTTCGGGCGGATATACAAAAGTATCGTGGTCAACTGCAGTTAAGCTAATTGGTGTTCCAGCCTCATCATAGCCTGTCAGCCTCCCCATTTTTAGAGCATTCATAACCTTAATATCGAGCTCTATGGGCTGATTGGTTTCACCTGTGTCTGTGTTAAATCCAAGATCAACACTTACCTGCCACCAAAGGAAAACATCTTTCATCCAATATCTCCAAACTCTGCCAGTGCCATTCTTTCCATTGTCGCCTGCTTGTGGTCATCGCAAAGATGGCTGTAGCGCTGCACCATTGCCAAGGTCTTATGGCCTAAAATATCGCCTATTTCTCTTAACCCTGCTCCATTCATTGCTAAATAGCTTGCAGCTGTATGGCGTAGGTCATGAAAGCGAAAGTTTGTGACACCTGCTCTCCCTAAGACCTCATGCCAAGCCTTCTCAAAATCCAATGGATTACTTTTATTCCGCTCTCCCCGGCCTGGGAACACCAGTTCATTACTATCTAGGGGGCGAACCTTCCCCCAATTAGTGAGCGCCCTGAGCGCGGGCCCGACGAGCGGCACAGATCGATTTTCCCCATTCTTTGTATCTTCTAAGATTAGCCGTCCACGTGATATATCCACATGTCGCCAGCGTAGCCCCATGATCTCACCTCGGCGTGCCCCTGTTATCACCGCGATAAGTACGATTACATTAAGTTCGGGGGTATCGTGCATCTCAGCGCAGGCTGCCAAGAGAGCAGTCCTTTCCGTAGGAGAGAGGAATCGCACACGTCCTGAGGGTTCCTTTCCGCGCTTTACCTTTTTACAAGGGTTCGAATCCATCCATTCCCACTCCATTACTGCTGCACTCAGTACTGGGCTTAAACTCGCCAAGTATCGATTTACTGTCGCCGCTGAGCGGGGCTTCCCTTTGTGTTTGCCGTAGTCCGAGGGAGTCCTCTTAAGCTTGTCTCGACATTCTGCGATGGTTGAGGGCCTAAGATCTGCCAGTGGCGTGCCACCAATTTCTTTGTTCCACCAGTTCAGATGAAGTAATGGATGTTTGGGATCTTTCAATTCAGGCAACATCTCCTGCTGGTATCGTTTTATTGCATCACCCAGATTGTGTTTTTGTGACTCTGATGTCTTGAAATAGCGCCCTTCCCTCAGTGCAGATTCTGTTTGTGATGACCATCGCTTGGCATCTGTTAGGCGCCTGAATGACGCTGACTCTTGAGGGTGGCCACGCAGGCGGACTTTGACACGATATGTGATCGCCCCAGTAGAGTCAGTTCGTTTTTCTATTGTTGCCATGTTCACTCCCTACTAATTCAAGCCACGGTTTATGAGTTAAAACAATAAGCTACAACAGCAGGCAGTATATCACAGTGACAGATAGATATACCCTCGGCCTAATTAATTTAACTCTTAAATTACAGATAGTTACACTACAGGGTAAGCAGTATGGGACAGCTGGGGGACAGTACGGGCTCCCGTCAGCAGGTTTACGAGAGATTACCTAGTGGGTGATAGCTAAAGGGGTGTGTGACGGAACAGGACTTATGGGCCATTTCACAGCAAGTGTCCCGTGAGTGTCCCACCAAGGATTTTATTTCCAGAATGCGAGCTTGTAAAAGAGATAACTCATTGTTTTTATTGGTGCCCGGAGCCGGAATCGAACCGGCACGGTGTTTCCACCGAGGGAT
>CAJWKT010000104.1 GCA_913041665.1 uncultured Gammaproteobacteria bacterium | reverse complement strand
GTCCATTCACGCTCTGCAATTAAAAATTTCTGAGGCTTAACAGGTCCATCAACAAAACCCGGATCTGGAACCTCTGGGCCATCAAGAACTACTCTCCGGCTGTCCTCTGCAACTGGGTTACCTTGCTCCTCAGCGGAAAGGTTTCCGTTGAGCTGAACACCCTTTATGGGCCACTTTAGGTGCTAGGTTTCCAGAGCCGGTTCTTGTTCTGGTTAAGTTGGGATTGATCGTAGCGCAGGCGTAGCCGGAGCGGAGATCAGTCCCAGTTCGGTTTGGGTTGTAGCAAATTTATCCGGGCTTTGAAAGCCCAATTTACTATGCGGATGAACACGGTTGTATAAGTGCCTCCATTCCTCGATCACAACGCGAGCTTCGGTCACGCTTGGAAACAGCTCCTGGTTCAGGCATTCATCTCGCAATCGATTGTGGAAGCTCTCGACATGTCCATTCTGCCATGGACTACCAGGATCGATGTAGATGGCCTTGATGCCCATTTCCCTCAGCCAATGCTGGACCTCCTTGGCAATAAACTCGCTCCCGTTGTCACTTCGGATGTATTTTGGTATGCCTCGTTGCGCCATCACCTCAGACAATGCGTTGAGCACGTTGTGACCTCGTAGCTTTCGAGCCACTTCAATTCTCAAGCATTGCCGACTGTATTCGTCGATCAATGTCAGCATTTTTAACGGTGTTCCGTTCTCCGTTCGATCATGCACAAAGTCCCAGCTCCACACCTCATTGAGCTTTGTCGCTTTAGTAGGCAAAGCCGTTGAAGTCCCACGTCTGCGACGACGTGGACCTTTGCCGCTTACTCCAAGTCCTTCGAGTCTTCTGATGCGTTGCACGAACTTCCGGCTCGCTTTCCAGCCTTCTCTTTCAAGTAGGGCACGGATACGGCGATAGCCATAACGTGGATACTTCTGGCTTAGCCACAGTATACGCCGCACCAGTTTGATCGTCTTATCACTGACCTCTCGCGACTGGTATTGGCAGCTGGAACGGTGCAGACGGAGGTAGCGACACGCTTTGCGCACCGAACACACACCCTTTTCTACGATCCGTTCCACTACCTGCCGTTTCGCGGAGGCGCCTAATACTTTTTTTTAAGCGCCTCTTCCAATACTCTGGCCTTGAGCATTTCGTCGGCCAGCATCTTCTTGAGTTCAGAGTTTTCATTCTCCAACTCCTTATACCTTTTGGCGTCCGCCATCTCCATTCGACCGTATTTGCGCCGCCATCGATAAAACGTTTGCTCGCAAATGTTCACTTCACGGCAAACATCATCCACGGTCTTTCCTCCATCAGCCATCCGTAGAATACGAATGATTTCCTCGGTTTTATGTCTCTTTCCTTTCATGTCTAGTTCCTGGGTTTTGGCCTAGGAACCTAGCACAAAATGTGGCCGTGTTTTAGGGGGTCAGCTCACGTGGTTTTGTTTGCCGCCATTGTTTAAAACACCAGAAACGGTCGCTGGACTTACGCCGGCCTCTTTGGCGACATCACGAATGGTAACTTTAGATTTTGTGATCATATCTTTTATTTCCGAGTAAGGGTAATTTTATCACCAGGAGAGTTCCCGAGACGTAATTCATCGACCTGGTCTCCAATGGAAATGGTATAGCGACCATTGCCACCCGTTATTTTCGGTAGTGCGTCCCCTTCTTTGAAGGCGTAGATCAAGGTTCTAAATTTTGCAGCCTTGGTGCTGTTTTTAAATTTCAGATTATGGGGCATTTTCTCGGTACTAAGATTCGCTTTTTGGCGATCAACATCTTGAGTCGGTTGGGAATGTTCTATCACGAAGGAACCCTGTCCCTCATAGCCAAACACATGAACGAAGAGACGCTGGGTTGGATCGTTGGGGTCCACAAGGATTGCGGTATCACCGGTGAGTGTGTGATCCCCCAAATTCTTTTTGAAGTCATCGGGGAGGGCGCCATTCCAAATGTATTCTCGTTGCTTATCATCCTTTTTCACATCATCAAGAATAAGAATGTAGGGATGTTTGCCCCGCGCAAAGGACGCGGTGCGGTAGGCATAGGCGAATTCTTTTTTCCCACTGTAGTTCTTCGGATCGAAGGCCACTTCATTGGGTTCGAGAATTTGATGCTGGGGACGATCGCCAAAATACCAATTAACGAGGTACTTAAAGGGCATGTTAAACCAGGGGCGTGCATCGGGTTTCAGTCGCGTGTAGTTAAGGTTGGGCCAAGGATTGTTTGCCTGACGGTAAGCCGCCGTGAGGTCACTACCCATAATATCAAAGGTCGCCTCTTTATTTTTGGCTACACCGTTATAGTGAAGAGTACGCACGGCAGAATTATCCTGGCCTTCACCATCAACAGTAACCAACGAGTTGGCCCGACTGTGGTGATTGCCCCGGCTGCGAAAGGTTAGCCATTGCCGTCCCAGGCCGTTCACCTGAAAATAACCCCGAATGGGCGCCTGGTGTCCCGCGGTGACCACCCGTGCTACGTAGTAGAGCTGTAGCGCATCGGCTCCCCAACTCGAACGACTGACCATATGACCTCGGGCATCACTAAAATATCCCAGGGGCTCGCCTGTTTCTTTCACTACTTGTTTCAGATGATCCTGCAGATCTGCAGGTCCTTTCCAATCTTCAACATAAATCGCAGATATCATCCACGACTCCTGACCACTCGCTCTAGGGCGCATACTAATATATTGCTCAGGACTCGAATAAACGCAGTGCTTCATAAAGTTTAGAATAGGATCATTGGGATAGGCATAATGAAGCACATTTACCGAGGAAGACGCCATCACGGCATTTCCGCCATTTTTCTGATCATACATCACAATGCGTGGGTCCCAGGGCAGCGTGTTGTGAAAGTGGAACTTCGCCACGTTATTGTACAATGCCTTACTGGAAATTATTTTCTTGCCTGGCGGCTGCACCATAGAGAGGATCGACATTTGGGTTGCCGCAATACTACTCTTTCCCATACCTTCGCGGTGAATGCCCGATTCGGGATCATTCATCACCTCAGCACAGAGTTCAACCGCCCGCACCGCCTCTTTATAGGTGGAGGGGTCAAAACCATTTTCCCCGTAGATAGATTGAAGGGTAATCACCATGTCCCCGGTAATCCAAGGTTGCCAATTTGAGCTATTGCATTGCCCGGCGGGCATGGTGTACATGCCTATGGAATAGGAGCCAGCGGTAGCGGTTGCCAACACCTTGCGAATAATCGCCCGTTCTTCAGTTGTCATGAAATTGTAGAGGTAGTCATAGAGAATGGGGGTCATGCGCCGTCCAAGAATACCCTGTGTCTCTTGCCAACTACTCACTTTGCGCGAAATAAACCAATCGAAATGCTCCTGTTGCATCGTTACCGACTCTAACATGCCGTCAATGAGCATACGGGCCATGTCTGTATCGGCCGTTAATAGGGCCTCAAGGGCCAAGCCGATACGAGCGGAAGGGCCGTTGAGAACATCGTGGTGTGGGTATTTTCCGTTTTTTAACTGGAAGGGATTTTGGCCTGCTGGCGGTTTATCACTTAACGTGGAATTTGGACCATAGTTCTCAAGGTTAAAACCGAATAACGTTCGCGTAAACATGTACATGAAGGAACGATTGCTGCTACCTTGCCGGGTTTTACTAAGGGACTGTCTAATTCGAGGTAGGTCCTCGAGGGTCATATTAAGTCGTGGATGGGTATAGGCGGCAAGATCCCCCCCTCTAAAGCGGTCTTCGGCAAAGCCCTGCAATTGATATTGGGGGGTTGGCTCTGGGAACCATTTTTTTACAAATGAGCTGGGGTATGCACGGGTGCTGTAAGGATCCTCCGGCACGCGCATGGTTAAGGAGGGAATTCCGTTCTTATAAATCTGGACGACCTCTTCATTGTTAAGCATCTTGTCATAAAGAGCCACCTCATCGATAATGCCCTCGAAGGAATAGTTGTCTCCCGGAATATTAAAAATAAGTTGGGGCACCCCAGTCGCTTCATTAGATAGGGGCTCATAGGCTTTGGTGCCCGCCAGCCAACCATTCACCCAGAGCTTTCGCATCTTACCGGTTGGACCATAACTAATCACAATATGATTCCAGTTACCTTCCAGCTGTATGGGATAGCGAAGGGTCCCAAACATCAAGGTACTGCGATTGGGGACCTTAGAGGTATTATGGCTATTGCCCATGGACCAATAAGGATTACCATTCTCACCCTTAGCTTGAAAGAAGGACGCCCTACGACTATCTCTTTCGGAGGTAGCCCAAAAAGAGATGGTAAATTCATCAGCGAGGGCTTTGAAGGAACCAAAGTCAATAACCCCGCTTTTGTGTTTCTCTGGCCTGATGGCCAGCCCATTGCCTAGCTTGCCTTCGGGAACAATGGATGCGGCTTCGCCCATGGTGGCAGAGCTTGCCTCAGGCATGGCGTCAAAATTCCAGTAGGCTATGGGGTCAATGGTCTTCCCCGCTATTTTTGCGATCCGTGCTGGATGGGATCCAACCACATGCCCGTCAAAACGATCAATGGGCATCTCGTAGAGCTTGGTAACTTTCGGCCCCTTGTCCGGGGTAAAGACCACGGCATTAACCAGGGCCGTATCGCTTCCTGAATTATTGGATGTCTTTAAGCGTAACTTGTAAGCCCCCGCCTTATTGGTGGAAAAGGTCGTTAGGGGATCACTCGCATCCTTAAAGCTAGGTTTCGCTCCCACCGGCTTTTTTACCACTTCCCAGAGGTAAGCTGTCTTCCCTGCAGTTGAGCCTTTTGCTTGATCTGTGTACATTTCCCCACCGGCCATGGTAAAACGCGCCTGACCATTTTTTAACCACGCTGTATACCCCATTCCCCCATCGGCGATGGGACTTCGCTTCTCAGTCGCGTAGTAAGTAAGGTCGCTTAATTTTTTGGCATCGTCAGCACTGAGGGCACTACCAAATACACGTAATTCATCGAATAACCCGTAAGATCGATGCTGATGACTCCCTCCAGAAAATTCCATGGAAAATTCTAGCGCTGGATCCCAGGTCGACTTCTGCGGCAGGGTTTTGGCCTCACCATTATAATAACAGATTACGGACTTGGCATCCCACACCATGACCACGTGATGCCATTCATTCTTTTTCATTACAGGGAAGGCAAATGGATACTGATTCATCGTTTCCCCCACCTGGTGTAAGAGGGTAAAGCCTCCATGATTGCGGCCACTCACATTTAATATCCGTTTACCATCTGAGTGAAAACCCACAAGGCTATCAATACGACTTTTACTTTCGTTTGGCTTAATCCATAAAGAGAGTGACCACTGCGCAGGAAGTGATAGTTTCCCCTGGGTGCGCATGTAACCACGCACCGCATTGGGCATATGTGCTGCGCCGCCAAATACGCCTTTCCCAGGAGACCATTGCATTCCCCCCGTACTACCAATCCTATCCCAAACAACGTGACCATCATGACTGTTGCCCGATGAATCGTACTCCGTGGCTCCAAACGCAAAGGGTGAATCAAAACCCCAATGAAGGATTGTATCCGCAGTTATATTTTCTGCTCGGACATCGTTACTACCAATACAGCCAAGCACGGCTAAAATACTTAAAAAACGTTTGAAATACATCATGTTTTCTTCCTTATATATACTGAAATTACTACGAAAATTTCTATCGGGCCTTGTGTCGGAATCGTCGTTATCTCAAGAAATCCGTCGCCGCGATTTCCAAAAGTAGGTAACGGGTTTCCATCTAAATCCAATCCAACAAAAAAACATTTACATCAGTAGCATTCCAGGCTCCCATGTTTCCGATTGCGATTATTTTGCTTTCTCCATCTGTAGCAATAATTCTAATGTTTCCACGATAGTTCACTCCTTGAAATCCAAATGCTCCCCGAAAACCGAAACCTTGGTCGAGTTGGTATGATGGGACCTCAGCCACGACAGTGGCAGTTAAGAGAAGGCTGATGAGGAGGGTTTTTATAACAAGGTTCGATACAGCGCACATACTAGCAACCGACCCGCCAAACAGCAAGCTCCCTGTGCGTTAGGGGTTTATGTGGTCTGCAAAAGCCAGTTTTCGAGAATCAAGTTGGTGTATCAACTTGCCAAGATGGTCCCACCTGTAAGATGATGACAGTGGCTTTGATGCGCTAAACCCTTGTATCTACAACGTTTGTAAGTGGAGCCGGCTGACGGACTCGAACCGTCGACCTACTGATAACAAATCATTTGTCTGCATCTTGATTATTGAGTGTTTTCCCTTCCGCAATCAGCATGGTGAGCCCCTTGCCGTAACGCCACCGGGTAAAGGTGAAAAGCAGGAGGGCTCCAATGGCGAAGTATGCCGGCCACCATGTGAGGGTGTGGGCAAAAGCTGACAGTTCCGGGTTGGGATTCGCAGCGAATTTACCACTCCACAGGAACTGGGCGGTGATAACCCCGAAGATTTGGGTAAGGACGCCAAAGGACAGGTTCATGCTTGCTCCCTTGAAACTGAGTACGGTGGCCCTTTGTCCTGAAGGGGTAACCTGGTTGAGGTATAGGGAGAGGAAATATTGCAGGAAACGCATGGAGGTGAGCATTGGCAGTAACAGCACAACGCCCCAGAGAGGCACGGGATTGGCCAGTGCCATGCAGCCTGCGAAGGTGAGTATTGTCACCAGCATGAAGTTGACCGACGGGCTGCAACTCTTTGCCATGCGTTCACAAAGCAGCGCGACACCAATGCCGATAATGGAGGCGGATGCACCCACGAATCCCCAAGTCCATTCCGGTAACTTAATGAGTTTATAGACGTTGGAGGAAACGGTATAGAAGACGCGTATGATACTGTCGTAGAAGAGGCCGATCAGCATGAGGGTGGTTGCAGCTGGTGATTTCAGTATCCAGTGGCCCGCACGGAGTGTTCCTGAGAAACTTTCCCGGATTGCGTTCATGTGGGGGCGGGCAGGGTCCGGCCTGGTTATTTTTTCCTCGAAACGGGTTGCTATAAAGAGAACAGGCAGCGCGGTGGCAAGGTTCAGGTAGAGTGGAAATTTCAGGGTCTGCGTTTTTGTAACGCCCGCATCAAGGCCGAGGCTGCTGAGCAGGTAATTGATGAATTCCGGGGAATAGGCAAGGGCACCGGTTATTGAGGTGATGACAAAGCCGATCGAAATACCTATCATGGTTCGCTTCAT
>CAJWKT010000103.1 GCA_913041665.1 uncultured Gammaproteobacteria bacterium | reverse complement strand
CAAGTGCGTCAGGGCCAGATGGCGGCGGCTCGGGACAAAGGGGATGGCGATAAGTCTCACGAGGATCGGGTCTGGCGCGCGGCGATGGCGACGGATCCGGACGAGTGGTCTGCGGAGCTTCAGGCGGTGATCCTCGAGCTCAAGCCTGGCAGCACGATCGAGGAGATCGCCGAGGGGATCCGCCAGCGTCGGGCGTATGAGGCGGGTGAGCGGACCCGCGGGGAGCGCCGCGAACGGAATGATGACGGGCTCCGTGAGTTTCAGCGGGGGGTAATCGCGCGCGCAATGGCAACGAACCCGGACGAATGGTCTGAGAGGTTGCAGGCAGCTATTGTGCGGGCCGGTTGGGATCTGGGGGAATTTACCGAGAGGATTCGCCAGCGTCAGGCCGGTGCTGACGAACCGATCGACTTGCCGCAAACGGCGGTAAATTTTGGTACGGTCATCGAGGAGAGTTCGTTGGGAGAGGTGAAAAAGGAATTCAGCGAGCCTCGGTAGTCGGCAGGGGTCACCGGTCTGCTGAAGGGGTGCGGTCTCGTCCTGGCAGGCAGACTGCGGTCGATTAACGGTTCTAATTATTATTTCTGGCGCGGCGGATGACTCTTGCCTTCTTGGCTAATGGTCATCCGCCATTTTTTTGGTGCCACTGCGCCAGGTGGCAATCGCTCCTTATTGTTATTGAGGATCCGGTTGGCGTTCGGCTCGGCGCGGTTGAGGCGGGTGGCGAGATGCCCCCGGGCCAGCTCCAAAACCTTAGCATTACTTAATAACTTGTGGCCCTGCACTTGGGCTCCCTTGGCGCTGTAGCCGGCGCGGATCGCGGCCTGGGTGGCATTGCAATCCTTGGACCACTCGAGGGCGAAGAGGCGCTGCTTGGGTGTTAGGCCGCGTTTAGCGAGGGCTTTGCTCATTCGATCAATGTCGGATTAAAAAGAAACACTCTCAATAGGATTTACAGAGCCCGGTTTTCCGCAGTTCCGGAGACGCCGGCGACGACCCGCGCGGGGTGCGCTGAGGCCCTGTCGGCGGAGGTGGTACCCGTGGGTGCATCGGCTCAACTCCTTGCCAAATTCTTCGTAGTTGTCGACGTAAAAGAGTACCGAAGGTCGTTCGCCGTCCAGGACGTCCCGGCCCTTGCCTTATTTTACTCTGCTTCTATAACTGCGAGGATCTTCGCTTTCTGATCCTGGGAAAGATCGGGCCAGGCGGCGACGACCTTCGCCAGGTCGGCTGGTAGCGCGTCCTGGCGTTGCACGTATATTGCACACTTTTTATGTTCGGATGTGTCTTGCAATCGTCCAGTTGTGTCCAGGTCTTGACCAGGCGACCCATGGTCCCCAATTGATAACTCGTTGGATTGTCTCGAGATTGTCTGGTTCTGTCCTTGATGTGTGGTGGTATTGTCGTAGGAGTTGGAAGGGGACTGCTCGGTTCGAATCCTACCCGCGGAGCCATTATAGTTGACGGCGCAACGTCTTCTCTGGTAGGGGGTTGCGCCGTTTCGTGTTCTGCCCCCTAACCAAACTTGGGTGTCCGATATCACGTACCTCTGGACGGGACAGGGCTGCCGTATCTGTGTATCGTCCTGGATCTGTTTTCGCGTGTGGCACGGAAAATTGCTATGATGATGCGGTGGCGGAGTCGTTTTTTCATACGCTCAAGACTGAGGAGGTCTATTTTCAGCAGTATGCCACCCGTGCTCAAGCACGGGCATCGATTTTTGAATACATTGAGGTATTCTATAATCGCCTTCGTTGTCATTCCACCCTGGGCTATCTCAGCCCTGTCGAATTTGTGCAAAAATGGGCTGCATGACCTTATTTCACTGTCCACGAAACCGGGTAAAGATCGGCCACTGCTCTGAAGCCATCGGTCTGGTGAAGGCTTTCATCCTGAGCCTATTGCCCGAATAGGGCATGATGGCTACCGAGGGGGAGGTCCGGGGAACCGAATTTCCTACTCTCTCGTTCACATTTTTCAGATCGCGCACCTTACGGGTAGTGATTTTGAAAATCATGCCCCAAGATACCGAGAATGTTGAGAAGAACAACAAAGGTAATTTTGCCGATCTTGGTTCTATTCTCAATCTGTGCAATGCTCAGTTGGAGTACCCCGACCCTTTCAGCCAATTGAATTTGCGTCAAGCCGAGCCATTTTCTGATCTTTACGACTTTTTCGATAAGTTGGTCTTTCTGGCGTAATTCGATGATATTGACGCCAAGCTTCTCGGCCTAGCTCTCAACGTTTACCTTTTCCCAAGGCATACTCAAATCTCCTTCAGTCTTCTGAGAATCAGCTGTCTATCTTTCTAGGGAGCGGTATCAGTTTTTTCTTTCACAATCAAATGCAATTCTGAAGAAAAATATTATGAAAGTCAAATATTTTTTAAGCTTTTTTCCGATTATAATTTATTCAATTACTTTTGCTTATGCTAGAGATGTAGAAATTGGATTTTGGACCAAAAATGACCCGATAGATTACCGAAATGGCTCCATAAAGATGGCGGTAATGATATTAAATGAGGAATTGAAAATCGAAGGTGCCGATGTACAGGTCGTTGCCAAAATACGTTCATGGGACGGTGGAAAAGCTTGGAGCAATTTGAAGCAAGCCTATTCATTAGCAATGGAAGCGGGCACTGGACCAACGATTATTTTATCCGGCCATGAAGATATTGCTGTCTGGGGAAATTCAGGTCTAATTCAACCAATAGATGAACTATTAGATCTCGACACCTGGCCAATGAGTAATATAGTAGAATCCCTTTGGGGCCCTATGAGTTGGAATGGAAAAATTTGGGCTGTGCCTCAAGATGCTGAGGCGCGGCTTCTATTTTTCTGGAACAAACACTTAGCAAAAATTGGTTATAGTGAATCGGATCTCGAAGCATTGCCAGACAAAATAGCATCAGGTTCTTACACTTTATATGATGTACTGAAAGATGCTCAGAAAATGCAAGATCAAGGAGTGGTTCAAAAAGGATTTGGGTTCTATCCACGCCCTAAAAAAGGTGGAGATTATTGGCAGTTTTACAGGGCTTTTGACGGTGATATGCAAGATAGTGCAACTGGAAAACTAGTCTTGGATAAACAAGCCTTACTTGCCTATTATCAGTTCTTTCATGATGCGGTTTATAAATATGAGGTCACTTCCAAAAACCATATTGGAACATCTTGGTCTAACTGGCATGCAGCTGTAACAAGTGGAAAAGCAGGCATCTGGCATGGAGGAACATGGCAACGAGCAGAATGGGTGGATATGATAGGGTTCCATTCCTTTAATGAGAATGTTGGTTTTGGTTTGATGCCCGCTGGAAAAAGTGGATTTAAACCAACGACATTAACTCACCCTCTGGCATATATGATTAGCAGAAATAATGATGAGCTCAGTCAATTAGCTGCGCGTATCATCGCTATAGCAACAGAACCAAGGATCAATTCTTTGCATGCTATCAAATCGTCACACTTAGGAATCACAAAAGTTCAAGATGCGCAGGAGTTCTATAAAAATAACCAATGGCCTTCAGACACTTCCTCCCTGCTGGAAAATGCCTTTTCTCTTCCTAATAATACCAGTTTTGGACAATATGATATTGCTGTTTGGAATGGTCTGACTGCAGTCTGGAGCGGGCGTTTAACTCCTCAGGAGTCAGTGGACTACATAACAAAAGAGCTAAATGCTACTATGGGTGGAAAGGTTATTATCAAATAAAAAACATAACAATAAACAGACCCTCCTGCTCATTGTTATCATCCTGTCATAAAAGGTAATTATATTGAAAAGAATTCCATTGGCTTATTGGTTTCTCCTTCCTGCTGCAGTCTCTATTATCCTTTTTTACGTTCTTCCTGTAATCCTAACATTTGTTTTTAGTTTTACTTCAATGGCATCAGATACGGGGATATATGGAAACCATTATGTTTATTCTAAGAATGCCATTCGGGCATTAGAGAAAAGTACCTTAAACAGAGATATTTTTAAAAAAATCATCGAGAGAAAGTACGTTTTTGACAGTGAATCTCTCAAAATTATCTCACAATCTAAGATCGAGAAAAAGACCCAGACCGAAATTGAGGAAACACTTCCAGGTACAGTCTATTCTACCGAAAAAGCCTTATTTGAAGCATTGGACAAGTTGAAGAACAAACCGCGATCTTTTCGCGATAAAAAAATCATATCAAGAGCCACAATTCGGTCGCTCAATGGGGAAGAGTTTATCGAAATTAGTGAAATGCGGGTGGCTTTTGAGAAACTACAAATAGAAGTTGGGGAAGAAGATTTCGATCTAATTACTGAAGTGACCAACACTAGTTGGCATTGGACTACAAAAAATTATAGAGAGGTTTTTTCCAATCCTGACTCATGGCGTATTTTTAAAAACACGGGATTGTACGTCACTCTCACCTTAGGACTGTTTAATGTAGGATGTGCCCTTATCATAGCTTTGCTCACTTTTTATATGTCTTTAGGGCAATCAAAATTTTTCAGATCACTGTGGCTAATTCCCCGGATAAGCCCTTCGGTACTCTATGTTTTGTTGTGGAGAGATTTAATGGATCACAGTGGTTTTATTAGTTATGTAATGGGATATTTTGGGGTTGCGCCGACCAACTGGATGGGTGAATTCCCGTGGGTAACCATTATTGTGATTAATGGATTTGTTGGTGCAAGCATGGGGATGATTATCTTTTCCAGCGCCATGCAAGCCATTCCCAAATCTCTCTTGTATGCTGCCTCTGTGGACGGAGCATATATGTGGCAGCAAATTAGACGAATCATTTTACCTCAGATACGTTGGCCTATTTTGTTCATTGCTAGCTACCAAACGCTCAGTCTACTCACCTCGTTTGAATACATTCAGCTTTCCACTGACGGCGGGCCTGCACGGGACACCGAAGTCTGGGCGCTTCATGCTTTTCATACCGCATTGAGTAATTATTGGGGCAATCTGCGTTACGGTTTCGGTGCCACTCTATCAGTGGTGTTAGTCGTAATTGGCATCATTGCTTCCATAACCTATTTGAAGTTGTTTAAGTTCCAGGTACTGCTCCAAGAACCTCCTATTGAGAATTGATATGGAAAAACACAATTCGAACAGAATATCTACGATTATTCTTTTCGTGTTATCATTGCCATTATTTATTCTTTATTTCTTTTTCTTTTTGGACGTGTTCACCGTTCCTAGTACAGATAGCATTTGGCCAGAGTCCTTCACGCTCGTCCATTGGCGATTTTTAACTGAAACTTTATCTGGTAAACCTTCCATTTGGATTACCACCCTCAATACTCTTATTTTTTCAGGCTGTGTGGTTGCGATTGTGTTGGTTTTGTCTTCAACGGCAGGCTATGCGCTTTCGCGTTTAAAGATGCCTTATCGGAGCCAATTGTTAGGAACGCTCCTGCTGTTACACTCCTTTCCGAGTGTATCCCTTCTGATTGCAATATTCATCATTCTTCAAATGATCGGATTATATGACTCGTTAGTCGGTGTAATCATCATTAAGGCTTCATTGGAGTTGCCTTTCGGTATTTGGATTATGAAAGGATTCTATGACACGGTACCCTGGGAGATTGAAATGTCGGGAGTTCAGGATGGAGCGAGCCGATTCACCGTGTGGTATAAGTTGATCTTACCTCAAATATATCCTGGGTTAGCAGCGTTATCAATTTTTTCTTTTATCTCTTCATGGGGAGAGTATGTTTTACCATTTGTATTAGCACCAAGTGCAGAGCAGCAAACCCTTTCCGTTTATCTAGCAGGACTACTTTCTGAAACCACAGCTGTCGATTATGGTCTGCTTAAAGCAGTCGGACTATTTTATATGTTACCGGTGATGATATTTTATATTTTTACGCATGAGAAGTTGATGAATATTTATGGTGGAGGCGGAGGCTCGAAAGGATAATGAAAATAATACTGAAAAAATTCAGTAAAAATTTTGGTCAAGTCGAGGTCATCAAAGATATGGATCTGGAGATAGAAAGTGGCGAAATGGTCGCATTACTTGGACCTTCTGGATGTGGCAAAACCACCACCTTATTTGCTATCTGTGGTATTCACAACATCACATCTGGACAAATCTTGTTTGGAGATCGAGTCATAAATAATGTACCCACTCAAGAGCGAAACGTGGGGGTCGTTTTTCAAAATTATGCATTGTACCCCCATTTGACGATTTATGAAAATATCGCCTTCCCCCTCCGGATTCGAAAAATGGAGAAAAGTGAAATCGACCAACTTGTGCAAGAATATTCAGAGATGGTTGGTATCAGTAATTTATTGAGTCGCAGGCCTATGCATTTGTCGGGAGGGCAGCAGCAGCGTGTGGCTCTAGTCCGTGCTTTGATCCGCAAACCGAATGTGCTCCTGATGGACGAACCATTGGCCAATCTGGATGCGGCCCTGCGTTTGAGAATGCGCAGTGAAATTAGACGCATTCAGCAGGAAACCGGCATTACGGCCATTCTAGTGACCCATGATCAGGTAGAGGCCATGAGCATGAGTGATCGAATCGCCATCATGAATGATGGAAAAATTCAACAAATTTCAACTCCTACCGAGATGTATAGCGATCCAAAAAACACCTTTGTTGCCGGATTTATCGGAAACCCACCGATCAGTTTTTATAATGGCGTCCTCCAGAAGAACTACTTTGTCGGGACTGCGATGAAGTTTGAACTGAGTGAAGCAACCCTGAGCAATGGGATCCAAGAAGAACAGAAACTGGAAATAGGAGTCCGCCCGGAATATGTGCATCCGAATTTTGGAGACGAGGTGGAGGGAAAAATCTTATTCATCGAACCCCAGGGAAGAGAGACTCTCTACGATATCGAACTGGACGATGGTCAGGTTATTCGCTCCATTCAAATGGGTTCCCAGCAGTATCAAATGGGGGAGAGGATCCAGTGGGGGATGGACCATAAAAACATTCTCGTATTCGATGAAAATGGAGAAAACATTTTTTCCAAGTTATACGGAACCAGCCCCAAATTGTAGTCCAATTATCTTCAGTGACGGCCTCGGGTCTCTATTCCAGTGGATACGTCAGGCCCCATTGCTGGCGGATGTGGTCCATGATGCACACGATGCCGAGGGTTTCGTCCATAGACATAAGGGGGCTTTCCGTCTGGCCCTCTCGCAGACGGCGGCCGACTTCCTCGATCTGGTAGTTGAAACCGT
>CAJWKT010000102.1 GCA_913041665.1 uncultured Gammaproteobacteria bacterium | reverse complement strand
AGACGAGGGCATGGCTATCTATGATTGCCAGATAGGGGAATAGTTTCTTAAGTAAGGGAAGCCGTCGGAGTGCCAACCAATCCTTGGGTCCTTTTGTGGATCTCCACCTATATTTTTAGCACCTTCTGCAGTTACACCCTATTGCCTACGGGCATTTTGGTATTTAGAAATATAAATAGTTCGGCGCAGAAGGGGGCAGGCATCCTAATCTAATGGCCATCTTTTCATCACCACTATGGCGGTAAGGATGCTAAATATGCAGAAATGCTCAGCATATCATCGGCATTCAGGTTGGTTACAATAGGTACCATTATCAGGCTTTTTCTGGTGCCCTGTTTAATATCCCAAAGCTGTCTCATCGTGTAACTTGCAGTTCGCCCCGCAATACTTGGAATGTCAGCTAGACCAGTTTGGTCAGGCCCATGGCAGATCCCGCATTGAATTGTTTTGTTATTGCTGGTTTCGACTAGCAGCTTTCCTTTCTCAAGGCTGCCAATTGGCACGTAAGAAGTAAACATACCCCTCGGATCCCGCATAATGGCTGTGCGTTGAGGATTTGTCGGCACCTCAATAATGCGATTTCCAAGAGGAACAAAAGGCATATCCTCGATTGGTAACATCAGACCATTCATGGTCATGCGAACTTGGGGAGCCTTGGTTGTTTCAATCACATTAACCAAGGGCTTGAAATTTATTGAGGAAAAATATCTGGCAACAATTTGTTTCTCTTCTTCGCTCATGGATTTTGCAATCATCATCATTTCATTGGTATTGGCTTTTCTGGGGTCTGCGCTTCTTCGGTCACCTTTTGAAAAGACTTCAAGTTGGGCAAGGATGTAGCTATAGGGGAGGCCAGCGACATGGCCATTTTCCATTTTTCCCTGCCCGTTTGGATAATGGCAAAGGGAGCAGGCCCTGATTTTTTCTTCCCGTCTTCCTTGATCAACAACAGCGGGCATTAAAGGATGGTCATCTGGATACCAATCAGCCGGTCCGTAGTCATAATCTGCTTCAGAAGCGGTGAATGAGAGTGAAGTTCCTGGCAGGCTGAACTTAAGCCCGTCGTCAGTAGCAGGAGGAGATCGGTAAGCGCAGTCCAGTGGTTTTGCATCGATTGGGCAGGGAGGAGCAATTCGACCCCCTTCCATTAAAGGCTCTAGGTATCCATAGGCCCAATTAGGCCAATTTTCGGGCAAACTGGAAGTTTGCTGTGCCTGAGAGTACACATTAAAAAAAATTCCGAAGAAAGCAATAACTGTGCAGTAGTAAGGGGATAACCTAGATTTCGTTGTAGTTTTCATACCGTGAGGATCTACTCCGAATGACCTGATTTTTCTTAGTTTCCAGCCTGTCCCACCAAATGTACACCTTGAAGAGTTAGAGGGGGGTAAATAAGCCGCAGGCAGGTTCAGGCCTGAAAGGAACACGCCGAGCACCCATTTCCTCAGGGGCGGACTGCCCAATCGCTTTAGTAGGCCTGGATTGATAGGGGATTTTTGTTGAGTGTCTGCTTAAAAAATTCATATATATTTATTATATTTCAATAAATTAAAGTAAATAATTCTAGTGAAATATAGAAAACATCCGGTCCAGAACCCTCTTATTCCCGAGGGGCTTGAGAAAAGGTATGATGCTTAATAGTAGTTTCTGGGTAGTAGTAGTAGCCAGAAAGAAAATTACCCATACATGTACACTCGGCTCAAGAGGGAGAAAATTATGCGGTTTTTTTATGCTTTTTTCATGAGCAGCCTTGCTTTACCTTTTTTCTTTTCGATTCCTGCAATGGCGCAGCAGGGGACGATTTTAGAGGAAATTGTGGTGACGGCTCGCAAGAGGGAGGAGAACCTTCAGGAAATCCCTGTGTCTATCTCAGTTGTGAGTGGCGAGTTAATACGAGAAGCTGGGATTATTGAGCCCCGTGATTTTTTTGAGCTAACCCCTGGCCTAGATTTTGACACTAACGGAGACCGCAATAATGCAACTCCCTCGGTACGCGGCATTCAGTCAAAGGCCACTGCGACTACACGCCAAAAGGTTATGTCTTTCATAGATGGTCTACCGTTGGTGGGCGCGCAGGGAACGATGAAATTTTCAGATATTCAGCGGGTTGAAGTTTTTCGTGGTCCTCAGAGTGCAGCATTTGGCCGTTCCACTTTTGCCGGGGCGATCAATTACGTCACAAGGGACCCGGGAACGGAGTTCGAAGGTAGCCTGAATATTGGTAGCAGCAGCTTAGCAAGAGATAACATTACACTCGGAATCGGTGGACCTATTAACGATACTTTTGGGTATACATTGGATGTTTCTTTGGACTCATATCAAGGAGATGATTCATGGATAACAACAGAAGGCTTCCGTGAAGGCGGCACAGATACGCAATATGCTAGCGGAAAATTGACCTTTGCTCCGAATGATCGCGTTAGTGGAGAAGTTCGGCTTAGCACTCTTAGAACTGACGATGACATGACCTTGCGTTATTACATCAGTGAGGCTGCATTGACTGCCTGTGCGAATTTCCAGAGCCCCAATAAGGCAACTACTAAATATGTTAAGGGTACATGGGACTGCGATACGGCAGCGCCTGTTGGCGGGATTCCGACTAATTCCGATACGGCAGCGCCCTTCAAAGGAACCGCGAATGAAGCTTTGGCGGCTTCCTATGGTATTCAAGCGCCGCAGGTCACCAATGAACGCGATCGTCTTCAGGGCGAACTCAACTTTAGCTTCGACAATGGTGATTTACAGTTCCTCAGTTTTTATTCAGAAGAGATGTATATCCGTTGGGCAGATGGTGATAAAAGTGATACCCCGCTTTCTATTGCGATGGGTATGGTGATGGGGATGAGTGTCAATCATATGGCTGACCCAACCGATATTGAGGAGGCCATGATCGAGGTTCGTTGGGTTTCACCAGAAGATGCTCCCCTTAGATGGACTGCTGGAGCGTCGGTTTACGATTATGAGTTTCTAACCCTTGTTTGGAGCCAGTATGCAGGGATTCTGGCGGGTCAGCAGGCGGCCCTAGCCATACAGCCTAATGTGATTATTTCGGAGGAATCACAGAATCAGGCGGTTTTTGCGAACTTGACTTATGATCTGAATGATAGAACGACGTTCTCTCTGGAAGGTCGTTATCAGAGTGAAGATATGACCAATGTTAATCAGATAACAAGTGAAGCATTCACGAATACCACGAAATCTTTTGTTCCTCGTATTGCCTTAAACCACACACTAGATAATGGTGCGACCCTCTATGCGCAATGGGCGTCCGGGATTAATCCGGCAGGCGTTATTCCTGCGGCTCGTAGCCCCAGGGTTGTGGCGGCACACAAACAAGTTTACGACCTGGGTCTTGTGGAATGGAAGTTGGACGATGTTCTTTTTTACGCAGAAGAAGAAATCACAAACTTAGAGTTTGGTATTAAAGCGGGGTTGGCAGATAACCGTGTGCAGTTCGCGGGCGCTATCTACGCCATGGATTGGGAGCACTACAACCAGGCTTATACGTTAGCGTTTGACGTAGATACACTGGCACGGGAGAAGGGCATCACTTCACCAGGGAAGACCACCTATAACGGCTCTTCCCTTGGCCCAGGTGATTACCGATTGCGTGCACAACTTGATCTGGGATCGGCTAATGTATATGGAGTTGAGGGGGAGGTATCCTGGTTTGTTAACGACAACTGGGATTTCCGCGGAACGCTTACTTGGCAGCAGACCGAATATGAAACTTTCTGTGATCCTGACGGAGTTCAAACTATTGGGCTGACTCCAACCAATCTGGTGACGGATGGATCCGGCGTGTTATTCAATTGTGTGAGTGCAATAGGGAATGAATTCTCTCGCCAGCCGGATCTTGCTTATTCTCTGGCAGCTACTTATCGGACTTCGCTGGGAGGTTCGGGTTGGGATTTAGTGAGCAGATTGGATTATCGTTATATCGGTGAGCAGTGGCTTGATAATGTTAATTATGCAGCGATGGCAGCATCCGATACTGTGAACGCAAGCGTTAACTTCAGAAAAGATAATTGGGATGTACGGCTGTATGGGAGAAATCTGACGGATGATGATACGCCGCGCATCATTTCAAGTGGCAATGACTACAATCTCAGTCAGACTAGGAGGAATTTTCATATTCTGCCCCGTGACCCGAGAGAGTATGGGCTTGGTATTCGTTATAGTTTCTAAAATCAAAAAGATAATTATGAATAGAAAAGCCCCGGAAGTTCCGGGGTTTTTTTTATTCAAATAGAGGCCGCCCGAGATTAATTTTTTAAAAGAACTATGCCGCAAGAGCCGGGGTGTCCGAGAAAGGTGACAATTAATGAAAGTTTCCATCGTACAACTTAATAGTAAAACCGATAAAAAGAAAAACTTAGATATAGCTATAAAACTGGCAAATAAGGCAATCGTGTCTGACAAGCCTGATCTAATCGCGTTCCCTGAAATGATATCGTTTTATGGAGGGACCGATGAGGACAGCAAGTCATCAGCAGAAGATATCCCAAGCGGAGAGACAACAGAAAGGTTGGCCGGATTCGCTAAAAAGAACGGTATCTTTGTGCACGGTGGTAGTTTTTTCGAAAAGGCCGGCAACAAAATTTTTAATACAAGCCTGGCCTTTAACAGGGAAGGAGAAATTATTGCTCAATACAGGAAGATCCATTTGTTTGATGCTGCAACTCCTGACGGTGATTCATACAGGGAATCAGACAGGGTTCTTCCTGGGGATCAAGTGGTGACCTATCAAGCTGATGGAATGACTGTTGGTTGCACGATTTGTTATGACCTTAGATTTTCAGAGCTATACCTTGAGTTAGCTAAAAAGGGAGTTGATATCATAATGATACCGGCTGCCTTTACTCTGCAAACCGGGAAAGATCACTGGCTACCATTGGTTAGGGCGCGGGCAATCGAAACACAAGCCTATGTATTGGCTCCGGCCCAATGCGGAAAATTTCCAGATGGAACAGGTGGTTATAGACGGACGTGGGGGCATTCAGTTATTGTAGATCCGTGGGGCCATGTTGTCAGTCAGATTCCTGACGAAATTGGGTGGGTTAGCGCGACCATAAATCCTGATTACATAAAAAAAATCAGGACCGACATGCCCATCTCAAGCCATCGGATTTTATAGTTTGTGAGTGTCATTGTGGTTATTAAATCTGTAGTCTCAGACAAATCAAAAAAATAGGACGCGACAGGAGATTCCTATAATCATGAATAAAACTTACAAGATTGTTTTGCTGAACAGAATCGGCATTAGTGTTGCCCGGGCAGGTATGTTTATCGGGTTATTTTCCCTGCTTGGCTGTGGTTCTTCTGATACGGGCTTTGATGTTGCAGAAGGTAGTTTTTTGGGTGCCTATACCTCTGATCCTTTTTCTATGGTCCAAGTTGATGGCCCGCCAGAGTTAGCGACTGAGGCCCAAGAATATTGGGACCGGTTTACTCCTGATATGGATCCGGCAATACAATGCTATGAGTCTGGTTTAGCAAGAAATCTTTTTTCTCCTGCTGGCGCTTTAGTTGAACTGAATCAGGAGGGAGATTTTCTTCTTTCCGGAGTAGTTGTGCACATAAACGGTGTTTTTCCAGAAGAATATGGACTTGATCGGCGTTCTGGTTGGCCGACGAGTCTGTTCGGTTATTCTATTGGTCGCCGGGAAGGCAACACCCTATTCGTAGAAACCCGGGGACTTATGAGTAGAGATATATTAATGGGCCATATCCCTGTTCTTCCGTCAGAAGAACTCATTGTGCAACGTGAATATAGCCTGATTCCAATTGATCAAAGATGGGAAGCTCTGGGAATTGCTCCACAGGAAGTGAATCCTCGTCTGGTGCCGGAGGGAAGAACACTGCAGATGGAGGTCTGGCTGGATGATCCTCAGGTTTTGACAGAGGTTTGGCACACGATTAAACATTATCGGGAGATTGACGATGCCAGTCATGTTTTAACTAGCGATGATATTGCGATTGTTGATGATGGCGGTGAAAACTGGGAGTCTTCTGTTTACAGTGAAGGCTCGGGGGTCCCTCAGGAATTTTTAGACAATTACGATGGTGGTTGCGTTCTATTTCCAGAATATGCTGAACAAGTTGAATCGCCTGTAGTCGATTATATCCAGTGAGCACATCAATTAGCGGGGCCGTTATGATCAGAAAGTTTTCATTGTTATTGAAGTTTTTTTGCTGCCTGCTCGCGCTACCGGCAAATGCGCATCATAATTTTGTTTCCCACTATGATATGGGGGCGGAGCCCGTATCAATAGAAGGAATAGTTCAGTCTTTTTGGTTTGTGAATCCACATATTAGGATTTACGTGGATGTAGATGGCAATGATGCTAAAGAAACCTGGGTTGTAGAGGGAAGGAGCCGAAATATTCTGTCGCGGGAAGGTTGGACAGGAGGGGAAATCAAGCAGGGGAATACTATTTCAGTAAGCGGTACCCCAGCAACGAAGCTTAAGAATCATATGTTGTTAAGCAGGGTTTTTGTGGAGGGTGAGGAGTTTCGTCCGCAGGCGCTCGAAAGGAAGCTAAAGGAATTTCAACTAGGTGGTGACGGCGCCGGCACTGTTAGTTCGCATCTTGATCGTGCAGGTATGGGAGGGGGAACTCCCGATGAACAAACCCGGCAATAGTTTTTTAATTACCTTGGGGCTGTAATAGCGGGACGCTTTCTGAATAAATAAGTTTTACACAGGACCATAAGATTTTTATAAAAAAGAAATTTTTAAGCATATTTTCGGTAACACTCGTTGTGTTGTCACCTCCTTCTCTTTCTTTTGCCCACCATGCCTTTGCTCCGCATTTTGATACCAATATCGAAATCAACTTGATAGGCACTATTACCGAATACAGGTTTGTTAATCCGCATTCCTACATCTATTTTGATATTGAAGAAGGTGGCGAAACGGTTAATTGGCGGTGCGAAATGGGCCCCGCCGGGCGTTTGAAGCGGATGGGCTGGAGTGAGGATTTTTTTGTGCCCGGCCAGACTGTCGATATGACTGGTAACCCCGCGCGTCGCGAAGAGAATGTGTGCATCCTGGGGATGATGCGGCTTGAAAGTGGCCTAGAGTTAGCGCGGGATGGCCCTCTCTCTCGTGTCAATATCGAGCGAGAAGACGAACCTATCCGGTCTGAAGAGATAGCGGGCACCTTAGACAGGCCAAGATATCTGGAGAACGGGCAGCCGAATATTTCTGGCTC
>CAJWKT010000101.1 GCA_913041665.1 uncultured Gammaproteobacteria bacterium | reverse complement strand
TACCTCAAATAATCTGGTTGATCCTATTAATAAGCTTAATCATCTTTTTGCTTATTTGGGGTCTTAAACCCTACATTTGACCTCAAGCTTTCACTTGTAGGTCAGAAATACCGTAGCACTAAATTTTGAACAAAAAGAAACCCAATCTGGTAAGGTTTGTGATGAAAGAAAATACGGTATGATTATTAGATTACTGAAAATTGTCCTGGTGGTTACACCATATTTGATTTTTCATCCCGCTTCGGCATTTTCTCCAGCCAATTTGAATTCTGTGGTGATTGTACTTCCGGTATGGCCGGATTATAGAAATAATGACGTCGAACGATCTAGGGTGTTAGAAGAACCGGAGGGAACTGCGGTTGCGATTAAACCTGGAGGCTACTTAGTTACGAATTTCCATGTCATTCGTCGTGCCCTAAGTATCTCTGTTCGGCTCACTGATGGCCGACTGTTAACGGCAGAAATTGTGGGAGTAGATCCACTAACTGATCTTGCTTTAATTAAGGTACCTGAAGACATCACCGTCTTACCAATCGGGCAGGAACCAACTTTGGCCGCTCCAGCCTGTGCAATCGGCAACCAATTTGGTTTGGGGCTGTCTGTCACTTGTGGGGTAGTTTCTGCAACCCATAGAACTGGTACGGGTTTTAACAAAATTGAAGACTTTATCCAAACGGATGCCACAGTTAACCCTGGGGCTTCAGGGGGAGCCCTCGTCAATGACCAAAATCAGCTTATAGGTGTGCTATCCGCAATATTTACAAAAAAAACTGATGCAAACCTGGGAATCAATTTTGCAGCATCGACACGACTGGTCCTGAGGGTTGTCGAGGATCTAATTTCCTACAAAAAAGTTATTCGTGGACGTGTTGGTATGCGCGTCAAAGGCGTTCCAGCGGGGAACCGAAGGTACAAATTAGGTGCCATTATTAGGACCATAATTTCTGGTGGGTCAGCGGAGGCGGCAGGTCTACGGGTAAACGACATCATCACCAAAATTGGGGAACGGCCCATCAAAACACCGAGTGACGTTACCAGCGAGATAAATATGTATCGCATTGGTGAAAAAGTTAATATGACTATCCGCCGCGGTGACCATACTCTCAATATTATGTTTCAAATATCTGCCTAAGCAAAAGTATTGTTGATGTGATTGTGCCTGATATTGCGTGCAGGTAGAGAAACCCTAAAGAGGACGGGTTGGTAACTGTGCTTATTGGTCCAAAACCCAGAGGTGCTACGCGGCATGGAATAAAGCGCTTTGCCGGTATGAATATGCCAGGCCAGCTTGAACCGTTTTAAGGCGGAAAATTTTTGAAATATAATGTGCAACCTCGATCAACCCAAACTCCTCTACCCGTCAACCTTTCGGTGCTATTTTCGCAAATTATTGTCGCTCGTCGACAAAACGAGGCGCTTTAATACTGGTCTCGAACGCCTTGGCAAGACTACCTAGTTCCAGTACCTCGATGAGGGCGGAGACCTCAAAAACCCGTTTGATTTCCGCATTTACTATATGGGTCACCTTAATTTCATCGGATCCTCTCTTTATCTCGATCTTTACCCTTATGTTTTCGAGATCGTCTTCACCGGTCTCCAACACAGCTTGGAAGTCATTTATATCCTGGTTTCGGAACATGAAATCCTCAAACTCCGCGTGATTCAGATTGACACCGCGTATCTTGAAAAACCCAGTAGTTCGCGCAGCATGCTGGATCATAGGGAAGAGCTCCCCTATTGTGCCGGAGCTGTTACCATGCTCAATCATTCGGACGATATCGCCAGAGTTCCACCTCAGAAACGGTGTTGCGTTGTTACTGAAAAGGGGCGTTACGCAGAAGGTTCCGGTTTGGCCTTCTGGCAGAATTTCTCCTGTTTTCTCATCGATTACCTCACAGTAGTACATATCGGACCAGATGTGGATGCCGTCATGGGCATCGCCTTCACAGCCCATAAGGCCCGCCTCGCTCATGCCGAATACGTCGTAGACTTCTGCCCCCCAACGCAGGGCTAGCTTTTCTCGTTTGGCGTCGGACAGAGTTTCTGCCGAGCAGATCACTATGGAGATAGTGCTTTCGGAGAGATCAATGCCCTTGGTATCTGCAACATTGATTAGGTGTAAGGCGAAGCTCGACATCGAAATCAGGACTGTAGGTTTGAGTGCTAATATGAGATCTACCTGTGCTTCTGACGGCACTGCATTGCCGGCACCGACCCAGTTCATGCCCACATTCATCTGGTGGGCGCTGCGGGCCCAAATTTGTCCTGCCGGATGAATACCCAAAGGGAATGAAATATGGCAAAGATCTCCCGGCCCAATATTTATGGCTGGAAAAGTGCGGGCCCAGCTTTCTAGGCCATATTTTACATCCTCAAAAGTGCGAGGATAGAATACAGGTTTGCCGGTGGTGCCTCCAGAACGCCAATATTCCGCAATGTCCGTTGCTCTCGCGACATTAAAATTGTCCATGAACTCGGAGTGATTAAATGTACGGAGAATATCCTTGGTGATGATAGGAATTTGTCCCCAGACCCCAGGATCTTCTAGCTCGTCGGCGGGGATATGATCTAGTTTGCCCTTGTACCATCCAGCTGTCTTCGCACGTTCGAATGCGATCTTTTTACGTTCACTCTGAATGTGGTGGATTTCGTCTCTGGATGCAGGTAGGGGTAACAAGTCAGCCATTTCAGGTTCTCCAGTTATCCATTCTTTGTGCCGCGCATTCTCGGATGCTTTGAAATCATATTAAAGTGTTAGGTTCGAATGCACGCCGGACGCGCACCAAGAGTTTAATGAGCTGTTCCTTATCCTTCTGAGAAAATTCGTTTAAAGCATCTTCTATCCATTGTGCATGATCGTTGGTCATTTCTTTGAACGTATCTCTGCCTTTTTTTGTCGTTCGCACTTGAAAACTGCGGCGATCCCGGGGGTTTGCGCGCCTTTCAATGAGGTCGTCGGCTACCATCCGGTCAAGAAGTCCCGTGATATTACCTCCTGAAGCCATTAACTTGCTGGCTAACTCGCCGATGGCCACCCAGTCATCCCCAATCCGGTAAAGTTGTGAAAGGAGATCGAAGCGGGTTAAGCTTTGATGGTGAGAGCGCCGAAACTGGCTAGCCACTTCCGCCTCAATAGTTTTCGTACACTTCATCAACTGCAGCCACAAGCTTAGTGAAAGGGTTTCCTGTTTATTGGTTGGATAATTCGTCACGACTATTTTCAGTCTCTCGCGCCATATTCTTCTTTGAAGATCGTAAAACTTGATAATTTATATGTAAATAGTTTATGTATAAAATAAATACCAGAAATAAATAGGATAGGATAAATGAGAATTGTGATAATCGGCGGCGGTGCGGCCGGACTCTATTTTGCTATCCTAATGAAAAAGGGGCAGCCCCAACACGATATCACAGTCTACGAGCGCAACCGCCAGGATGACACCTTCGGTTTTGGAGTTGTGTTCTCTGATGAAACCTTAGGAAACTTCCTCTCTTATGATCCCGAGACCTACCACCAGATTACAAAACAATTTTCTTATTGGGACGAAATCGATTTTGTTTTTAAGGGTGAAACCATCCGTACAACTGGGCACGGCTTTTGCGGTTGCGGACGTCGGGAGTTATTGCTGCTTCTGCAAAAGCGTTGTCGCGAATTGGGCGTCACCCTCCATTTTGAAATAGAGATAAAAGACGCCAGCCTATTTGATAGTGCGGACCTGATTGTTGGTGCCGATGGCGTTAACAGCTTCGTACGTGATTTTCACAAGCAACATTTTCATCCCAGCTTCGAGTGGCGGCGTAATAAATTTATTTGGCTTGGCTGCACCAAGCCCCACGAGGCGTTCACTTTCGACTTCACTGAAAACGATCACGGGATTTGGGTGCTGGGAGCCTATCAGTACAATCCCGACCTCTCTACCTGGATCATCGAAGCACCTGAACACACTTGGGAGAACGCCAGAGGCGAGGTTGAAAATATGCACGAGGTGGAACTCCTTGATTACATGGAGGAACTCTGGGCTGACCGGTTGGAGGAGCACAAACTTGTTCCCAACAAATCAGTTTGGCGGACATTCCCTACAATCCGATGTAAAAACTGGAGTCATGAGAATATCGTTCTCATTGGTGATGCTCTCCACACTGCTCATTATTCGATTGGTTCGGGTACCAAGCTGGCCATGGAAGATGCCATCGCACTCTATGAAACACTCGGTGAGATGGAAGAAATTGATATCTCTCTTAAGCGGTTTGAAGAGGTGCGCAGAACCGAAGTCGAAATTACTCAACACGCCGCCGATGTGAGCGTTGTCTGGACCGAAAACGCCAGACGTTATTGGAAGATGGAACCCATCCAAGCCGCCTATTCCATGCTGACCCGTTCCAAGCAGATTACCCACGAGGATCTCCGCCTTCGAGATGCTCGGTTTGTCGAAAATGTGGAGACCCATTTTACAGATAAAGTACGTCTGCAGGGATTTGAAATTCCTGATGGCACACCACCTATGTTCACGCCTTTTAAACTGCGGGACATCACATTGGTCAATCGGGTCGTGGTTTCTCCAATGGATATGTATTCCTCAGAAGACGGTACGGTAGGCGACTTTCATTTTGTCCATCTCGGCAGTATGGCTATGGGCGGTGCGGGTCTAGTGTTCTCGGAAATGACTTGTGTGTCTCGAGACGGTCGTATCACCCCCGGTTGCGCAGGTCTCTATAAACCAGAGCATGTAGATGCCTGGGCCCGAGTGATCGACTATGTGCACAGTCAGTCGGACGCCAAATTCTGTATGCAGATCGGCCATGCAGGCCGCAAGGGATCCACCCGTGTTGCCTGGGAAGGAATGGACAAGCCTCTGGAAAAGGGAAATTGGCCCCTTATTGCGCCGTCTTCGATCCCATTCTATCCGTTTAACAATATCCCGCGTGAGATGACTGACAGGGACATGGCGGCGGTAACGTCAGATTTTGTCTCTGCAGCCTGCAAAGCCCATGATGCAGGCGCCGACGTACTCGAACTGCATATGGCTCATGGTTACTTACTATCGAGTTTCATCACCCCTGTGAGTAATCAACGGACCGACAAATATGGCGGCTCCCTGGAAAACCGCATAAGTTTTCCACTTCAGGTTTTTGACTCTGTCCGTGCGGTTTGGCCCAAAGAAAAGCCCATGTCGGTGCGTATTTCAGCCACCGACTGGGTTGGAGAAGAAGGCGTTACTGGTAATGAGGCCGTAGAAATTGCCATGATCTTTAAGGCCCACGGTTGCGATTTGATCGATGTCTCGGCAGGTCAGACTACACCGGACGCCCGACCAATTTATGGCCGCATGTTCCAGACCTGGTTTTCGGAGCAGGTACGACTTGAGGCAAATATTCCGACCATTGCAGTTGGCAATATAACCACTTGGGATCAAGTAAACACAATCCTGGCCGCGGGACGCGCAGATTTTGTTGCACTAGCCCGGCCCCATCTTATAAACCCACATTTCACCTTGCAGGCAGCAGCCTTTTATGGTGTGGAACAACAGCGTTGGCCTCTGCCATACGACTCTGGAAAAGAACAATCTTACCGGCTCGCAGTTCGCGAACGTGCTGATGAATTAGCTCTCCGCCAAGCCTCTAAGCCCTCCAGCCACGGCGTGCACTCTCCGATTCTTGAGGACAATTAACTAATCTCAAGGATTGATCCTGGGGCCTTCCTTAATTGACCGAAAGCTTTTGAAGGACAGCGGTAGACGATATTTGTATCCTATGCACTTAACTGAGTTTCATGGGTGGCTTGTTCGGGGGCATTAATTTCCTCAAAATTCGGGCCACATCAAATAGAAGGTACTAAACATGACTGATAGTTCGTTCATCGCTAGTAGGCCCGGTTTGGAACAGGCTCTGGAAGCCGTTTTGGTGCCGCCCAGCGGTTCAGAACAACCTCAACTACCTAACAATTTACCAAATAAGGGAATTGGCGAAGAGGCAACGCTCGAAATACTGGCACCCATCGTTATTGGTGGAGCCCGGCATCTTGGCGCACCCGGAGCGTTTGCCCATATGGATCCTCCAACGCCTTGGATATCTTGGGCCACTACTTTTTGGAATGCATCGCTCAATCAAAATCTTCTGCATCCAGACCTCTCACCGGTTGCCAAAGACATAGAAAGACGGGTGATAGACTGGTTGTCGCCATTCTATGGCATGGATGGCGGTCACATGACACCGGGTTCTACAGTGTCTAACCTAACCGCTCTTTGGGCGGCAAGGGACTTAAATGGAATTAAAATAGTAGTCGCCTCTGATGCATCTCACCTCTCTATTGCCAAAGCCACTCACTTGTTAGGTCTTGAATATCTCTCCGTTGCCACGGATACGTCCGGTCGATTAGACGACACCAAACTTCCTACCGATTTGTCTAATGCAGCCCTTGTTCTCACCGCAGGTACTACAAACGCCGGTGTGATCGATAATCTCCAATTAGCGGAGAGGGCCTCCTGGACGCATGTAGATGCGGCATGGTCTGGACCTTTGAGATTATCCCAAAAACACGCCTCCAAACTGGAGGGAATAGATAAAGCCGACTCCATTTCTATTTCTGCGCACAAATTGTTTTTTCAACCCAAGGAAGCCGGAATGATATTCTTCCGCGCAACTGAAAAAGCTCATTCAGCCGTGAGCTTTGGGGGTTCTTATCTTTCTGTCCCGAATGTGGGAGTTCTCGGTTCGCATGGGGCAATTGCAGTGCCGTTACTCGCGACATTGATGTCCTGGGGACAATCTGGCCTTGCAGAACGTATAGACCGAGCGATGGTACTAGCAGAGACATTATGGTCTAAACTGGATACGCACCCAAAGGTAGAACTTTTCGGCCCACAGTCTAGCGGGGTCATCCTATGGAGACCACACAATCAATCGGGGCTCGGCTCAATCATTGAGCGACTACCTATCGGGTCAACGTCAATTACGAGTGTAGATGGTAAGCAGTGGCTAAGAAACGTTGCAGCCAACCCTTGCGCTGACATCGATGAGCTTTGGCCCAAGATTGAACGCGCTTTGAAGAAATACTGAATTTTTAAAAAAATTCCCGCGCTCCAGCATGCGTCCAATTCTAAGAGATTACTAGCTGCGATTGGTGCCCACGAGCGGAAACTTGTACCTTTCATTCGCTCACTACTCCGCAAGTTCCTCCTAAAAATCAACAGGGCGTCCACCTTTCTCCCAAACCTGGTGTTTGGCTTCTGCATAGCCGGATATCAG